>JAIOSQ010000302.1 GCA_021107535.1 Bacteroidales bacterium | reverse complement strand
TGCCCCGTTATTTTCATAAATCTATCTGGAATAAGCATAATTTTTTAAAAAATGGCCATTATTTTCATTAATTCGGTAAAACTCATTGGATGTACTTCAAAATATTGTCTTTAAAATGAATATTTGGATACTGCAAGTCATTAATCCATGATAATTCTGGTGGTTTTGCCCCTGGGCCTGTCATTGCAACGATAATTGCAGGATCAGCAAATGAAATTTCCTCTGGTATAGGCATTCCTAAGATCGGTTCGATGCTAATGAATGTTTTATAATTCTGACGGTGTATTAATTCTAATGCATTTGCCTTAAAACTTTCTGTTATATACGTAATGCTGCTTATATGAAAGATGTATTGCTCAGTATTCTTTTAATGAAGTGTTCAAATATTCCCGAATAGAAATGTCCACTGGTTCCGGAATTAGCACTAATATAAAGGGTCAAGTGTTTGGAAAGGATATACGGGTTAAGTCTTTATTTCACGATTTTCCAAGTTAAAATTCACATAACAATTAAGAAGATAATAAATTTTATTTTATTACATTTGTGAAATTATAAATTATTTACTATATTTGTAAATGTAAACATTTTATTATGGTTGGAATAAAGGAGAGTTTAAATAATTATCTGAGTAATCCCAATGTGGTTACCTTATACAAACTGGCGGAATACATGATGGGGCTTGAGTTTACACAGAAAGATCTCAAAACAACATCAAGAGTCCTATTACACTGGTACAGAGAAAAACTGCTCACCTACGAAGAAAAAGACAGTAAGAATCATCGCTTCGACATATTCGAATTATTCTGGTTATGGATAATTGAAGATCTGCGAACTTTTGGCTACTCGATTCCAAAGATTAGAAAAGTTAAAGAAGAGCTAATGACAACTTTTACCATTAAAGACTTCTTTAAAAATCATACTTATGAAGAGATGGCAGAAATAGCTATCAGCCAGTACAATCTTGAAATAGAGCAATCAGGGATAAATAAAAAAGAATTCCGGGATCGACTTCGACATGAATTCGAAGACTCGAACAGTGAGTTTGTTCAAAGAGAACGCCCATATATCAGCCTGCCAATATTTGAGTTTTTGCAAGACCGTAGGGACATTCTGTTTTTATTCGATCAACAAGGTAAAGTATCAGTCATATACCGGGATCAATATGGTTTTGGAGAAAACAATGAATTATTTAATGAAGCTTTTATTTCGCTTCCTCTCATCCGATACTTTAGTCGGTTATTAAGTGATTGGAAGTACATCTCCTTCCTCTCAGAAATAAAATTTATTTCTGAAATTGAACAGCAAGCACTTGCATTAATATTGAAGGACAAAGTGCAGTCGGTTACTTTTAAATTTAAAGATGGAATCCCGAACATAATTGAAATTTCTCAAGATAAAAAAATAGAATCTTTATCCCAAATTACTAAACTGTTTGCAAAAAAGGAATACCAGGATATCCTGTTAAAGACTCAGGATGGAAATATAACCTATGCGAATATTAAAACAAAACACAAATTAGGACTTTAGAGCACATAATTATGGTACTGAAGATCTCAGACCGATTTTATATCGCAGCGCTTACTGAAGACCTCAGAAGCATCTGGCAACAACAGAAATCATGTTGTCTATCAATAAATGTAAAATAATATTAAAAAATGAATATGTAAAATACACTGATGCAGAAACAGAAGAGCTAACTAAACATCTTAGCATGTTTGCCAAATTAGAAATTTCAATAAAAAATCAAAATGATGACAAATACTAAGAAGGCAATCCTTTATACAAGAGTTTCCACAGACGAGCAGGCAGATAAGGGTTACAGTCTGAGAGATCAACACGAAAGGCTTCAACGGTATTGTCAAGAAAATAACTATGAAGTTATTGCTCATTATAAGGAAGATTACTCTGCCAAAACCTTTAACAGGCCGGAGTTCACAAAACTCCTTGAGTATGTCAAAAAGCATAAACACGGAAATCTTTACCTCTTGTTTATTAAATGGGATCGGTTCTCCCGCAATATTGAAGATTCGTACATCATGCTTCGGACACTCAGAAAGCTTGGTGTCAATCCCATATCAATCGAGCAACCACTAGATAATGATGTACCGGAAAATATACTTATGCAGGCAATTAATCTGGCTGCACCACAAGTGGAAAACGAAAGAAGATCCCAGAATACAATAAGAGGAATGCGTAGAGCGATGAAAGAAGGCAGATGGTGCAGAAATGCCCCCATTGGGTATGCAAACACCAGAGATGAATATAATAAGCCTATAATCATTCCCGGACCTAAGGCCAGGATCATTCAAAAGATATTTTCCGAATTTGCTCAAGGTGGTAAATCACAAGCAGATCTAATTCGAATAGCGAGGCAAGAGGGGGTAAATATTAGCAAAAGTAACATGTCACGCTTACTAACCAATAAGATTTATATTGGCAAAATAAATATCCCCAGGTACAAGGATGAAGACGAAAAATATGTCGACGGAATTCATGACGGCATTATCGAGGAAGACCTTTTTTATAATGTCCAGGATATGCTTCAGATGTCTCGAACTTCTAAACAAGAGCAGAGGGTAAATTCAAAAAACGAACTCTTCCCAATGAGAGGCCATATAAAATGCTCCCACTGTGGTAATAAACTAACGGGTAGTGCTTCTTCCGGGAATGGAGGAAAGTATTTATACTACCATTGTAATCATTGCAAAAAAGATCGTATCAGGACTGATACTGCCGAAAAGGAATATATTAGGTTCTTATCCTCAATTAAGCCGAATCCGGCAGTTAAAAGGCTCTACGAAGAGATTTTAAACGATCTGAGCAAGGAGGATCAAAGCAAACAACAAAAGGACAGACTAAAAGTTTCTGATAAGATAGAGATATTAAGAAAAAGAATACAGAAAGCACAGGACCTCTTGCTTGAAGGAAAGATCACCCCCGATGACTATCACAAGATGAATAATCGCTACAAAAAGGATATCTTAGAGCTTCAACAGGAGCTCAATGTTGGCATTGGTGATCCCCAACGGAACAAAACCAACTTCTTCAATGGATTAAGCCTACTGGAAAACCTGGATATATATTTCGAAAACAGCACCTTAGAGCAAAAACAACAGATCCTTGGTTCGACTTTTCCGGAAATGATGGAATTTTCTAATAAAAAATGTCGAACCAATAATGCGAATAAATTCATTGAGCTGATTAGCAGGAATAACAAGGCTTTCGAAGAAAATAAAAAAGGACAAGACCCTAAAAAAATGGTCTTGTCCCGTTTGGTGACCCCGGCGGGAGTCGAACCCACAACCTTCAGAACCGGAATCTGACGTTCTATCCATTGAACTACGGGGCCAAATCGAACATTGTCCATTGCACATTCAGCATTGTCCATTGTTCATTTGGAGTGCAAAGATAATAAATAATTTTCCAGAAGCCAGAAGCCAGAAGCCAGAAGCCAGAAGCCAGAAGCCAGCAACCAGTAACCAGCAACTAGTGACCAGTGACCAGCAACCAGTGACAATATCATTTTTGTCTAACATGTTTTGCTTACCTTTGCCCCTTCAATTTGCTAACAATTAAACAGGTAAAATCATGTCAGAAAAGATCTTTGATAAAGTCAGTCCGGGCGTAGTAACCGGCGATGATGTTCAGGAAATATTCCGTATCGCAAAAGCCAATGAATTTGCCATTCCGGCAGTGAATGTGGTGGGGAGTAATTCTATCAACGCAGTGCTGGAAGCAGCTAAAATCGTGAACTCACCGGTGATCATACAATTCTCTAACGGTGGGGGTGCTTTTTATGCCGGCAAAGGGGTTTCCGGAATGGAAGCCGCCATTGCAGGGACCATTTCCGGAGCCATGCATATACATCAGATGGCCGATTATTATGGCGTGGCAGTGATCCTGCATACCGACCATGCAGCACGCAAGCTTCTCCCCTGGATCGACGGCCTGATGGAAGCCGGAGAAGAATTCTTCGAAGCCCATGGCAAACCACTGTTTTCTTCCCATATGCTCGACCTCTCTGAAGAACCACTGGAAGAAAATATCGCAACTTGTAAAGAATATCTCCTCAGGATGGAAAAGCTGGGCATGACATTAGAAATTGAATTGGGCATTACCGGTGGGGAAGAAGATGGTGTTGACAATACAGATATTGACAGCGCCAAACTTTATACCCAGCCGGAAGATGTGGCCTATGCATATGAACAGTTGAGAGAAGTCAGTGATCGTTTCACCGTTGCTGCTTCATTCGGGAATGTTCATGGCGTTTATAAACCAGGCAATGTGAAGCTCGAGCCGATCATCCTTCACAATTCCCAGAAATATGTTGAGGAAAAATATGGTACCGGCCCAAAACCTTTGGATTTTGTTTTCCATGGTGGTTCCGGCTCCCCCCAGGAAAAGATCCGTGAGGCCATCTCTTATGGGGTGATCAAGATGAACATCGACACCGACACCCAATGGGCATTCTGGGATGGCGTGCATGGATATGCAAAGAAATACAATGACTATCTGCAAAGCCAGATCGGCAACCCTGAAGGGGAAGATAAACCGAACAAAAAGTATTATGATCCGCGCAAATGGTTGCGTGAAGGCGAAATCAGCATTATTGAAAGACTTAAAGTTGCTTTTGAGGACCTGAATTGCTTAAACAGGAACTAAATAGTGTTCGTTCATAAAGTCTGCTACCTTCGTTATGCTTGCCCTCAAAATGGTCATTTACAAACGTAAACTCACATTTTTCAGGCTGTACAAGCCTCGTTAGCAAACTTTCTGAATCAAACACTTGGCTTTATAGACAGCCTCTTTTTAATTTTCAATTATCGCAATAAACAAGCTGTCTATCTCGTAAGCGACCTTATCAGTTCCCTGGGATGGATGCTGAGCACCGGGAATGGTGAATGATTCACCATCTGCTGTGCAAATGGGCCAAGCCAGAGATTGGCAGTGGTCCGTTCCTGTTCAGTCATAATTGAGATCATGTTGGCATCGATCTTTTCAGCATAACCAATGGTTGCCTTGGTCAGATTGTTTGTTTCAATGGCAGTCCTCACATACCTAACTCCCTCTTCTTCCAGATATTCAATAACCTGGTCAGTGTAGGTATCCACCCTGTACCGGATATCGTCTACTTTGGATGTATAGATTGAAACAGCATGAATTTCCGCATCGTGAATTTTTGCCAG
>JAIOSQ010000010.1 GCA_021107535.1 Bacteroidales bacterium | reverse complement strand
CGATAATATTAAGGATCATCCGGAATTCAGGAAAATACTTGACGATATAGAAATCAAGTTTTGGAATTACCATGAGCAAATTAAGGCTTCACTCGAGGATAAAGAATTGCTATGATCTATTGGTGATATTCGATTTTCGATCAAAATCTTATTTGATCTTCTTTATATGTTCTTTGCAAAACGGCCCCTGCATTGTTAGAGTACGTTTTCCAAAACCCTTATGGATAAAGAGCTTTGGGAGGGGGTGAAATTTTGATGCATGAGGCTTGCAGTACGCTTGTGGGGTATAAAATACTAATTTATTCACTAATATGATATATTATTCGTATTTAGAATCCGTTGCGGGGGACGCGGTGTGGGGTCATAGATGATCCCGAATTATTTTTTCACAAACGTTCTCCTTGTCAATACATCATTTCCCCTTTTTAATACTGCCACATACAGGCCTGTTGGGTATTGGGAAATATCTATATTTAGAAACTTTTGCTTGCCAGGGAAAATGATCCTATCCATCTCTATCCCAAACATGTTGTAGATAATAATCGAAAATTGAGGATCATTATCCATATCCCGGAGGATGAAACAAATTTGAGTTGTTGCCGGATTAGGAAATAATTGAAAGTAATTTTCCAGTAAGTTGCCGGGTATTCCCAGGCATGAATAGGCCCAGCTTGTTTTTACTTCCGACCAGGCAGATTGGCCGCAATCGTTCCAACTACGAACTTTTATTTCGGCCTGTCCTTCCCAGCCGGATGCCCAATGCAAGGTTGCGGTTGTGCTATCGCCGGTGATGTTGCCGGCCTCACCCGGTATTATTTGCCATTCGTAGCTCCAGGCCCCGGGTGCGGGCATGGTGTTGTATATAGCAATGCTATCGGTAGTAATGCAAAGGGTATCGGGGCCGGTTGGAATTGTTGGTGTTGTGGGCATGTAGTTATCACAATCTTTGATCTCGAATGTCCACAGGTCACACATTCCAATATGGTTGCATCCTACATCCCAAGATGGATTTAAATAATAATAAGTTGTACCTGAAATTACGTAATCGTCTTCAGCTTTTTTAATTACGGCATCGAAAGATACTTTTTCTTCTCCAATACCACCATAACATCTTGACCATTCAATATCACCTTGTGCCGAAAGTTTCACCATCCAAATATCATAATTTTGATTATTGTAATCCGTATGGAGATCCCAAACATCACCATCATCTGAATCAGTCTGGGCAAACATTACAAATCCACCATCATCGCTTTGGAAAAGTTCCCAGCCAAATTCTAAGTCCGATCCTCCGAGGCATTTCTCCCAAAAGATATTTCCATTAAAATCGATTCTTATTACCCAAATATCATCTGTTCCCCAGTCACCCAAAATACCATGGAATCCGCTAACATCCCCGTCATCCGAACCTGTGCCTGCAAGAAAAATATAGCCATCCTCCAGTTCCAGCAACCCCCAGCCTTGGTAATCGTAATGACTTCCACCATAGAGTTTTTGCCACTCAATGTTAAGGTTTGAGTCGGTTTTTACTGCCCACACATCCTCTCCGCCATGAGGGAACCCCTGCACCATACCGGTGGCCGCAATTGCTTTGGAAGTAAAGAAAAAGCCACCGTCTTGGGTTTCTACGATGTCAAAAATATTGTTCTGGTCGATATTGCCAAAAACCTTATTCTTAAGAATATCCCCATTTTTAGGATCGATAATTGTAATCCAGGCATCGAGGTACCCGTAGTTTACAGGTACATCGCCATCACTGGAGGTAGTTGCACTATAAACCAGTATATTTCCATCCGACAATAGTTTCAACATACCACCGTAATCTCTTCCTGTTCCGCCGAAGCATTTTTCCCAGATAATTTCTCCTGTTGCATCAATTTTTACGATCCAACGGTCAAATTCACCATGATTACCTGACTGGACATCACCATCATTGGAAGCTGTCCAGCCACCTAGGTAGAAATGCCCTTTATTACCTTCAATGATATTTGTAGCATATTCAACGCTTGAGCCTCCATAACATCTTCCCCATAAAAAGCTTCCAACACTATCAATGGCTGAAAGCCATAAATCCCCTTCTCCCCAATAATTCGTGATATCGCCATCTTCAGAGTCGGTATCGCTTAACATGAAGTATCCAAAATCAGTTTGAATAATACTTGCACGATCTTCATACATACTACCCCCATAGCAATTCTGCCATGTAATCTCCATATTGTTTTGGGCTATCAATCCACCTACGAAAAGGAGCATTGTTAGTGTTTTGATCAGTTTTCTCATGCTATTTCAAATAGAGGGATGCCAGCATGGCTGGCATCCCTGTTTGTTGTAATACTATCGAATCACAAGTTTGCCTGAGGATGAGTATCCTGATGATTCAATTTTATAAATATCAATAGGATTTCATCGTTCAGTATGGGCAGTGGGTAATTTATTGTACAGTTGCCAAAGAGAATCATCAGAAACATGATTATCAGAATACTCGGTTTAAGCTTCTTGGTTTTTGTTTTTATTTCCTTGATTTTAATATTATCAGCCCGATCAATGATAACAGAATTACTCCAGCCAGTATAAACATCCATTTATTGATTATCCTGGATTCTACTTCCATCGTAATATCTTCAAATAAAAATGAATAAGTGTTTACATTCCAGCTAACAATGTTTCCTTTTGTTGAAGGAGAATTTGTTTCTGTTAAAATTCCGGGCATCTCAACTGATACTTTATAGACATCATTATCAAGCATCTTTTTAATGAATTGTATTTTACTATCCAATTCCATAAATGCTGTATGGTCTATTTCTTTCAGTTTTAAAACTTCATCATTATCAGTCCATTTAGCCAGGTCATCAACGAATTCAAGGGTAGAATTAAATTTAAACTCATCAACTCTGGCAGTGATACTGTCCCGATAGTTTTCTGCCAGGTCGGGATGAATGGCAGGATTGTTTAATTGTTCAATGCCTGTTT
>JAIOSQ010000049.1 GCA_021107535.1 Bacteroidales bacterium | reverse complement strand
GCATTTCAATGCTGACCAGCCTCACCGACCTTGGTTTGTCAGGCAATCAACTGAGCAGCCTGCCCGAGAGCATTTCAATGCTGACCAGCCTCACCGATATTAATTTGTCATACAATCAACTGAGCAGCCTGCCAGAGAGCATTTCAATGCTGACCAGCCTCACCTACCTTATGTTGTCAAACAATCAACTGAGCAGCCTGCCCGAGAGCATTTCAAAGCTGACCAGCCTCACCAACCTTGATTTGACACAAAATCAACTGAGCAGCCTGCCCGAGAGCATTTCAAAGCTGACCAGCCTCATCAACCTTGATTTGTTGTCCAATAAATTTAAGGTAGGCGATGAAGTTTTTGAGTTACCCATTGAAGAACAAATCAATGAAATACTCAAATGGCAAAAGGCACAAAAAGCCGGAACATTGCAACCCATAAATGAAGCCAAAGTCATTTTTATTGGAGAAAGCAATTATGGCAAAACGCATTTGATCGAATTACTTCGGGAAGGAGAGATTAAAAGAAATATAAAGACCACACATGGAATAGAGCGTAGTCAGCTCAAGATTCCATATAAAAACAAAGATATCCGGCTTAATATATGGGATCTTGGCGGGCAGGAATTTATGCGGAGCACACACCAGTTCTTTTTCTCGGAACGTACATTATACATATTGGTTACGATTGCCCGTAGAGAAAGAAATGAACTCAATCATTGGCTCAAACTGGTCAATCAGTTAGGGAATAAGGCTCCTGTGTTGGTGGTCATTAATAAAATAGACCTTGATCCACATGACTTAGATCGAAAAAGCCTTGAGCGGGATTATCCTAATATCATTGGCTTTGTCAGGACCTGTATCAAAGATTGTAAGGATACTAAATCAGTTGATTCCATTAATCTTTTAAAAAAGAAAATAACAACAATTGTAAGTGATAAGAATATTATGCCGGGTGTCTTCGAACAACGCCCTCCTGATTGGTTTACGGTTAAAGAAGAATTGGAAAAGTTAGAAGCAAAAGGAACTGATTTCATAACTTTTCAGGAATATGAAGATCTCGAATTTATTAAAGACCTTCCTGCAGACGAGCGCAAAAGCAACCTTAAATTACTAAGCATGCTTGGTGCAGTAGTTAGCTAGGTAGATGACCCACGGCTAATCGATACCAATGTGATCAATCCACAATGGATCATGGATGGCGTCTATGCAATTATTAATGATCCAATAGTTAAGGATAAAAATAAAGGCCGATTGCATATAAAAGATTTGGAACACATACTACTTCCCGGCAAACGATTTCCAAAAGCCAGGCACGTTTATCTCTTGGACCTTATGCAAAAATTCAATTTGTGTTATGCTGCATTAGACAAACGTGATATTTATTTCATTCCGGATCTTTTTGAGGATATAGAGCGAGATTTTGAATGGGACAGTAATAAATCGATGCATTTCCGCTACAACTATGACGACTTTCCACCAGGTGCATTTATAACCCGGTTTATTGTCGAAATGCATAAAGATATCCAAGCCGATAATCGATGGCGTAGAGGTGTACATATTTCTAATGGTTCTTGCCAGGCAAAAGTCTATCAGGCCTTTCGCAGGAACCATATTCATATTGAAGTAATGGGTACTAAAATGGAACGTAACAAGTATCTCTATGCTATTCGGGAAACCTTCCGGAGGCTCCATAATCCGTTCCCTGAGCTGCAAATCAAGCAGGAGGTGTTATATAAAGAACATTGGTTGGACTATTTACAATTAGTTAAACTGGAAGAAAAAAATAAAGATTATTACCATGTTGAATTAGAGGAGGATCTTCCCATTACTGATATCCTGAATGGATATTCCACACCCAAAGAACGAAAGGGCATTCATAAAACCATTAGAATATTTCTTGCCTCTTCCTCTGAGCTTAAAAAAGACAGGGAACAGTTTGAGATATTTATAAATCGCGAGACCAATCGTCTCCACGAAGAAGGCATCTTCTTAAAACTTGAACTCTGGTAAGATTTTATTGATGCCATGTCAAAGACGCGTTTACAAGATGAATACAATAATGTAGTTAAACAGTCAGATATTTTTATAAGTCTGTTCTTTACAAAAGTTGGCAAGTTCACCTTAGAGGAATTTGAAACAGCCTTTGGTCAATTTAAAAAAACAGGGAAACCTTTGGTTTATACCTATTTTAAACATGCCCCAATAAATACAGGGCAAATAACAAATGAAATAAAAAGCCTGTTAGAATTCCAGGATAAATTAAAAGATCTGGGGCATTTTAGAACAAGCTACAACAATATTGAAGATTTGAAATTGAAATTCAAAAACCAACTTGAAAAGGTATTACCTAATTCATAATAAGAGCCCTAAGCTCTTTTGGATATGTAATCCGAAAACAATGATGTCAAGGACGTTTAAGTTTTAAACTTTTATTGAAAATGCAGGATTGCACTTTGAATTTCAGGCACTTTTATCAGCCAATCCTTGCCTGCCGATCCGCCTCAGGAGGGTGAAGCCTGGTTTTATGCATTCAGAATTCAGGAATAATTTAAAATTCAATAGTTGAGTCCGGTGTATAGAGAGATGAATATGGTTTTAGACCTAATTCAACATTTAAAATTTAAAACTTAAAATTCCCTTATCTTTACTCCGACCAATACAAAAACCACCCCCGGATCGCCTCCCGAATCTTCTGACCACGGCTATTACGGCCAATATTTTTTTGACATACATATGAATTAATATTTTATATGTAACTTAGCTGCTAATAAAATCAGAGTTATAATAATCAATAATTAAAAAGAGAAATT
>JAIOSQ010000227.1 GCA_021107535.1 Bacteroidales bacterium | reverse complement strand
ACACATTAATTTCGGGGAGGATATTCCAGTAATCAATGCTGAACCTTCAAGCATTTATGAAGTTTTGAAAAGAACAATCGATGAAAAACATTTATTTCCTGAAATTGGTAAAAAATCCCGCTTATTTGTTGAGAATGTTCATGATTTAAATATGCTTACTGATAAATTGATCGATATTTATAATAAGCTCTGGTACACTTTTTAAACTTAGAAACTCATGCAGTCCAATAAGAACCCACTTGTCTCTATCACAGTCATCACCTATAACTCTGCGAAATATGTAATTGAAACGCTTGAAAGCGCCAAAGCCCAGACTTACCAAAATATTGAACTAATTATCAGCGACGACTGCTCTAAAGACAATACTTTGGATGTTTGCCGGGATTGGCTCTTAAAAAATGAAAAACGTTTTGTGCGTACGCAGATAATAACTGTGCCTGAAAATACCGGAATACCTTCCAATACCAAACGTGGCTTTAAGGCAGTTAAAAGTGAATGGATCAAATTTATTGCCGGTGATGATGCCTTACTACCAAATTGCATTGAAGATAATATGGACTATGTGTTAAATCATCCTGATGTAAAAGTTCTATATTCTTACAATAAAGTGTATAAAAATGAATTTAAGAAAGAAAATTTTCTAGGATTAAATCCCGGCGGTTTCCCGACACATATTATTTCTGCTGAAATATCAGCACATGAACAGTATAAATTATTATTAGCTGGGGACAAAATTCCATTTACCCCTTCTCTTTTTTTGAATAGAGACGCGATTTGGGATGCAGGGCTTCCTGATGAAGATTTATTTTCTGAGGACTATCAGACGAAATTGAAGTTAACTAAGAAGGGTTATAAATTATATTTCATGGAGAAGGAAACTGTTCTATATCGACAACATGATAATGCTTCGAATAATACAATTAAAGAATACATTTTAAAACCACATTATTTTAAAACAGAAAATTTCAGAATAAGATATATTTATCCATACATACCAATGGATATACGCTTGTCGCATAAATATAGCTGGATGGTAAACAAGATTTTTAAAATTGATTTTTTTAATGAGATGAATGAAATGAATAAATTTATTTTTTATGTACTAAATGTAGTATTGAACCCTTTTAAGTATATAATCTATTTTAAATCTCATTATATCGCAAAATATAAAAATAATGTTTTTTATCAATAACAAAGAGACTTGCAGATAATACTGCGACTTATTGATTTAGCTAAAGAAAAATCGCTCAGTCAATGTATTGCTCGAGGAAACACGCTGACAAATTTCGGAAATTCAAGTTTCTTCTGCATGATAAACATGAAAAAGAATTACGAATATTAAATCTGTTATTAATATAATGGATTTAAAATAAATATGCATAAGATATGAAAAAGCTGATTAGACGAATTATCCCCTTAAGCATATTAAACAAATATCGGAGACACATAATAGTTAAGCAATTTGAAAAATATTACGCTTACGACAAAAAATTATTTATCAAACATACAAACATATTATATCAAGATACACAATTAAAATGTATAGGCAAAATTGTTCATACTTATCATGTCATAGAGAAAGGCTTGACTATGCCAGATATGAAACCTGGATTCGGAAAAGACAGGATGATACTGTTGATAAATGAATGTTTAAACTATCAAAGAAAATATGATAACAACAAAATTCAATTTCTTCATGCTTTAGGTGTTATTGAAGAATATAATCGTGTTCATAGCGAAATTAATTTTACGATAGATAAAGAGCTGCAAAGTAAAATTGATGTTTTGCTGGAAAAAGCAAAACACATTCCTTTTGTGGAACAAATAATAACAAGGAGGGATGTTTATTTTGTATCCCATAATGCTCCATTCGACAAGTTTTCGGAAAGCAGGAAAAGTGTACGAAATTTTGAAGGCAAAATAGAATTAACACAAATCAGTAAAACAATTGAATTAGCTCAGAATACACCTTCCGCATGTAACCGTCAGCCATCACGAGTTCATATTATTGAGAATAGCGAATAAATTGCGAAAGCATTTGAAATACAAAATGGTAATCGGGGTTTTGGACATCTGGCAAACAAACTCATAATTGTAACAGCCAATTTATCGGCATATCAAGTTGCAGCAGAAAGAAACTGTGCTTTTGTAGATGGAGGAATGTACGCTATGAATTTATTGTATGCATTGCATTTCAACAAAATAGCGGTTTGTCCGCTCAATTGGTGTAGTAGTCCAACCGAGGATTTAAAATTGAGAGATATAATTACTATACCTGATTCTGAAATAATCATATTGCTAATTGCATGTGGTAATCTTCCGGAAAAATTTAAATTAGCTGCATCCAAAAGAAATGATTATAAAGAAATTATTAACATTCATTAAATTATGAAGGTAGGATTGTTAACATTTCATTCAGCACAAAATTATGGTGCTGTATTGCAGGCTTATGCTACTCAGGAAATAATAAAAAGTTTGGAGTGCGACATCGATATTATTGATTATTGCCCTGATTATTTGATAAAGCAAGCTGTTTTCCCCAGCCTGAAAAACAGGCCTGCATCTATTAAATTAAAACTTTTTACAGAAGGGCTAATTTGTTTTTACTGGCGATATAAACGTCGCAAAGGATTTAATAATTTCATCAATTCAAAATTACATCTTTCTCCAAAAAAATATGGTAATCGTCCTTTTTCTTCTAATGAATGCTACGATGCTTATGTTATGGGGAGTGATCAGATTTGGAACATCAAGTTGGCAAAGGGATTTGATGATGCCTATTGGGGCAATTTTATCACAAAAAAAAATGCTATAAAAGTAAGTTATGCGGCAAGTATGTCTAATTATTTATTGAATGATAATCAAAAACAAAAGATGTTTGATTTATTAAAGAATTTTCATTCTATAAGTGTAAGGGAAGAAGAATCAAAACATTTTATATATGACAATTTTGAGATAGATGCAACTACAGTATTAGACCCCACATTTCTTTTAGATAAGTCAAAATGGAAAATAATCAGCAAAAGGCCCAAATTAGCTAAAAAATATGTCCTTGTATATTCTATCGAATTGAGAGATGATGTGGTCAGAATTGCTAAATCAGTGGCAAAACAATTAAATGCTATTGTTATAGAGTTGACAATGGGTGTAGATAAAAACGTGATCGTTAACAGACATCAAACGGCAACGCCGGAAGAATTTGTGGGATTATTTGAAAATGCCGAATGTGTTTTAACATCGTCATTTCATGGAACTGCTTTTTCAATTATATACAATAAATCTTTTTATTCAATTGCACTTGATAATGATAAAGATTCCAGGCAAAAAACAATTCTTGCAAAATTAGGATTGTCAGATAGGTTTATATCTCGTAATACAACACCTGATTTTCAACTGATCAATTACAATGATGTCAATGCCAAATTAGAAATCATACGCAATGAGTCAATCGCTTTTCTGAAAAGCAATTTATGTGATATATAGTTTAATTATCAAACTATACAAATATGCCTTTACGATTATCTGTTATCATCCCCATGTATAATGTAGCTCCCTATGTGGAGAGGTGCATCCGAAGCCTGGAGGATCAGGATATCCCAAAAGAGGATGATGAGTTGATATGTATTAATAACGGCTCACAGGATAAGGTCGGGCTTACATCCTGTTAAATATTATATTTCTTTAATAAAAGTTTCATTGGTAATCTAAACAATGAGTTTTATAGTAAATAGCGATTTCTATATTTCTAATCTTATACTTTAATGCGACTGATATTCTCAAAAGCAAACATTAAATACTTGTGGAATAATCCAAAATTTAATGAGGTTTTTCGTTTTGGAATTGTTGGAGTTATTGCAACGGCATTACATTATGGAATATACTTTTTGCTTTTACCTTTTTTTGAAGCCAACATCGCATATACCATAGGTTATGCATTAAGTTTTATTGTGAATTTCTATCTTTCCAATTATTTTACTTTTAAAACAATTCCAAATATAAAAAAAGGCATTGGCTTTGGGATCAGTCATGGAGTGAATTATCTGTTACATATTTTACTATTGAATTTTTTTCTCTGGCTTGGTATTCCAAAGCAATATGCACCCATTCCTGTATTTGCAATTGTTATTCCTATAAACTTTTTACTTGTACGTTTTGTGTTAAAATCAAAAAAAATATAACTGTTCTATGAAGTCAATTACAGATTATTTCATTTCCATAGTGGTCCCCATTATGAATGAAGAAGGAAATATTTCCTCTCTGATTGAGCGTATCAGTATGGTGATATGTAATGAAAAAAAATATGAAATTATCTTTGTTGATGACGGCAGCACAGACAAAACGCTTGAAGTGATAAAACAATTTCACCGATCTGACCCCAGAATTAAATATCTTTCGTTTTCCAGAAACTTTGGTCATCAGAATGCATTGAGAGCTGGTCTCGATTTTGCTAAAGGTGATTGTATTATTTCTATGGATGGTGATTTGCAACATCCTCCGGAGTTGATTCCGCAAATGATTAAAAAATGGCAGGAAGGTTATGATATTGTTTACACATTGAGGAAAAACAACGAAGAAATCAGCTACTTCAAACGTAAAACATCAGTACTATTTTATTATTTGATGAACCGTTTGTCGCATGTTGAAATTGAACAAGGGAGTGCCGATTTTAGACTAATTGACAGAAGAGTGGTGGATGTAATACGCAGTTTTCAAGAGAATCCTATCTTTTACAGAGGGATGATTCGTTGGCTTGGTTTCCGACAATATGCACTAGAGTACATTCCTGAAAAAAGAGTTTGGGGAAAAACAAAATATTCTTTCTTGAAGATGTTCAAATTTGCTATGATAGGAATTACAAGTTTCAGTATCCGGCCTTTGCATATTTCAACAATATTGGGATTAATCATAGCTGTTGTATCAATTCTTTACGGAATATATGCCATCTTTATGAAACTGTTCACTTCCTACACCATTCAGGGATGGACATCGTTGTTAATAGTTGTAGCTTTTATTGGAGGTATCCAGTTACTTATGATTGGCATTTTGGGTGAATATCTTGGAAAACTTTTTATAGAGCAAAAAAGAAGACCACCTTATATTATAAAAGAGAGTACTGAAAAATTAAATTCATAAGTATTTTCATGAAGAAACAATTTCTGTTATCACTAGTATTTATTCTCTCACTGTTGAGTTTTTACTTACTCAACCATTATACCGACCTGGCTATTGATGATTTTCCTTTTAAGAATATTAATACTGACAATCCGGACAAAGTAGGACAAAGGGTAAGTTCGTTATTAGATCTTTTCGAATCACAGTATAACCATTACTTTTTAAGCAATGGCAGGGTACTGGCTAATGGACTTGCTCAGGTCTTCCTGATGACGGAAAACAAGACATGGTTCAATATTGCCAACATGTTTATGTTTGGGATGATGCAATTATTGGTGTTTCTCATGATTGGAATTAAGCGAAAGGAAATTACGATTACATTTTACATTCTAACATTAACCATTCTATGGTTCTTGTTACCCGGGCCGAACCATACCCTCTTATGGCTCACTGGCAGCCTGAATTATCTATGGGCGGTGGTTATAGTACTCGCATTTCTGTATTTTCACAATAAAATGTTACAGAGTAAAAACCCTGTTTCGTTTCTATGGTACCCGATTTTCTTTCTTTCAGGATTTTTAGCTGCAGCAACCCATGAAGTAATTTCAATCGGCGTTTCAGGTGCATTATTTTTCTATTACCTGTTCAGCCTGAATAAGTTCAGAGGGGTAATTATACCAATGGTAATAGGTTTTTTTCTTGGTACGATTTTCATTTTGTTTGCCCCCGGAAATATGGTTCGTATTAAAACGGGCGGTGTTGAAGAAGCCACGATATTGCTGATGATACTCCGAAGAATATGGGGTTTTATTTCATCCGCCCCATCAATGATAGCTGTGATATTCTTACTAATTGTAATGGCTATCTTGTTTGTCAGCAATAGAAAAGGCTTGATAGAGATAATGAAAAGAAACATTATCCTGTTACTTTCCATACTCTTCTCACTTGGATTTATATTAGTCGCTGGTGCCTATCAGCCACGTGTTTTTTTCGGGGTATCAGTATTCTCAATCATTGTTCTGTTATCAATCATTTGGAAATACCGGCCAATATTTAACTGGAAATGGTCAGTTGTTTTGACCTATATACTTGCAATAATAATGGTCGTTGAATTTGTTTTTGTTGTCCGGACTTTGCATGAAAATAAAACAATATTCGACAGTGATGAGCGTACATGGGTAAATTCTACAGATAAAGTTTTTGAGTTTCGCGACAAGAAATTAAACCGTTTTGTAAGCACGGGACTGGGAGAATATGACTGCAATTTTTGGTCGAATATCGTCATGAGTTGGTATTATGGCAAGAAGTACATGATTTTTTTACCTTCAGATTTGTATCACCACTTGTTTCTTTCAAATAAATTGATAGATGAAAACAATTTGATTAAAATCACCTCTTCTGTTACCGATTCATTGAATTTCAGTCTTTACCGATCGCCCATCAGCAACTTTTTAATAATCCCTTTAATTAGTACACTGTCAAAACAAATCGAAAAAGGGGCATACGTTAGATTTGAATCCATTGAATCTATACCCGTAAAAAACCTTGATATTCGGCAACAAGCGGTTAAGTTTATCTATAGCAGTACACCTCCACCAATTAAAAATGAGAAAGTGCCTTGTTATATCCTTGAGACAAAACATGGCAATTTCCTTTATTTCAAAGCTCCTGAAAGCATACCAATGGATAAAGTAAAAAGTCTGTATATATTCGGCAACGAAAACCAGACTCAAGCATTATTTAATCTCTAAAACTACATGCCCCCCACAATGAAAAAACTCTCCATCATCATTCCAATGTATAATGTAGAGCCTTACGTTGAAAAGTGTATTCGAAGTCTTGAAAACCAAGATATTCCCCAAAGTGATTACGAGATCATTTGCGTAAACGATGGCTCGACGGACAACTGCAGGGAAATAACAGAGACACTACAGTTGGAATTTCCCAATATCGTTTTGATCAACCAGGAAAACCAGGGGGTATCGATGGCGCGTAACAATGGGATTGACCGGGCAACAGGTAAATACCTGCTATTTATCGATCCTGATGATTATGTTGAACCCAATAAGTTTGCAAGTGTCTTAGGATCTGCTGATTCTATACAATCACAAGTACATTTATTAGGATATAGCCTTTTGAATGAAGGTGGGAGTCTTCGAAAGTCAATTCTGAATAAAAATATTAAAGGGATCACTTATACTGGTCTCGATGCCTATTTTATTTCCCGCGATGGACGTTACGATCC
>JAIOSQ010000223.1 GCA_021107535.1 Bacteroidales bacterium | reverse complement strand
TGGCGGATATGATGGGGTTTATGAGTTCGGTAAGGATTTCAGGAATGAAGGCATGAGCCGTTTTCATAATCCGGAGTTCACCCAAATGGAACTTTATGTTGCTTATAAGGACTATGAATGGATGATGAATCTTGTGGAAGAAATGGTAGAGAAGATCGCCATCGATCTCCACGGAACGACAAAAGTCAATGTTGGTGAAAACATCATTGATTTTAAAAGGCCATGGAAAAGGGTTTCCATGCATGAAGTGATAAAAGAGTTTACGGGGATTGACATATCAGATATGGACGAAGCTGCCCTGAGGGCAACAGCACAAAAATTGGGTGTTGAGGTAGATCCCAGTATGGGTAAGGGCAAGCTCATCGATGAGATATTTGGAGAACGTTGTGAACCAAATCTCATCCAGCCTACCTTCATCACGGATTATCCGATCGAGATGTCGCCCCTGGCAAAAAAGCACCGCAATAAAGAAGGCCTTGTAGAACGTTTTGAAGCGATTTGCAACGGGAAAGAATTATGCAATGCTTTTAGTGAGCTGAACGACCCCATCGACCAGCGTAATCGCTTCGAAGAACAGCTGGAACTTGGAAAAAGAGGTGATACCGAATCTATGGTGCTGGATGAAGATTTTCTCAAGGCATTGGAATATGGCATGCCGCCAACCGCAGGCCTGGGAATTGGCATTGACCGCCTTGCCATGATAATGACCGATTCTGCATCGATACAGGATGTTTTGTTCTTTCCACAGATGCGTCCGGAACAAGTGAAAACTGAATCAAAAGATGAGGAGTTTACAGCTCTGGGCTTTCCAGCAGTATGGATCCCATTCCTCAGGCAAAAAGGATTTAAAACCGTTGAAGAACTGAAAGAGGCTAATCCTAATAAGCTGGCCAACGACCTGAATGGGCTCAGGAAGAAGAATAAACTTGACATCCCGGCGCTGAACCCCGCAGAAGTAAAAAAATGGCTTTCAGAATAAGATTATTAATTTTGCACCCCTTAAATACAATGAATTAAATATATGTTCGTTAAACATAAATCAATAAATAAATTAAAAAGTATTATGAAGAAATTGACAATCGCACTAAGCATTTTATTAATCACAGTTTCACAGTCCCTGACAGCGCAAGACCTGAATGATGCAGGTGAAGCATACAACAAAGGGATCAGCTTAACAAAAGAAAATAATCACATCGCAGCTATTGAATCCTATCAGGAATGCGCAGAAATTTGTGAAGAACTTGGAGAAGTAGGCGAAGGATTGATGACCAAAGCACAAACCCAGATTTCCAGTTTGTATATGAAGCTCGGAATTGATGCTTTTAAAGCAAAAGATTATGATACTGCTATATCATATTTTTCGCTTTCAACAAACTATGCTGAAAAAACCAGGAATTCCAAAAATGTAAAAAAAGCAAGGAATTACACCGCTACCAGCTATACTGCAAAAGGTAATGCCTTGTATAAAGAAAAAAAATATGAAGATGCCATTGGTCTTTTTCACACTGCCCTGGAGTTTAATTCTGAGTATTTTAAAGCATATTACGGCCTGGCAGTATGTTATAATAAAACAGGAAACACAGAAGGTCTGGAAGAGTCAGTAAATAAAGTTATTGAACTGGGAGGAGAAGATAAAAACGTTGAAAAGGCAACGACCCTTGCTTCAAAATATTTCCTCAGGCTAAGTGGTGAGGCAATACAGAAAGAAAGCTTCAATGAAGCATCCATGATGGCAAAAAAATCTATTGAATACAATTACATGGAACCGACAGCATATTATTATCAGGCTCTTGCCAATAATAATCTGGGGAATTGGGATGAAGCCATTAAGGCTGCTCAAACAGGCATGAAGGCTGAACAGGAAGATAAGTCAAATCTCTTTTTCGAACTTGGCCGTGCGTTTGAAGGCAAAGGTGATATACCGAAAGCATGCGAATCATACGGAAAAGTTACCGGTGGGCCGAATGTCGATGCAGCAAACTATCAGCGCACCACAGTATTAAACTGTAATTAAGAAATCTTTATCATATAATCCCCTCCATTTCTTTAAGGGATGGAGGGGGTTTTATATCCGGTCTTTCCTGAATGGAATAAGCGAGTCGGATGGTTCCTGAATTATCATATGAATTTTTTATACTTTTGCTGCAATACCCAAAGCTTAATAAGGCATACAATAAGCTGATTCATGACCAGGATTCTCCTTTACACATTATTAATTATCAGTTCTTGTTTGATTTGCATAGAGAACGCTGACGGCCAGGTGGCAACATCTGACAGTCTGGAACTGTTGCTGGAGCAGGCAGGCAATGATGAAGAATCCAATATACTCTTATATGAGTTGGTATTATATTACAGGTTTACAGATCCTCCCAGGGCCATAGATTATGCTCTTAAAGCAAAGGCAGTATCCAATGTTCTGAATGATTTTGAACAGACCTTCAGGATCTATACCACCATGGGGCATGTTTTTTTCGACATGGGAATCTATGACAAAGCCCTGGATTCTTATTCTAATGCACTTAATATCTGCAATAAAAGAAACAATAGGCCTTTTGCCGGTTTTTGTCTGAACAACATTGGCAAGGTTTACCTCGAACAGAGAATTTACAGTCTTGCATTTAAAAATTTTGAGCTGGCAGCCCGTGTGTTTGAAAAAGAAGGAATGGTGAGTGGCCTTGCACAAACATATAATAATCTCGGTTTAAGTTACTGCAGGATATTTGACTATGACCAGGCCATGCAGTACTTTAACGAAGTACTTGATCTTCCCGGGGACAGTATTGACTCCCACATACGGGCAACAACCTTCACTAATATTGGGCATGTCTTTGCCTGTCAGGGGGACCTTCCTCTTGCCTCCGAATTTTATATCAGGGCACTGAACATCTATTCCGGGCTTGAGGACGACCGGAAGATAGCTGGCCTTCACGCCGATTTGGGAGATATTGAAGTACAAAGAGAAGATTATGCAGCAGCAGCAGAAGAATACAAGCTGGCAATAGAAATCTTTGGTGGGCTGAACAACCGTAAAGGTTTGGCTGAGGTTTATCTTTCTCAGCTTGAAATATCTATTGAGACAGGCAGAAATGATGAGGCTAAGCTTTTTGCAAATCAAGCCATCGCCATCGCCCGGGAGTACAACTTTCTGGAAATATTGAAAGAGAGCTATTTACTATTATCAGAGTTGCATGCAAATATGGATGAAATTCATGCTGCTTACGATTATTACATGTATTACAACCGGATAAAAGATTCCATCTTCAACCAGAATGTAAGCAATGCCATTGCCAGAACGGAAACGATAAATACCCTCTGGACATATGAGATCAACCTTGATCAGATTGAAAAAGACAGACAGGATGTAATTTATACCTGGTATTTTGTCATTGCTATTTTCATACTTTCTTTGCTAACGATCGCCCTTGCCATTTCCAGGATCTTCAGCCAACGTAAGGCCAACAAAATATTGTCACATCAGCGGAATATATTGAAGAAAACGCTTATAGAGCTAAGGATCAGCGAACAAAAATATAAAGCCCTCTTTTCACAGGCAAATGATGCGATCTTCCTGATGGATCACAAGATCTTTATAGATTGCAATGACAAAACACCTGAAATGTTTGGCTGTATACGGGAGGATATTATAGGACATCCCCCCTATGAATTTTCTCCACCGACACAGCCTGACGGAATGAATTCAAAAGAGAAGGCCCTGCAACTGATCAATCAATGCATTGCAGGCAACCCACAACGATTTTACTGGTTACATTCTAAAAAGGATGGGACCCTTTTCGATGCCGAGGTAAGCCTTAACCGGGTCGACCTGGAGGGCAGTACCTATATACAGGCCATTGTCCGGAATATCAGTAAGCGTGTTCATGCTGAAAAGGAAATGGTCCAGGCAAGGGAAAAAGCTGAAAAAGCAACAGAATCCAAAACCTTTTTCCTTGCTAAAATGAGCCACGAGATCCGGACTATGCTCGGTGGAATAACAAGTTCCAGTCAATTAATGATGGATACCAGGGTAAATAAGTACCAGTCAGAGTTGCTGGATATTATCAACACTTCTGCCGATAATCTGTTGGAAATCGTCAATGAAATTCTGGATTTCTCAAAGATAGAAGCAGGTAAAATTGAAATTGAAGACCGGGCGTTTAATATCAGGAAAATGCTCGAGGATGATGTCAATACATATCTTCCGAAGTCTCAGGGAAAAGGAATTACAACATATCTGAGTATTCATCATAAAATACCAGACCTCATATCGGGAGATGAGTTGCGCCTGAAACAGATCCTTTCCAACCTCCTCTCCAATGCCATTAAATTTACCGACAAGGGAAATGTTACTATCGATGTGGCTGTGGAAAAAGATACCGGAAACCAGCTGATGATAAAATTCGTGGTAAGCGATACAGGAATAGGAATTCCATCCGGAAAGCTAAAAGACATGTTCACTGAATACTCACAATCGGATGTTTCCATCAGTCGTCGTTTCGGTGGAACCGGACTCGGGCTGAATATCGTTTATAAACTTGTAAACCTTATGAAGGGAAGCGTTGAAGTGCAAAGTGAGCTTAACAAGGGGACACAATTTACGCTGATCATCCCTTTCCGTAAAGCCAAAGATATTTCATCCGCTCACGATGATAAACCTGCTCCAAAGCTATTAAGCAGACATAAATATAAAATTCTTCTTGCTGAAGATAATGTGATGAACCAGAAAATCACGATGATCAACCTGAAAAACCTCGGACATCACGTTGATCTTGCAGAGAACGGCATTGAAGCCTGGGAGAAATATCAGGAGAATGATTACGATGTCATCCTGATGGATATTCAAATGCCTGAAATGGATGGGATCGAAGTCACCCACCTGATCAGGAAACATGAAAGAGAAAACAAGTCTGTTAAAAAAATCCGTATCGTTGCGTTAACCGCGAACATCCTTGGCCAGGATGCAGAATATTGCCTTTCCGAAGGGATGGACGCCTATATTGCCAAACCATTCAGGATAGAAGATATAATTGAGAAACTTGAATCATAAGTACCGGGGTGCAGCAGAAAAATAATTACCGCTTGATGAGTTTTCCGGTACTGATCTTTTCACCTGTTTTCACTAGCAGATAGTAAATTCCGGCAGGGCAATCAGTTCCATTTACATCCTGACCATCCCATGCCAGCCTGTGCTCTCCTTTTGTAAAGGAGTTTTCTGCAAGAGTCCTAATAAGACTTCCCCGATTGTCCAGAACATATACCGAAACCCTGGCATCCTGTGGTAATGAAATCATAAGATTGCACAAGGTGCTGAAAGGATTCGGATAGATACCTGAAATACTTGCAGTTACCAGATCATCAGGAACTTTGATTTTTGAAATGAGATCTTCATCCACAATGATCAACACCTCATGATCTCCCCCTTCCGACTCAATAAACATGGTATCCTGTACAAAGCCCAGGGTTTGATCCACAGGAATACCAACATATACAGTCAAAACAAGTGAATCATTCGCAGGAAGCAGATAGGGAAAGGTGACAATAGGTTC
This sequence comes from Bacteroidales bacterium, assembly GCA_021107535.1. GTDB lineage: Bacteria > Bacteroidota > Bacteroidia > Bacteroidales > B18-G4 > B18-G4. The sequence goes on along the minus strand of JAIOSQ010000223.1, from coordinate 8,768 downwards.
CGCCCACCAGTAGAACTCATCCCACCCTTCCATGTTGATATTGTCAATAAGTACATCTTCTTCTTCCTCCGGGTAGATCCTTAGCTTCAGGCCATCCACCGCCTGAATATGTGTTGTGTAAAGCAAAGTATCCGGTGTAACGATCAGGCCGGGGATCATCTGTACCACGGTGAATACATGAGGGTCAGGTGCACCGATATAAGGATGGTTCATGCTTCTGCCTGACATATCTGCCGCATGAATATAATATCCTACTTCAGTTCCCTCATCCTGAAAAGGGATCACACCGGCATAAATATTGCCCAACTGCTGGACCATCTGAACTGATTGAAACTGCCCGCCGTTGATCTGATAATAAAGCAGAACAGAATCAGTATACAAAGCTGATCCGCTATATGCTGTTATGGTTGCAATGATCTCATAATCATCCTGTATCTGAATATTTCCCCATAAGGGCATGTGCTTAATATGAAGCATTTCGATGTCGGCAATACCTTTTGTACGGCAATGAAGGGCATCTGTGTTTGCCCATGAGCCATACATGATCCCGATAATTTCATAACCAGGCATGGCATCTTCATAAGCCTGAAGTGCATCTGCATCGTAAGGGCTTCCCGTGATCGGTACAAATACCTTTTTATTCAGGATCAGTGAATTAGTATAAGGAGTATTGGGGCTATATCCAGGAGTATATACCCTGTAAACTTCATAAGGGGCACCCCAGTCGCTGATGGTATCGGCAAAGTAATCGGCTACATATTCAAAGTCATCATACCTCGGATCTGACTCCGGCACCGAGCCGATCAGTACCTTGTCGACATCAAGGAATTTTCCCCAGCAATCAATGTGTTTGATATATTCTCCCAGTGGATCGGGCAACACATGATACTCATCGATACCAAGGTAATCGTCAACCATATCCTGTATCTCCTGGTGAGACATACCCAGGTTTTCATCCCATACCAGGTCTGTTGAGGAACCCTGTGTCACCCCGCTACACATCCAGTTGCCACCGGTATGTGTCAGTGGCATGCCATATAACTCAATTCCAAGGTGATTAGCCACTTCTATCGGAATATCATCGTCATCAGGCCTTGGCCTGTTATAAGGAAAGTTACAAACCCCGAATTCGCCGTTTCCGTCAATCACAAACCAGGGGCCGTAATCACGGGTCCAATACGAATCTGTGGGTGCCTGGATAAAATCGATATTGGCCATATTGGCTCCACTACCCTGATAAATACCGCTAACAGTATTTTGCTGGCTCTGGTTGGCAACAATGGTTGTTACGCCGCAATCCTGCGACATTTCAACGATAAGAAAAGTAGGTAAGCCAAATGGATATCTTACCAGAACACTTTGCATATGCTCAAATTCTGCTACCATACGGACAGGATGATCAGGAGGATCGGTAGGATAAAAGTCTTTAAGATTATCATGTGGAAGCAGCATTTCTTCCGTATTGAGATAATGCATCTTTTTCCATATTGGAATATCATGCATTTCCTGTGCATGAAGAGCCGGGAGAAGAATAAGGCAGGTAAGGAGTAGGAGGCTGATTTTTTTCATTTGTACAGATAAGTTATAACAGAGATTATAGCCTGGTGTTTTGGTTGCCCAAAATTACTGAATATTTTTGTACGTGGGGATGTGGGGCAAGTATCAAAAGTTCGGTTTGGAGTTCGGGGTTTCTTTTACCCACCCCCTGTCCCCCTCCCTTCGAGAATGGAGGGGGAACGTTAATAACAAGGTTCAATCGCAAATTCTCCCCTCCCTGCATCGCCTTCGCGTAGCTTCGGCAGAGCAAGGCCAGCAGGGAGGGGCCGGGGGAGGGTAAAAAGAACACAAAATAAACCGTCAAGCCCCATTACTCAAATCCATTAACCGGGATCAGGGGTTTGGGTTCAGCAAATAAATTCACCCCACAATCTAAATTTGCATTTCTTTAGTATATTTGCATTACCAATTAAACACAGACATGATAAATTTATCCATATTGCTTGCTATCCCGGGCACCTGGTCAATCATACTTATTGTAGTGGTTGTACTGCTTCTTTTCGGCGGCAAAAAGATCCCTGAGCTGATGAAAGGCATTGGTCGTGGAACACGCGAGTTTAAAAAAGGCCTGAACACAGACGAGGAGGATGAAGAAAGCAGCAAAGATGTTGCTAAAAAAGAATAATTTTGCCCTATCACTTTCCGGCTATCAGGCTAAAGAATGAACCTCCCCGCCCTGAGGAAGCTGTCTCAATATAACCCGGAGATTCCTCCCCGAGTATTCGGGGGGATCAATTCGACTAAGAATTTTTTATTCACTTCGTTCTAAAAAATTCAGTCTCATTGACATTTTTGCACGAAATTTGCATACAAATCCAATAACATTTTTAGTTATTATACTATGATTGCTCTTATTAAAACCAACTTATTCATGTTTCTGATAACAAGCTTCGTATTGTTATCCGTTCGCATTTCCGCCCAGAACACCAATAATCCGGACAGCTCAGCCAGTCAGGAGATCATTATGGAAGCTGTCCCGGACAACATGATGATAGCCGATACCCATGAACTTGGTTACGTGATCTGGAAGGATTCACCCGTTGTAGCCATGCTCGACAGCCTGGCAGATTTGAAGTATTTTGGCGACAGGGAGTTTGTTACCGACATTGATGAACTGAATATTCATGGGTTTGCCGATGGATATGTTCCTTCGTATCCCGACTCTGTTCTTGCTGCCAGGATTTATTCCCTAAATAAAGAAACAACCATGTAGCTTACTTTCAACAGACAGGTTAAAAATTATATCCAACTTTATACGAATAAAAAGAGAGGGCTTAGCTCCCGGATCCTGGGCCTTGCAGAGATCTATTTCCCGCTCTTTGAGGAGCAACTCGACCGTTTCGACATCCCCCTGGAAATGAAATACCTTGCAGTGGTCGAGTCTGCATTAAATCCCACTGCAGGATCAAGGGCCGGTGCAAAAGGCCTGTGGCAGTTTATGTATGGAACAGGCAAAGTATACGGCTTAAGAGTTACTTCTCTTATCGATGAGCGCTATGATCCATATGAAGCCACAGTGGCTGCCTGCGAACACTTTAATGACCTGTATGATATTTATGGCGACTGGTCGCTGGTCATGGCAGCATATAACTCAGGGGCTGGAAATGTCAATAAAGCCATTCGCCGTTCCGGAGGTATTAAAAGCTACTGGGCGATCTGGCCATTTCTTCCAAGGGAAACCAGGGGTTATGTGCCCGCCTTTATTGCAGTGTATTATACCATGAATTTTGCGGCTGAACATAATATTTACCCTGTGAACCCCGGCATACTGCATAAAGACATTGATACGGTTACGGTACATGATGTGCTGTCATTTGACCAGATAAGTGAAATGCTCGGGATACCGATGGACCAGCTTAAATTACTTAATCCATTATATAAAAAGGGGATTATCCCGTATAAGGACGACGAACGCTATGTTGTGCGTTTACCAAAGCAATATATTGGGGATTTTATAAATAATGAGCAGGCATTATATGCGTATAAAACTATCAAGGGCACAGAGAAAGATAAATTACTGGCGGAAATCAAAAAGGCCCAGGAACGCACCATTCATGTGGTGAGGAGCGGGGAAAACCTGGGACTCATCGCCAGAAGATATCATATTTATGTGAGCCAGATCAGGACATGGAATAATCTGCGTGGATCTACCATATACCCCGGACAAAAGCTGGTTGTATACCCATCTGCAAAATATAATCCGCAAGCAAGCAGATCCTCGTCAACTACCAGAAAATCAACAACTCCTACCGGAACACATATTGTAAAGAGTGGTGAGAACCTCGGTCTTATTGCAAACAAATACAGATGCAGCGTGGCTGAACTGAAAAGATGGAATCATCTCTCAAAAAACACCATTCAGCCCGGACAAAAACTTCTGGTAAACAAAGCTGCTGTAACACAAAGTGTGCAAATCGATAAGAATGCTGAATATATATACCATACTGTTAAAAGTGGCGACACCCTTTGGGATATTGCAAAGATGTATGACGGAGTGACAGTAAGCCAGATCAAGCAATTGAATAATATTTCAAATGCCAGGCGTTTAAAACCGGGCGACAAGATCAGGATACAGGTAAAAACTTCCTGATCGTTGGTATGGAATTGATCACTTAAACCATAAATATGAACTTATTCAAGATCAGAAAGACTACCCTCTGGCTACTCATCGTTGGCATATCCGGGTTTTCCCTCACTTCGTGTAATGAGGAGGTCAGGCTTGACAGATCAACCGGCAGGACCAACGAGATCCTTATTGTTACGAACAGCAAAGCACAATGGAATGGAGAGATCGGGTTTGTGGTACGCAGCTTTTTTGAGGAACCTCTCGTCGGCATGCCCCAGCCCGAACCTATGTTCAAGCTCTTTAATGTGGCCGACAAGGATTTCACCAAGATATTTAAGACCCAGCATAATATCCTGATCATTGACATCAACGATAAGTTTACAGAACCCCTCGTTGAGACACGAGAAGATTACTGGTCGAAGCCCCAACGGGTTATGAAGATCACTGCACCGGATACTGCTTCTTTCCGAAAAGTATTCGGTGAACATAGTACAGCGTTTCTGAAAGCCTTTAACCAGCTCGAGATCCGGCGAATGAACGAACAGTTCGCCAGGGCCAGAAATGTACACCTTATCCACAGACTATACGAAAAATTTGGATTCACCATGCAAATCTCCGGCGGCTTTGTTGTTGCAGCACAGAGTGATCATTTTATATGGCTTCGCCAAAGCGTACACAGGGTAAAGCAGGATGTTGAAATGGGAATCATTATTTATGAAGAACCTTATTCAGATACCAGTGCATTTGCCCCGGAAAAAATATTATTCATCAGGGACTCCCTGACCTCCGCTTTTATCCCCGGGCCAAGCGAAGGGTCCTACATGATCCTTTCCACGGATTTCATCGACCCTGTTTTTACCAGGATAGATGATTTTGTAACCGGCTTTGCAGTTGAAACACGCGGCCTGTGGATGGTAGAACATGATTTCATGGGAGGGCCTTTTATCAGTTACACCTTTGTGGACCCCCAACTGGAAAGGGTGATCACCGTGGATGGGTATGTCTATAACCCAAGCGGCCTGAAAAGGAATTTTATCAGGCAATTGGAAGCCATCATACATACCATTGATTTCAGAAGCAAGGAAAATTAATTTCGCTACCTGAACAGCACATTATTCTTTCACATACACAGCGGTGAGGGTACCATGCTTTACACTGCTGGTGTATACTATTTTGTCCCCTTCAAGCTTGCCAAGTTCTATGGCATCTCCCACCTGACTGGCATCCAGGCGGAAACTGATAATACCTGAATCACTGTTATATGACCAGATGGCATCCGTAGTATAAGCATCTATGCTCAGTGCCATGGTATGGTCTTCATTCAGGATAAACTTTGTGGTTTTTGTAGAAGCAATGTTTTGATCTATGCTTACAAGGTTTGCCTTTGACGAGTCTACTTTAGCCACAACACTCTCTGTAATCCAGGTTCCGGGAAGCCTGTCTTCGGCAGAAGTACAGGATGTAATGATGAAGCCGGCAAATATTACCGCTGCCAGGCATATGATATTGCGAAATGTTTTCATAAAGCGATACGGATTAATGGTGGTAAAAGTACAAAGATCAGCAAAAAAATGTACATCCTGCACATAAGATTTTTTCCTGTGATCTCCGGCCTAATCCAGGTCGAAAAGATCAAGTTTGTGCTCAAAGTCCCTCTGAAGTATTGTTTTCCTTCTTTTCGACTGTGCCTTTTGTGCAGCATGTTTGATGATAAAGTCAATTCTGGCTTCACAAGCGGCAAAAGAATCGGCGCTGATCTTCATGTCGAGCGATTTTGCCAGCGCCCTGACACCGGTTTTATTGATCAATGACATAATGAGATGGGTTTGGTGTTTAGCAAAGATAGGAAATAATCAGGTACAAGATGTTGGGGACCGGGTACAGGGAGTTTTATTAAATCCTAAGCACTAAATCCGAAATCCGAAACAAATTCTAAATTCAAATGACCGTTCTTTCTAGCTAGCTTTCCCTACAAATGGAACATGTGAAATGAAAAATGCCGAATAGACAATGTAATTACTTCCCTGCTTGCCCGCCTTTGGAGGGTTCTTATTCTTATTCCTTGTTCATTATTCTCTATTCAAAAGACATACATGACAGGAATCCAACCATGGGAGAGGGGAGAATTCATCGATAAGAAACAGTCGTCATTCAACAGGAGAATTTCCTTCAGAAAAGCAGAGGGGGGTGGTTCGCAAAAAGCGGTTTTCCTTTTCACCATTACCCCTACTGATAATCAATAAATAAGTCTGTCGATCTACGCCCTTATGGGCTAAAAGTTAAGGTGTCACTTTCAATCTTTCTTCTCACTTTCTCTCCTGATCCTGAATTACAAATTACAGGTTCTGATGGAGGTTTAGCAAATTCATAAGCAGTAATAAACGTGTGATACTTATGGAATCCTTTGATCTTCCGATGACTAAATGCAATTTCGACATCGGCTGCATAACTTCCATCCTCTGAAGGATAAACCTTTTTGCAACCGACTAATCCATCACCGTAAGTTTCAATTGTCAATAATTTCCCATTTGTTCTACCCTGAACCTTTACACTAATATGATAAAAACCATTACTCGATATAGAAGTATACCACTCTGTAGTATCAATCATCAGTTCTAACGGGGGTTGTTCATCCTGCTGATAATCCTTGGTGCATGATAAGTAGATAAATGACACTGCTATGATAATACTGATCTTCATTATTAAAAGATGTTTCATTGTTTGTTGATTGCTACTGCTTCACCATCTTCACAACACTCACCCCTTCCCCACTCCTCAACACAGCATAATACATGCCTTCAGGAAGTCGATCGGCTGTCCATATAAAGGTATGCATACCCTGTGGCATCATGCGATCCTCAGCCACAAGGATCATCTCCCCGATCGCATTGTATATGATTAGCTGAACATGGGAGGGTTCAGATAGTTCGTACTCGATGGTGGTGGTGGTGGTGAAGGGGTTGGGGTAGATCGACAAAGTAGGTTTTGATCGCTGTTCAGGGATGCCAACGGTACAGGCTTCTTCTACTTCCACGCTATTATTACAGCCTTGAGCATTCACATATATCTGTATATCTCCATTAGGATTGGCAAGGTAATCGCAAACACTTTGAACCTCGCAGGTTGATAGCTGAGGGTTGTAGGTTATGCTAAGGTTCATGATTGACTCAGCTTCGATGTTATCAATGCCTGTGAGGGTTTGTAAGGAATTATTTTCGTTGATAAGTAGATTTGACCCTACATACCGTAAGCTATCTAACCCTGCAAGTGAAGTCAAGCTATTGCACTTGTTAATCTGAAGACTCCAAGCTATTGATTGCAATCCCATTAAGCCAAGCAAGTTTTCCATAGAATAATTTCTATATATCTGTAAATCAGATCCAATTGATTTTAGACCCTCTAATCCATCTACATTGGTTAATGATGTATTATCCCCAAAAAAAAATGCACCTGCAATGGAATCCAAGTTCTCAAGTCCTAATACATTTGTTAATGATGGCAAATGTGAAATATGAACGTTTCCTTCTACAAAACTTAAATTGGGAAAAGAAGTAAGTTCTGTTAAAGATTGGCAGAAACTAATTTTAAGAAATGTTGGAGTAGATGAAATGTTTTCAAGACCATGCAAGGTTTCTAATGAATCACACGTATGGATACTAAAACCATCATAGTAATTGATATTCACTAACCCATTGAGGTTTTTTAAGATGTCACACCCATTAATTTCGATGCCCATTCCCACATAAGAAAGGCTTGACAACCCATCAACCTTAGTGAGTAATGGACAATTACGTATCAATAATATTCCATCTATTGATACTATATTACTCAGTCCATCTAAATTTGTAACATCATATCCATCATCAATAGCAACTATTCCTTCTATCTCAGTACAATTAGGGTAGTTCATTGGGAATGCGTCAATTTCAGCTTGAGTAGAAAAAATAATGTTTTGTGGACACTGAGATTGAAGAATATTTGTTGAAAATACGATTATGGCAATGAGTATAATAATTCCCTTCAGTTCAGGAAGCACTTGCCAATGGCGGTGAAGCTTTTGTTCCATGATGTGGTTTTTTTGGGTGTATCGTAATCCCCTATACGGCTAAGATACGAATATACCGCAATATCCAATATGGATCAGTATGGATCGGCTAATTTATCTCCTGAAGGTAGCCATGAAACACCTCATCAAACACCTTTGCATAGGATCTGAGGCAGCTTTTTCCTGTATTGGTGATCGTTCGACTTCGCTCACGATGACAATTCAATTTTTTTGTTCAATATTGTTCTCGACTCCGCTCGAACAAGTGTGTGACATTTTATAGTTTTGAGTATGAATGCCACCTCGCACAAATTAAGGTCGAGCGAAGACGAGACCTTTTAGTCTGACAAAACATACGTTGTCATCGTGAGCGAAGCCGAACGATAGCAAGATGTTGTGCAAACCGCCGGAAGGTGCAGTTAACATTTCCTGGAGCTAACCGCATAGGGTCCTTCCATCGTGTTGTTGCACTCCACGGTGTTAGGATAACAACTTTTACTTCCCTGCTTGCCCGCCTCTGGAGGGTTCTTATTCTTATTCCTTGTTCTTGATTCTCTATTCAAAATAAATGCCGCATCAAGCGGCATTTATTTTGTAGCC
>JAIOSQ010000061.1 GCA_021107535.1 Bacteroidales bacterium | reverse complement strand
TTGTTTGAATAGAGAATCAAGAACTTGTTTGAATAGAGAATCAAGAACAAGGAATAAGAATAAGAATAAGGAATAAACAGGCAGATTGCTAAACAGCCAGTAACCAGTAGCCAGTAACCAGCAACCAGCAGCCAGTAACCAGCAACTTCATCTCATGAAAATAAATTATATTTACACCAGAAATAGTCTTTTTAACATGATCAAAGAAGCGATAATATTGGCAGGAGGTATGGGCAAGAGGCTTAAGGGGGTGATTGGAGACGATATCCCGAAACCGATGGCGCCTGTAAATGACAGGCCTTTCCTTGAGTATCTGCTCACTTATCTTGACAGGTGGGGTGTATCACGTGTGATCATGGCTACAGGATATAAGCATGAGGTGATAGAAAAGTATTTCGGAAATCATTACAAGGATATGGAGATCGTGTACTCAGTTGAAGATGAACCCCTGGGTACGGGAGGAGCAGTGAAGAAAGCACTTGAATTTGTGAAAGGCCAGAATGTTTATGTGGTCAACGGAGATACTTATTTTGATGCGAATCTCTGGAAGCTGGCCAATTTCCATAAGGCCAAAGAAGTGGATGTCTGCATCGCACTCAGAAAGATGGGTGACACTTCCAGGTTCGGAACGGTAAAGATAGATCAGGACAACAGAATAATAGAGTTCATAGAAAAAGGCACCCAGACAGGAATGGGTTTTATCAACGGAGGCACATATATCATAAACAGCAAAACTTTTCTTGATCTTAAGCTCCCCAATAAATTCAGTCTGGAGATTGACTATTTTGAAAAATATTACAAGAAACAACGGATCTTCGGCGTTCGTTGTTACAGTTTCTTCCTGGATATAGGCATCCCGGAAGATTATGAAGAAGCAACAAATGCGTTTGAAGGACTACTCATTTAACAGAAACTGGACCTTGTTCCTCGACAGAGACGGGGTGATCAATGAAAGGCTCGTTGGGGATTATGTAAAAATCCCGGAGGAGTTTAGCTTTATTGCAGGCGTGCCAGAGGCTATCTCAAGCCTTTCGAAGGTTTTCGGCCGCATTATCATCGTCACCAACCAGCAGGGGATAGGGAAGGGATTGATGAAAGAGCAAGACCTTGAATTGATCCATAACAATATGATGAAGGGCATTGAAGACGCTGGAGGCCGCATAAGCAAAATTTATCACTGTCCTCATCTCGAAAGAGACAAGAGCTCCCTTCGAAAACCAAACACAGGCATGGCGCTCCAGGCTCAAAAAGACTTCCCCGGAATTAATTTCAACAAGTCAGTTATGGTAGGCGATGGATTGCATGATATGGAATTCGGCAGACGGCTTGGCATGCTATGTGTTTTGATTTCAGAAGCCACGGATATGCCAAGAAATGGCTTGTGGGATTATCAATTTGAATCGCTTTTTGCTTTCATTCGAGAAGTCAGAAGACAGTAGTCAGAAGACAGAAGGGGTTGAGGGGTGAGGTGCATTTCGACATCCGCTATCAGGCATCTTTCATTATTATTTATCTTTGCTGCCAAAGCACCCAATTTAAAACTCAAAACTTAAAACTTAAAACTTCACCCAACACCCACTGCGTCCGCCGAAGCTTTAGCGTAGGTGGAACACCTAACACCTTAATGTCTTGACTCCAACCCTCATCTTCATCAGCTTCGCTGCTTACACAGTACTTCTGTTTGCAGTCAGCTTCCTTACCTCGAGAAGGGCAGACAATGAGACCTTTTTCCTTGGGAACCGGCAATCGCCCTGGTATGTGGTCGCATACGGCATGATCGGTGCATCATTGTCAGGAGTTACCTTTATCTCCATTCCGGGGGATGTCGGGAACACGCATTTTTCCTACATGGTGATCGTATTCGGTTATCTGCTGGGATATTTTGTGATCGCCAACGTGCTTTTACCCCTTTATTATAAGTTGAAGCTGACCTCCATTTACACTTATCTTGAAGAGCGCTTTGGTTTCTGGTCTTATAAGACTGGCTCTGTATTTTTCCTGATCTCCAGGATCATCGGGGCTTCCTTCAGGATGTTCCTTGTGGTGAGCGTACTTCAGATGTTTGTTTTTGATGCCTGGGGGATCCCGTTCTGGGCTACGGTCTCCATGTTTATCTTTCTGATCATGCTATATACTTTCCGCAGTGGCATAAAAACCATTGTCTGGACTGATACCCTGCAGACGACCTTCATGCTGGTTTCCGTTGTGCTTACGCTTGTCATCATTGCAGGAGAAATGGGTATGTCTTTTTCCGGCCTGGTGCAGGAGATAAAGGAGAGCGAGTACAGCCGCATGATCTTTAGCGACTGGCAGCTGCGGCATTTTGTGATCAAGGATTTCCTTGCCGGAATGTTTATCGCCATCGTGATGACCGGCCTCGACCAGGATATGATGCAGAAAAACCTTTCCTGCCGTAACCTGAAAGATGCAAAGAAAAACATTTACTGGCTGAGTGCAGCCCTTGTTCCTGTAAACTTGCTGTTTCTTAGTCTTGGAGCTGTATTATGGATATATTCATCCGGGATAGCAGATTTTCCCACATTGGGTACCACCGATGAGCTTTTCCCTGCCATTGCCCTCGGCTACCTTGGGCCGGTAGCAGGCATAGCCTTTATTATTGGCTTGATCGCTGCAGCCTATTCCAGTGCCGACAGCGCCCTGACTGCCCTGACAACCTCCTTTAGCGTCGATATTCTCGGACTGAGAAAAAGAGATGACCTGGATGAACGGAAAAGGACCAGGATCCGCTACAAGGTGCATCTGGGAATTTCAATTGTTGTACTACTGGTCATCGTTGGCTTCAATGCCATCAACGACCGCTCTGTGATCTCCAGCCTCTTTACAATTGCAGGTTATACCTACGGGCCATTGTTGGGGATGTTCGCTTTCGGGTTGTTCACAAAATATAAGGTCAGAGACCGCTTTGTGCCTTTGATCGCCGTGCTATCACCGGCCCTCTGTTATTTGCTGAGTGTATTCGACAAGCAGATCCTGTGGGGTTATGATCTGGGCTTTGAGCTTTTGCTGCTCAATGGTTTGATTACTTTCCTGGGCCTGTTTCTTGTTCATAAGAAGTAATAAATTTCCAATTGACACATTTTTATTTTTAGATATTTTTGCAGAGTGAGGTATGGGGGCGAGGCTCGGGGTACGGGGGGCGAGGTGCCAGAAACCAGCAGCCAGCAGCCAGTAACCAGCAGCCAGTAACCAGCTTATAAAATATCATATACCTACTAAAGTATCGTTAATAAAAGGCAATAATAAATTGATAAAGTTTCACTTATGGAAAACATCCGCTTCAAGGCCCTTGAAACCACACTTTCGAGAAAACCATTAAAGTTTGATCTGCCCACAGGCAAGATCTCCGATTATTTCGGTGAGCAGACATTCAATCATGTTTCCATGCAGGAATTTCTGACCGGTGAGGCTTTTAAGCAGGTGTTGCGTTCTATTGAGAAAGGGGAGAAGATCGACCGCAAAATGGCCGACCAGATCGCTGCTTCGCTCAAGGCGTGGGCCATGAGCAAAGGAGCCACCCATTATACCCACTGGTTTCATCCCCTGACGGGAGCAACGGCAGAAAAACATGATGCATTTATCGACCCGATGGAAGGAGGGAAGGCCATTGAAAATTTCCAGGGAGGACAGCTGATCCAGCAGGAGCCTGATGCTTCCAGCTTCCCCTCGGGTGGGATCCGTAATACCTTCGAAGCAAGGGGTTATACTGCCTGGGACCCGACCAGCCCGGCCTTTATCATGGATAACACCCTTTGTATTCCTACCATTTTTGTTTCCTACACCGGTGAAGCCCTGGATTATAAAACACCACTTCTAACTGCCCTGGATGTGATTGATAAGGCGGCAGTAGCGGTTTGCCAGCTCTTCGACAAGGATATAAAAAAGGTCAATGCCACCCTGGGATGGGAACAGGAATACTTCCTGGTGGACACAGCCCTTTTCATGGCCCGCCCCGACCTCTTGCTCACCGGTCGTACCGTTTTTGGCCATGCATCAGCAAAAGATCAGCAGCTGTCCGACCATTACTTTGGCAGCATTGCGCAGCGTGCGTTAGAATTCATGAAGGAATTCGAATATGAATCGCACAGGCTGGGCATTCCCTTAAAAACCAGGCACAACGAGGTGGCGCCCAACCAGTTTGAATGCGCTCCCGTTTACGAGGAGACCAATCTGGCCGTAGACCATAACCAGCTCTTGATGCACATCATGCAGAAAGTAGCCAGGAAGCATGATATGACCGTACTCTTGCATGAGAAGCCCTATGCCAGTGTGAACGGATCAGGCAAGCATAACAACTGGTCCCTGGCGACAGATACAGGCATCAACCTGTTTACACCGGGAAAAGATGCCAAAAGCAATTTGCGCTTTATCACTTTTCTTGTAAACATTTTAAAAGGACTTGATACCCATGCCGATTTGCTGAGGGCCAGCATTGCCTCTGCCGGTAATGATTTGCGACTGGGTGCTAACGAAGCCCCTCCGGCAATTATCTCTGCTTTCATAGGCTCGCAATTATCGAGGACCCTTGATGAGATCGAAAAAAGCAAACTAAATGGAAAGATCTCTAACAAGGAGTACTCTGAAATGAACCTGAACATTCCCAAGATCCCTGAGATCCTGGCCGACAACACCGATAGGAACAGGACCTCGCCTTTTGCTTTTACGGGCAATAAGTTTGAATTCAGGGCGGTGGGATCAGCCGACACCTGTTCCAATGCCATGACTGCCCTCAATCTCATTGTGGCTGAACAGCTCAAGGAATTCAAAAAAGAGGTGGATGCCCTCATCAAAAAGAAGACCCCTAAGACGGAGGCCATCTACCAGGTGATCAAAAAATATATCAGGGAGTCGAAGAGGATCAGATTTGAGGGTAATTCCTATAGCCAGGAATGGATAGAGGAAGCAGAAAAAAGAGGCCTGTCGAACCTGGGATCGACCCCTGAAGCACTTAAAGCATATGTTTCAGAAGAGACTGTTAAGTTATTCGAAGACAACAACGTACTTAATAGTCGTGAATTAAACGCCCGTTTCGAGATCAAGCTGGAGAACTATGTAAAGAAGATACAGATCGAATCCCGTGTGATCGGCGACCTGGCAAAGAACCACATCATTCCCATCGCTGTGAGATATCAGAACACCCTCATTGAGAATGCCAGGGGACTGAGTGAGGTACTCGACACCAAGACTTATATGAAGCTCTCCCGCAACCAGGTCCAGACCATCAAGGAAATCTCGGAGCACATCACCGAGGTAAAGACCCTGGTGGATGCCATGCTGGAAGAACGCAAGAAGGCCAACAGGATGCCTTCTTTTGAAGAATCTGCCGGAGCCTATCACGAAAAGGTCATGGCATACTTTGAGCCGATCCGCCAACACGTTGACAAGCTGGAACTGCTGGTGGATGATGAGTTGTGGCCGTTGCCGAAGTATCGGGAACTGTTGTTTATAAGGTAGGTACGTGGTACGGGGTACGTGGTTCGCGGTACGGGGTACGGGGAACTTCTTCTATCATCCCAATGAACGAGCGCAGCGAGTGAGGAGGGATTCTCTGGCGTTTAGCAATACGCCTGTTTATTCCATGGTCGTTATTCTTATTCCTTGTTCCTCTGTTCTCTATTCACTTGTTCCTCTGTTCTCTATTCAAATGACCCAACACCTTTCTGCAACCCTTGCGTATAATCTACGTACAAACTATATTATTATCTTTGATTCTTAAAACAAGGCATGATGTGCATCAGACAGATATGTTTTTTTTCAACTGTAATTCTATTTATTTTTCCGCTCTTTCTCAGTGGCCAAATAAGTGTTAGCAAGATCGATGATTCGTTTAATCCAGGCAGCAATGATGGCATTATCTACGCCCTTCCACGCACGCTGGTCCGCGTGGATGTGACCATAGAACAAAAAGAATTGCTGGCCGGGCCACTGCGCAACTATGCAGAAGAATACATGGGGATCACCAATTTTATCTCCGAAAATGGCTCTGAATACAGTATCAAAGACATCAGCATCAGCACTGTTGCAGAAGCAGACCCGGAACAATACTATTTCATCAAGCTGGAGGAAAAGACATCCAGACAAGACTGGCAGACCATCATCAGTCTCAATGGTACTGGCATGATCACTTCCATAAGCGGAGCGGAAAAGGATGTAAATACACCTTCCGTTTCAAATGACATGAACGCAGGAATGAGTCCGGATGAGATCATGGAGATCTTCCGTAACTATGCCGATCTCAATATGTACGCAAAGGTGGATACCATTGTCCGCACGATCAACATCGATACCATCACCATAGAGAATTATACTTTTCGTACCACCATAATGGAAAAGCCGTTGGAAGTAAAGGCAGAAGAAACGGCAGAGATGATCGTCAGAATCAGAGAAGGACGCTATAACCTGCTTACAGGTTACCAGGAGGTAAACTATTCTGAAGGGACACTCAGGTTCATGTACGATGAGATGCAAGGCCTTGAAGAAGAATACCTGCGGCTGTTTACCGGTGCTGTCGTGAAAAGTTACATCACCTACAGCTTCACATATCTTCCCACGGCCGAAAACATCGGCAACACACTGCCCTTGTTCCGGCTTTCAAAGAATTCCGGCATCGTCGAAGCGGGAGGAGCAGGGGAGCCGGTGTCGATAAGGATAGAAACCTCAGGCAATACTGCCGGGGTGCTGGCCATCAATGGCAGCAGCGAACTGACATCCAGCACCGCCTTACATGGCCTTTTCTACCGTATCCCGGAAGAAGCAGAAATAAATATCCTTTTTCATGGAAATACCGTTGCACAACTGCGCAGCATCATCAGCCAGTTCGGCCTGGTATCGGCCCTGCCCGCAAGCGTTTCAAATGTTGAGTTCGATGGCGCAACAGGAGGATTGAAATCTCTTAAACTGAAGGCTGAATAGGCAGGAAGTGCCTAGTGCCGAGTTCCTAGTGCCGAGTGTCTATCTGGAGTGAATAGTGTATAATTTGACCCAACTCTCAATTCTACATTCTACTTCCTTGTTCCATGTTTCTTATTCTTATTCTTATTCTTATTCCTTGTTCTTTATTCTCTATTCTCTATTCTCTATTCTCTATTCATACCGCTTGCCTGATTCTAACAAGTTTATCTAACAGTTCTTCAAGCTGGCTCAATGGCAGCATATTCTCCCCATCCGAAAGCGCTTCCTCCGGATTTGGATGTGTTTCGATGAAGATGCCGTCGGCGCCTACGGCAATGGCTGCCTTGCCGATGGTTTCGATCATCTCCGGCATTCCTCCGCTCACGCCTTCCGGCTGGTTAGGCTGTTGAAGTGAATGGGTAATGTCGACAATCACAGGAACATCAATTTCCTGCATCCAGGGGATGTTACGAAAGTCCACTACAAGGTCCTGGTAGCCGAACATGCTTCCCCGCTCGGTGAGCATTATCCTGTCATTGCCTGACTGCCTGACCTTCTCAACGGCAAACTTCATGGCATCTGCCGAAAGAAACTGCCCTTTCTTGATGTTCACCACTTTGCCGGTTGCGGCTGCAGCTATCAGAAGCTCAGTCTGCCGGCAGAGAAAGGCAGGGATTTGCAGGATATCAGCATATTCTGCTGCCAGGGCAGCCTCTTCAGCCGTATGGATGTCAGTAAGTACAGGAACATGATATTTATCCCTTATCGCTTTGAGTATCTCCAGTCCTTCCTTGTCACCGATGCCGGTAAAGGATTGCAGCTTTGAACGGTTGGCTTTGCGATATGAAGCTTTAAAAATGAAAGGGATCTGCAGCCTGTCCGTGATCCCAACGATCTTTTCCGCGATCTCAAAGGGATTTTTATCATTCTCGATGATGCAGGGACCTGCGATGAGGAAAAAATTACCGCTGTCGCTATGCTTTATGTTAGGAATAGATTTTATCATGGTTTTATTTGTTGATTCGTTAATCAATCCGGTTAACGGTCACCGGTTACCGGCTACCGGAAGTCTGGATTATATTGTGTGGGAGTGATTTCTTGCTCATTCAACTTCCACGTTCTCATTCTCATTCTTATTCTTATTCCTTGTTCCTCTGTTCTCTATTCTCTATTCAAATGCCCCAACCCCTAATAACGATATTTCCCCTTCCACAAACCTTTCAGTCTCTTCCTTATCTCATTTTCTCTTGTGTTATTTCCTGGTTCATAAAATCTTGTTCCGGCGAGTTTGTCTGGTAAAAACTCCTGTTCCGTAAAATTATTGTCGTAATCGTGGGCATACTTATAGCCGTCGCCGTAACCGATATCTTTCATAAGTTTCGTTGGTGCGTTCCTGATGTGCAGCGGTACTGGAAGGTCACCGGTCTGTTTCACCTTGCTCTCAGCCTGTTTAATGGCCATATAGGAGGCATTGCTCTTGGGTGATGATGCCAGGTAAACGGCAGTCTGCGAAAGGATGATTCTGCTTTCGGGCCAGCCGATCTTGTTCACGGCATCGAAGCAGGCGTTGGCAAGCAACAGGGCATTGGGGTTGGCATTGCCGATGTCCTCGGAAGCAAGGATCAGCATCCGCCTCGCGATGAACTTCGGATCTTCCCCGGCCTCGACCATCCTGGCAAGCCAGTAAACAGCTGCATTGGGATCGCTGCCCCGCAATGATTTAATAAAGGCCGAGATGACATCGTAATGCATCTCGCCGGCTTTATCATACATGGCCAGGTTTTCCTGGATTACCTCCGTGGCCTTTTTATTGGTGATCTCCAGTGTTTTTACCTCCGGTTCTGCATGGAGGATCAGTTCCAGGGCATTCAGAAGTTTCCTGGCATCCCCGCCGGAGATCCTCAGCAGTGCTTCAGTTTCACTGATCGTTATTTTTATCTTATGCTGTTCTTCAAGGTACTTTCTTGAAGTATCCAGGAGGATCAGCAATTCTTCTTTCTCAAAGGGCTTCAGAATATATACCTGGCATCGTGAGAGCAGGGGGGAGATGACTTCTAAAGAAGGATTTTCCGTTGTGGCCCCGATGAGGGTGACAATGCCTTTCTCCACAGCCCCGAGCAATGAGTCCTGCTGTGATTTACTGAAACGGTGGATCTCATCAATGAATAGTATGGCATGATTCACCGACTGTCTTGCCTGCCTGATAACCTCCCTCACATCTTTCACCCCTGAACTGATGGCACTCAGCGTGTAGAATGGCCTGTTCAGTTGAACGGAGATGATATGGGCCAGGGTTGTTTTTCCAACGCCCGGTGGCCCCCAGAGGATCATGGAAGGAATGTTGCCCGACTCAATGGCTTTCCGGAGGATGGCTCCCTTACCGACCAGGTGGTCCTGTCCCAGAAAATCATCCAGCTTATGTGGGCGCAATTGTTCGGCAAGGGGTATCTGAGGGTTGTTCATGACAATTTAATACCTTTGGCAGTGCATAAAATTAATAAATTTCCCCTTATGAAACTGCTGATGATATATTGTGCCAGGTTCGCCTATACACCAACGCTTAAGGTGCTGGAGGATGCTGAAGAGGCAACGGAGCCCGGATCCTATGAAAATATCCTGACTGCATTCATCCAGGCCGAAGCAGGAGACGAAGAAGACCTGAACGGAGTGGAAAAAAAGCTGATAAAAAACCTGAAATGGGCTGCCGGAAAGAACAACACGCGAAGGGTGATGTTGCATTCCTTTGCACATCTGTCGGATAGCAAAGCCAGTCCTGAATTTACTATTGAATTATTCCACAAGGCAGAAGAAAGATTGAATAATGCGGACTATGAATCTTATACAACGCCTTTTGGATATTTTTTGGATCTCGACATGCAGGCACCCGGTTACTCACTTGCACGAATTTTTAAAAGCTTCTGAGTCTTTGTAGAGTTTACCTTTTCAACGCCAGCACAAACGGCACGGCGCCAAATGCCAGCCACCCGCAAATCTCATACGTAAACTGCAGTCCGATCCTGTCTGCTACGGCTCCGATACCTATGACCAAAACAGCGCTGATGAAGAAACTGATCAGCATAAAAATGCTGTTGAAGAAGGCCGGGCGGTCATTGGCCCTGTTTTGTATCATGGCAAGGATGATCGGAGTGCTGCCAAAAAGCGACAAGCCCATCAGGATCAGTATGGGGATGGACCAGGCACTGCTGAGGTGGACAAATAACAACATCAGTATGGGAGAGCTAATCGCAATGATCAGCAAGCTGGTTTTTTGTCCTATCCTGTCTGAGATCGTACCGGAGAGCAAGGCACCGCCGGCACCTGCAAGTTCAAGAAGGGCAAGCGCTCCTCCACCTATCCAGAGACTTTGTCCCAGGTCTACATTCATATATGTGGGAAGAAAGGTAGTCAGTGCTGATTTGGTGATCGCCCTGAAAAATGTAATTCCGGTGATGATTATAAAGAAAGGTGCCGCAGCCCTCAGACTTTTCCGGATACCGTTTTCCTTTTTTCGATCCTGAAATTCTTCTGAGATCTTCACATTCCTGAACCTGAGATAAAGAATGAAGGTGGCCAGCAATCCAAGAGGAATAAGTTTCCACGTGCCTTCCAGTCCCCAGACCGTCACTGCTCCCACGATGATCAGCGGGCCGATGGTACGGGCCATTTCGCCCCCGAACATATAAAAACTCATCCCTCTTCCTACCTTATCTCCCGACAATTTTTTGATCATCACCGGTGAAGGCACATGAAAGAACATGGAACTGAAGCCCGTAACAAACAGCAGTATCCCGAGCACCAAAATGTTGGGTGCCAGGCCCAGTAAACTCATGGAAATAGCTGTGATTGCCGGTGTGATGATGACCAGGTAACGCAGGGCAATACGGTCTGCCATAAGGCCGATAAAAGGATTGAGCAATGAAGGCAGCCGATGCACCAGGGATAGCACTCCCACCATTGTGTAATTCATGCCAAGCTTCTCAATGAGCAATGGCAGGATAGGAGCGAAGAAAGAAGAATAGATATCATGGATCAGGTGAGCTATGGAAACCAGGATTACGTTTCCTGACTGAAAATGCGTAGAATCCGGCCGGTCATGGACTTCTTTCTTCATTGCAGGCAAAAGTAAAGAATAAAGAACAACAAAAGGGTGTTGGGTTGATTATGGATTTTGAATTATGGATTAATTTCCCTCCAGAGGCGGGCAGGCTGATTTCTGCTATCTGATTTCTGCTATCTGATTTCCGATTTACGTGTTTTCCGCAGCTCTTCCCAACTTATTACCTAATGGTTTTTAATGAATCCCCTTATTGATTTCTGTCCGGTAATGAAATAATTTTAGGGCTTTTCTAATGAATGTCTTTCATTGGTATAAGATTTGGCCTGATTTGATAATAAATATCATACTCCAGTCAACATACGGATGTAACATATTCATAGAATTCACGTAAAAAACCAAGTAGTTAATAATCGGAAGGCACATGGAAAAGTTAGAACAGTTGAGATATATTGATAATTTTATTCTCGATAGCCTCGACAAAAATGAACTCAGGAACCTGATATATGATTTATTGGAAGATGATAGCTTACGAAGGAGTTTTCAATTGTTTACATAGATGATAGATGTGTGGCTGAATATTGCCAAATACAGATGATCCACCCATAAAATATAAGTTCTAATAGTCAATTGATCATGAAAAAGTCAGAGCAGTTAAGGTATATTGATGAATTTATTTTTGATAACCTCGACAAGGAAGAACTCAGGCATCTTGTATATCAGTTACTACAAGATGAGAGTTTGCTGCGGAACTTCCGCCTGTACGCCTCCATGAAAGGAGCCTTTGTATAATATTGCAGGTGTGGCCTTTAGGCTTGTATGAACAAGCATATTCATTACGAAAACAAAGCAGTTTTCAAGGGTCGGTGTCCGTTTTTAAATCAAAAAATCTTAGTGCATTTCTCTTTATGCGAGTTATTGTAAGGTATTATTTATTTGATAACATGTAAAAATGTTGAAAAATTTTATATCTTTACGCAAACCCAAATTATTAACTAATATGAAATTTGTTATTTACCGGAGTATATTAAGACCATACAAGTGGATGATATGAAGGTACCTGGCTGGTACTTTCTTAATCTTACACACCATCCTGATCCGGTTATTTTTTAAAAATTTGGATTAATTAAATCAGGGCATAAAGACTCTTTCATCTTTGGGGTCTTTGTAAAATGGAATTTCATGCTTTATGCATGAGAAAACAATTCTAAATCTTGTACAGGCGAAAGATTATCGAAGTGATTAACTTAAATTACTAAGCATGACGATACACTTACGACTGTCCGTTTTTCCGGTATGCATCGCATACCATGTTTTATCATTTATCCGGATATGTATTGGCGAAGGCTTGGTTTTCCTAAATTATGCCATATGCCGGAAATGACAGAAACTTACATAGAGCTTATCATTGCAGATGATTCGAACATCGTCGTCGAATGCATGAAGCACTGGGTTAAAGATTCTCCTGATGTTGAACTTATTGCTATTGTTCATACTACCGAGGAGCTTCAGAGCCTGATAGAAATACACGAAAATGCGATAATACTCAGCAGCTTTTATTGGATTATGATACAGGGCAAGGCAAAGATAAGACCCCTGATCGGCCGCAATCCGAAGATTAGTTATGTGCTATTCCTGCATCCAAATGATTATAATGCAATCAATGGACTGATCGAGATAGGGATCAAAGGTTTTTTCGGTGATATAACCACGCAGGAAGAGATGATCAAGGGACTGTGGGATATAAAAAAATATAATTATTATATGGCTCCCGAGATCATGGCCGAATTCATGGAGATCAAGCAAAATGGAAATGGCTATGCCAATTCAGAAAAGACCTATCTGACAAAACGGGAAACTGAGATATTGAAACTCATCCTGCATGGTAAAAGCAGTAAAAGTATTGCCAGGGCTTTGAATATCAGCAAAAGAACTGTAGATGGACACAGAGCGAATATAAATAATAAGTTTGGTGTAAAAAACACGGCCCAGCTCTATAAGAAGGCAAGCAGTTATATTTTTACATTCTGATTCCCCTCATACCCCCACATCTGATATTACACCTCTCATTCTGATCGTAAATATCCTTTACAGGTATTAATACCTGCGTATTTATGCCGATATAAAACAGGTACAAATGCTCTTTTATCAGCGCTAAGTAAGTTATATATTTGCTATCACGGTACATAGAATATACCTGAATCTTAATATAAATATGAGACCAATCAAGTTTTCCCAAACCAGGCCGGCCTACGGGCCGGCTATTTTTTCAGCGTTTTAATCTTCGGAAAGAAACATGTTTTTCCTGACAAGGAAATTCCGGAAGGATAAAGATGTTTTTACCAGTTTTTATGTCTATTCCTGCAAATAACTCATATGAAAATTACCTGTCTAAAAGTTTTAGACAGGAATATTTTCCTCAAATATTTTGAAAATATCTAAAATGTTATATATTAGCTACAACCCAAATTTTTGATTATCAACATGATTGTTTAACAGTATGCGGAATGCCATCTGACCCTGGCATTAATAGATGTATAACAACTGGCTGGTGCCTTGTTATTTATTTGTTCACATTCCTGTCCGCTTGATTTCTAAAAATTTGGTTTAATTAAAGTATAAGGCTGGGAACCCTTTATGAATGGGTGCCTGAACAGGCTGAAATTCATGTTTTTTAATGAATTTGCAATTCCTGATCTTTTAAGGCAAGATTATTAATTAATTGCCTTGGTGCATCAGGCATGGCAATCACGATCAAATTTGCCGGAAATGACAGAAACCTTCATAGAGCTTATCATTGCAGATGATTCAAACATCGTCATCGAATGCATCAGGCATTGGATCAATGATTCTCCTGAGGTGAAGCTTATTGGCGTTGTTCATGAGATCGGCGGACTTAAAAGTCTGATCGAAATACATGAAAGTGCGATCGTACTCAGCAGTCTCCACTGGATACTGAAACAGGGCAAGGCAAAGATAAGCCCCATGGTCTGCAAGTATCCGAAAGTCAGTTATGCGCTATGCATACACTCAAATGATTATAATTCCATCCAGGGACTGCTCGAGATGGGCATCAAAGGTTTTTTCGGAGATGAGAGCACCCGGGAAGAGATGATCAAAGGGCTGTGTGATATAAAAATTCATAATTATTATATGGCATCGGAGATCCTGGCTGAATTCATGGAGATTAAGTATAAGGGGAATAGCTTTAACAATTTGGAAAAGGCTTATCTGACAAAAAGAGAAATTGAGATACTGGAACTCATCCTGCATGGTAAAAGCAGTAAAAGTATTGCCAGGTCTTTGAATATCAGCAAAAGAACTGTAGATGGCCACAGAGCGCATATAAATATTAAATTTGGCGTAAAAAATGCGGCTCAGCTCTACAAGAAGGCAGGCAGTTATCTTTTTACATTCTGATTTCCCCTATACCTTTACTGAGATTAGAAAGAATACTTAAAATACCTGTTGCAGTCCGGGTAATTCACAGGCCCGGGGTCGTTTTCCAGGAATATTATAATGGTTTCTGCATCCGTGAATGGCTGGATGCTGCCAGCTGAGGGAGGCGGAAAATACATGTCATAGACTGCAGGGATATAATCGTTCAGCCCTATAGTCAAGCTTACATTGTTCTGCAGAACCTGGCCATTTGTGTCTTTTATAAGCACTTCAGCACCTGATTGCTCCAATATGATGCCTGAATAATAAAAGCCAGAGCCGCTACCTATTAAAAATTCCTTGATTTCAGAAACAGTCATGCTATAAATGATCGTTCCATTTTTAAAAGGGGAGATGGCATATATCTCACGTTTTGTAATATCGCCTTCATCCAGATCTGTCCTTATCCCTCCAGGATTTTGAAAAGTGACCTCCGCATTCAACTGGGTTCGCAGGGCATCAGTATAAAAGCACCCAAGATTGTAATTTCTATAATGGTAGGTTGATGAATAACCAATGATGTCATCCAGGGACGGCATGCTACTGTTATATTGATCGATCATCTGCTGTATCCCGGCATCAAAGTCATTGTAATTGTCAAGGTCTATCAATTCAAAATCAATAGCCTGAAGCTCCTGATCATTCACTTCTATCATGATCTTTCCCAGATAATGCAGGTAAGCGCCTGCCTGAAATATTGGGATCCCATTTACGACAGTATCGATGAGATTGTGCGAATGCCCACCGATGATAATGTCAAAATAGGGGAAATCATGGGCGAAATCGAAATCTGCCCAACGTCC
The DNA here is from genome assembly GCA_021107535.1 of Bacteroidales bacterium. Classification (GTDB taxonomy): domain Bacteria; phylum Bacteroidota; class Bacteroidia; order Bacteroidales; family B18-G4; genus B18-G4. The sequence goes on along the minus strand of JAIOSQ010000061.1, from coordinate 4,134 downwards.
AATGTGGGTTAAGGCAATGTACAGGTCAGCATCTTCCTCAGCCTTAAGATCGGCATATTGGACTACAATATCCTCTGGCCTGTTAAATGTGAGTTCTTCAATTTTCCAGGGATGGGTTGACGGTATGACGGCATCCTGCTTCCCGTTCGTTTCCACGAGCCCCAGGAAGGTAATTCTCAGGTCATTGATCGTTAATGTCCTGTACTTGTAGTGTCCCAGGCTTGCATTTTCATCAAGGTTAGCGCACACCCAGTCGAAATCAGATTGGGCCATCCTGGCTCCCAGGGCTTCCACCCCATAGTCAAATTCATGATTGCCCAACACAGTGATATCAAATCCAACTTCATTCATAATATCGATCATCGGAGCACCAGGATCCTGGTAATTATCTACGATGGGGTTGCCGGAGAACATGTCTCCGCTGCAGACGATCAAAACATTGGAATGTTGTTTTTCCAGGTCTACAATATGCTTGATCCCGGAGAAGTTGTCTATCTGCCCGTGCTGGTCATTCACAAAAAATATCGTCAGATCCTGACTTTGAGGGGGAGGAGGGGGCGGATTATCATGATTTTCTTTTTTGTTACAGGAATAGAATAAGGTGACAAGCAGTAAGTTGATGATGAACAATATTCGTATTTTTTTCATGGCTAAGATATTTTTAAGTAGTAGAGATTAACAAACCCTCCTTCGCCGAAAGGCTTCGGAGGGCAAAGCATGGATCATTGAATTGCCCGATAAATATACAAAATATTGATGGATCAGGCAAATATGACCTCTCAGGTTCTTGAACCTGTGAGGTCATTTAATGCTTTACGAATTTAAGTATCTGCTGATTTTCTGTGGACGTTGTTTGCAGCAGATAGGTTCCTGCCGGTAGTTGTGAAACATCCAGTGAAACAGGATTAGTATCTCCGTTTTCGATGGACTGCAATACAATTTTTCCCTCCATATTATACACACTGATCGTTATATCTGCATTGCTTCCGTCCAGCACCTGGACAAAAAGCACTCTTTGTGTGGGATTAGGAAATATTAGGATGTTCTGATCTTCGGAAATGGACTCAGAAATCCCCACAATACCGTCATATGTGACGATCATACCACTGCTGCCACCAATCCATCCCTGGTCCTCACTGAGAAAGAATATGCTGCGTGCATAAGAGCCCAATCTTTCTCCATCAGACCAGGTGATGCCACCATCATGCGTATGGTATACCCGTGACGCCCACATATACCATCCTTCCGTTTCGCTGACAAAATATATTTTTGATTGGTTACCGGATGGAAACCCATATAATAATTCCCAGCTTGCGCCTCCATCTATGGATTTGTACAATAAGCCATCATCTGTTGTGACATAGCCTGCATTTACATCATGAAAGAAAATACTGACTGGCTGATAGATCATTGTGCTTCCCAGCTGGCTTGAAGCCCATGTTTCGCCACCGTTACTTGTACGAAGAATCTCTTTCGCATCGTAATTGATAAGCCAGCCATGCAGATCATCTGCAAAAAATACTTTGCTCAGATGAAAAGTGCTGCCGAATGACATATCCTCCCAGCTGAGGCCACCATTGATGGTTTTAATAAATTCTCCCTTGTAGCCACAGCAATATCCGGTGTTTTCGTTCACGAATTGAAAGTCAGAGTAATAACTATCCGGACTTATTATATCAAGCAATTCCCAGTTCAGGCCGCCATCATGAGTTTTCATCATCTGCGATGAATCATTGAGGAGGTAACAACTTTGTCCATCCATATACAGATTATAAAAGCGGCCGTTGGGGATTATGGTATCGTACTCCCAGTTGTAGCCTCCATCATAGGTTCGTAAGAGCTGGGCAGTGCTCCATACACCTCCGATGCCAAGGCCATTGAATGAATCGAAGAATCCAAGCTCAGAGAAATAAACATTTAAACCCTTGTTGATCTTTTCCCAGCTGCTGCCACCATCCATTGTCCGGCTGATGGTGCCGCCGTAACCTACAAGCATACCTTTATTGTTTTCCCAGCTCATGAAGGCATGAAAACTTGTAAAATCTTGTGTAATATAAACAAGCGAATCCCAGTTATCACCGCCATCAAAGCTCAATAATGCTGAATTTCCGGCAATTAATATACCATTGGAGTCGTTGAAAAAATGAATTGCATCGAAACTTTCTGATCCATAATACTCCTCGTACCAGGTATGGCCGCCATCCAGAGAACGGAATACATTGCCATCATAACCACATGTCCATATGCACATTGAGTTATAATACTCAACATCCGTGAGCCAGTCACTATTGGCCGGAGTGGTTTCTGTCCAACTGAGCCCGCCATCATCCGTGACCATGATAAAACCTTCATTTCCCCCCATCATCACATCACCAACTGCGCAGCCGTGCAGATCATCATAAAAGGCAACCCGCTTGAAGCATTTACCATCTGCAATGGAGTTCTGGATTTTTATCCAGTTCTCTCCACCATCTGTTGTTTTTAGTACAATTTTGTAGGTGCCTACGATCCAACCGGTATCGGGATTGATAAAAAACACATCTGTAAAGTCGCCCATGCAAAAAGGGGCATCTTGAATGCTCCAGTTTTGCCCGGCGTCTTCAGTATGGTAAATTTCGCTCCACCCGCAGACCCATCCTTCGTTGTCATCGATAAAAAAGACACTCCATAGGGATTCGTCAGGGTTGCTGTGTTGTGTTTCCCATGTATCACCACCATCATCAGTATATAATATTGTTCCTTTCGTGCCCACAAGCCATCCTTCATTATCGGACACGAAGTGTACATCGATGAGATTATTCAGGGTAGGATAGGGGTGGATCAATGTCCATTCATCCTGTGAGAAGGAAAACAGGGAAAGTATTGAAAAAATGACCAGGAATACTGACTTATTCATAAGAAATGATATTAGTTTTTATTAGGGAATAAATATACACATAAAATATATATTTATAAGATTTGAAATTTCGATAATGGTTGCCTGGTGGGAAATGACCTTATTTTCCCTCTACCTTTTGAGGTTGCAATTTGCAACCTCAAAGTATCCCATTCATGTCTTGTATCCAATTCTCTTACGTTTCTGCTGCTTTGTCTCCTGTTTGTTTTTTGTAATAGGTAGTTTATTGAGCTGTAAAAAACATAGAATGCATTGATTGCTTGACTTTTAGTTTTGAGTTTAGTATATTTGTATTTTACATATAAAATTGGCAGGTATATGCCATTTTTCTATTAGATACTCATCCGGCTTTATTCAACAATGTTTATAAAACCCATTCACTAAAATCTATAATTATGAGAGCAGTATTGATTCTTTTGTTAATTTGTTCAGTAGTGTGCCTTTCCTCCTGTAAGGACGAATTTGAGGTTCGTGTTAAAAACGATTATCCTCAAGAGCTTAATATTGCCGTAGGACCAACCAATTTTGGTTTGGTTGCCTCTGGTACGACGACCCCATATAGAGACATAGAGGAAGGAACGCATCAGATTACGGGCGATCTTCAGGGATCATTAACTATTTCAGGAAGTGGGAAATATAAAGGGACGATAACTATTGATCCCAATGGGAATATCTCATTGAAGAAGGATTAGTTTGTAGCCAGGCCTTGTTCGGAAAAGGCATACGGCAAATACCTTTTTTTACTTTTTAAAACATTGGCAAGCATTGCAACCCCGTGTTCAGTAAAGGCAAGAGGGAGTGCTGCTTTGGGACGTTTTACAGCTTGATTTAATACCTTGGTTTCGACCTCGTACAGTTCGGCAAGGTCAAAATTAAACATTATTCTTTGCCCACGCACCTCCTAAATTTTCGTTTCGATTTTTTATAGCTGCATTTTCATTTGAACTATGTTATCACAAACTGTGATAAGCTTGAAGTATTACTCATCCTATTATATTAATACCGAAAAACAGAAAATGTCACACCTGATAGTTTACGACTGGTTCATTGATATAAAATTGCGCTATTAAAAATGAATTCAGTTCTTAATACAAAAATCATTAAGTCCAAATTGTCATTCTGACGACCGTAGGGAGGAAGAACCTCCATCGGGATGACAATTGTGCTTAACAGGCATTGAAGTACAAGCAACCAGTGACCAGAAACCAGTAGCCAGAAACCACTTCGTTCACCAAAGC
>JAIOSQ010000138.1 GCA_021107535.1 Bacteroidales bacterium | reverse complement strand
TATTATTCTCCCCAGCCATTACGTATCAATTCGATTTCCATCCGGTGTTGAGAGGCATCGATAATATGTTTCACTCCAGAAACATAATACTTGCCGCTATACCTGCTTCCTGCGCCCTGCAATTCGATGATAGTATTTGACCTTACCAGGCTTCCCAGGTTTTCAAGGTTTGCCTGGCAGCTGGCTTTTATAAACCAGTCTGCTTCTATGATCGCTCCTTCTCCCCGTGCCTGCAGGTCACCCACATCATCTGCCGGGGCCGACAGATGTACCGACCTTGTATCGCCTGTTACAGAACTCAAGCCATCACTTCCCAGGATATCCTGTGGTGTCTGGCTTACGGCAACATCCATATCATCCTTTGTGTTAAGGTCAAGCTGTTTCCCCTCCATACTGGCAGGATGTTCGACATCCCATTCAATATCAATGGAGTCCAGGTTTGGATCTTCCAGGTTAATTACCAGGTCAGCCTCAGCATTTCCTGACAATTCCGGGCGTTTAAAATGTGCAGTCTCATCACCGTTTTCATCACATGTTATCCAGAAATTATAACCATTGCGACGGGATAAACGGCGAATAAAGCCCAGGTCGCTTTCACGCTGTATCAATGTATGTTTGTTAGTTTCATGAAGGGCATCAGTGCTTTGTACATCTGCTGAATAGCCATAGTTGCCTAATATGCTGGACACGGCATCGCTGTCTTTCACATCCGACCAGGCAACCGACTGTGTTGAACGATCCATCAATATGGAGGTGTCAGATCCTTTGATCTCAATCCGGGAGCCTCCTCCACCATGTTGCAGGTGGATATTGTGCCCATGAACAGGGCCTTTGACCAGGCAGTGGTTTATATCATCCACAGGTACAACGATGGAAATTTCCGAACCCGCATCAAACCGGCTGTCAATCAAAAATGGAATATCACCTTCACTTATATCTATTTCATAACGGATATTACAGGTGGTTGCTTTATCCATATTTTCGTGTATTTCTAACGAAGACGCCTGGACAAGTTCTTCATCCGGTTGGCCATTTACTGATATGGCAATTCCCAATCCCATGATTATATTTTTTTAACCGGAATTTTAATTTCCTGTGCTTCAGTAAGTGATTCAGGTAACATCACATCGTTAATTTCACAGATACGCCAGTAACCTGCCGGGTTTTCCAGGTATTTTTGAGCAAGGTGGTCAATCTTCTGGCCCTGCCTCATTTTATGAATCCCAAGCATTGTATCACCTGGAGGAGAGGGTACCGGAACAACATTAACGGACCGACCACGGTGATCGGTTACAACGTAGGTTTCAAGTTTATGATACCTGCTTTTGCTATCAAACATTTTTGGTCATGTAAATAGGGTTTATTAAAAGGGCAACATGCCCAGGATTGATTCGACACTATTGGCAATATTAGCCAGAGCCAGGACTTCTCGCTGGCCTCGTGTAAACTGGTATGCAACAATGGCTATTTCTTCACTGGCACTCAACTTTCGTCCCAGTTTTTTGAAGGTTTGATCAGTTAATACATCCAGGCTAACACTTACGCTTGCTCGTGTCGGGTAAAGTATTGGTGAGAAAGCCTGGTGCTCAACACTAAAACTTGTTAACCTGACTGGCAATATCAATCCCGGACCCCAAATAAACAACACAACAGGTACACTCCCTCGTGGAACAACACTTTCAGTTCCTAAAAGGGAAGAAACAGCATTGCCCAGCATACTTTCGCCAGTTGGATACAACAGCATTTCCATTGCTGAGATTCGGTCAGCCACTCCTGCAATAACGGCAACGGGATGGGATTCCGGTTCTTCCAGTGCATCGGTAGCATCAAGTTCCAGGGTCAGGTCAAAACTTTCATTTGGATCGAAAGGTTCGGCCGTAGATTTTGTACCAGAATCCTCCCCTTCGCCCGTTCCTGATGATGGTTTGAGACTGCGTGTTAATGTTTCCGGGTTGTACTGGAATACAATAATATTCGGGATAGGAACCAGGAATTCATCGGTGAGCTTTACGAAGGCACCTTTTAGTAGTTTTGGACTGCGTGAGTAACCGGTTGGCATATACTATTTACTTTGGTTATCGGAATTCGCTTGTTTTAAAAGCTCCCGTAAAATCAGTCGTTCGCCATCCTCATTACCTGATCAGCAACTCGATCCGCCTCCTGTTCATATTTGTCATTCGGCTGCCCGATCGTAAGTTTGGCTTGCGCATCATTGGAACGAAGAATCTGGTGAACGTGAGTTTGCAGCTTTTGAGCATCTTTTGTCTGTGGCACAAGCCGACTTGGTTTTGCCTTTTTTATTGTCGGTGAAATATATCTCTGTTTAACTGCAAAAGTATTCATGATTCAATTTATAGTTGATCCTTCTCAACATCGCTATTCATTGCAGAGTTTTTGGGAGCATAGCGAGCGGAGAATACGTTTATTCTACTTTCTTGGAAGACCGACCAACTTCCCTGGCATTTAATTGTGGTCTGTCCCCTATTCTTAGTCTGGCCATGTTGATCTTAAATCTTAGGCAGCACTTCATTCCTCAGGGTGTAGCCACTACCCCCTGCAAGTTTACTGAGCATGGAACGCAATATCGTTTTTTCATTAGTTGTAGTAGCAACGCCCGCGATATTATCGGTGACTTTATTTCGCGCACTATCTGCAGTTCGTAGAGAGTTCCAGTAAACTGTATCGATTCTAAGCAAGGAATCAAGGGCTGGTTGATCCTTTGGCCCTGCTGAATCATAATTCAACTTTCCGAAGAACACTTTGAAATCCTCTGAATGCGCTAATGCCTCCTTGATATAGTGCTGTATATGCTGACCTTTATTTTGGTATGACTTCAACAGACTTTTGTGAATCTTACCTTCTTTCTGCTCAATATGAACATATTCGTGGTAAATTGTTCTAGCAATAGCATCTTCAGATTTTACATCCAGTATATCTGGCCCAACAACCAAATAGCTCTTACCTGTTTCCGATTCCCCCAGTGCGCTGCATTCCACATGGTCTAACCGCCTGCCATGATCCTGGAGGGCGGGATCGAAATAGACACCATAAGGTCTACGATTACAGGCACCTAAATCGATATCTTTACTACCACCAAGGCGATCCTTTTTTACTGTTATGCTGCCACTGGGAATGAGTTCAACAGGTAATTTTAGATCAACATACAACGAAGCATTGCCAGGCTTCATGGCCACTTCATTAATAAGTAACAATTTATCCTTATCAGATGTGGCGTTATTTACACGCTCCGCCCACGGTATTGGTGACGGCGGCTGGACATTCAGAACAGGTTCAACCTGGATATCCACCCTACGTGCGAGTCTGGAATCAGCACTTTGCATTTCTCCAAAGCCAATATCAACCTGATCGTACCATGGATACTCGTCATAAAGCGGGGTGAAGTAACCTGCCACTGTTTTGGCCCGAGCTTTGGACAAGGTTTGATTTGTTTCCTCACCTCCCCGAGTGTCAGCGTATCCTTCAAATGTGAGCATAACAGGCTGGATGCTGGCGAATGATTCGATAACCAGATAAATTTCTTCGACAATATCGTAATCATCGGGATCGAATTCGCTGCTAGCGGTTGGGAAATAGATTGAGCCAATATGACTGTTGGGTGCCAGTGGATCGAACCAACTCTGCTCCTGGTCAGGATCGTCTGCAGGAATTTGCCGAATAATATTTCCAGCCGACTGCTGTATGGTATGCATCAATTCATGCCCCAGCAACTGCTTACCTTCCCTGGATTGTGGTTGATATTCTCCTGCCCCCATAACCACATGGTTACCCAACGTAAACGCACGGGCATTAATAGATTTAGCATAATCCGCTGCAGCATTGCCTGAATGTACACGCACCTGACTAAAATCATACCCAAAACGAGGTTCAAAAAATGATCGGGTTGCAGAGTCAAGTGGCTGACCACCGTCTTTTAGGGTGTTAATTTTAGATTCAAGATTTGAAGTTACTTGAGGTGTCTGACCTGGAGATTCTTTAGCCTGAATCATCTCCTCTTCTTCACACCCCGCACACATCCGCTGAATTCGCATTGGCTGCACAGCCCCACTCTCAACCCGCTGGACCACATCGGCATCAGACATCCGCATCACCTGCTCCGCCACCCGGTCAGCTTCCTGCTCATATTTATCATTTGGCTGTCCAACTTTTAATTTAGTTTGAATTACTCCGTTGCTACAATTCAATAATCCATGGTTCCCGATAATATTTTGTGCCTTCAAAAATGGATGTCGGTTTTCCAGCACCAATACATCTGGTTTGCTATAGGAAGCTATTTCTTTTTTTTGAATTTGCTGTTCTTGCTGTGCTTTTTGCTGCTGCTTCATACCAATCCTTTAAAATAGCCTCAGTTAACAAGGAAGTTAATTGACTTCGTGTTGTATTACTTGAAATCGTAAAATGATAGTAGAGTGAGTCATAGACTTGAAGGTTATAGGTTTGTTTCATCTTTGTTTTGTTTTTTTCACGAATTACAAATCCGCGCTTGCGAAGGAGCATAACGAGTGGATAATACGTTTATTCTACTTTCTTGGTAGAACGACCAGCTTTCCCTGGTATTTAATTGTGGTCTGTCCCCTGTTTTGCATAAAACGCCCCATGATATTTCTATCCAATAAAAACGTCTAGGAAATCTTCGTCTTTAAGTTTGCAAAGACGATTAAGAAGGTTTGAAGCCCTTTTTAGTACACCAGTATAAGTAACCTTTTTTCGACTCAGCTTTTCAACTTCCACAACAAATTTTTCCAACTCATGGATAACCGCCCCAAGGTCTTCACGTTCCAAGTTAATGCCACCCTGGAAATGGGGCATCCATTTAAAGAACTGGGCACGGATGACGGGCTTCCACAGACTGAGAAATACAACCTCACTAGCTACAGGTTGGTATTCTTCCTCCTGGGCTACCTCTCCTTTGGTAATTAATAATGCTACAGACATTTTTTTTCTTAATGATCGTTTGGAATATTTTGTATCCAAAAAACAAAATGCTTACGCCTTTTAACGTTGATTCAAATTGCATTACTCTTCCCTTTCTGTATCGGTCGAACCACTATCTGGCACTGGTGGTAAAACAATACCAAAACCAAAATCAGCAGTGAATTTCCAACCAGGAAATTCTGCTTTCAACACAGCTAACTCTGCAAATACAGCTGCCCGTAGAGCTGGTGTATTTCCATCCAATTTGAAATAGATGTGCCTGAATCCTTGTATCTTTGCCAATCCAGGAACACTGTAATCTGCCCCATTTGCTGCACGGGTAGAGGATACCCGAGCCAAATTATTGATCCTAATTCGAGTCTTTTTTGTAATTTGATTTTGCGCCCATTGCTGAGGTGTCTGTTGCGGTCGCCCCGTGCGCGGATTAACCCGGGATAAACCTGAAGCTGATTTATGTTCGATAAACATGGAATTGCGCATGTCCACACCATCGAATTCTCCAAGCGTAATGCCTCTACCATCCACAAATTCCACGCCTCGGGTAATCCTATTGTAAACATCGATTGGACGACCCAGGGCTGCTTCTCCCGAAGTGACTTTCCTTACCCTTTCTGTCAACCATTCTCCCGATTTTGTTTCTCCCATCGATTTCCCCATCTTGGAGTTTCGAAGGATGTTAACCCCTTTTACCAAACCAACACTTGCTGCATACATTACAAGTGCTTCCAATAGGTTTCCAATTAAGATACCTACAGCATCGGCAAACTCCCAGGCTGCCTGGTCAATTTTGTCTTTGTCACCATTGGCATTCCATACCGTGCCAAAGAAAGTTGCAAATGCTGATCCGGTTTCCCACAATGCTTGACCAACCCAGGCAATGATCATGGCCAAGCCCAACCATTTCAAGATAACCAATCCCACCTCAAAACCTGCAGCTGCTCCTGGTACGGCACTTGCACCTCCAGCCAGTGCACCCAGCCCAGCACCTATGGCAGTGGAGACGGCTAGGATTGCCACAGCGGCCACCAAAATCAATGCCAAAGAGACTAGCATATTAACAAGTGCTTCTTCAACATGGCGCTGAATGGCATCTCCCATATAAGCCATTGATGATTTGATCGCAGACTCAATATCCCCCAACTTCTGCACCATTCCTTCAATAAACTCTGCCATCCCGATGGCATCCAACGCCTCATAGGAAATGGAACCTGAATTAACAAGGCTTTTCATCCCATAGGCAAAAGGTTGACTAGGAATCCAAATCAAACTGTCTGCTTCAAAACGAACATCTTTCCAACCATCTGTGCGATCCGGAACGCTTTGTTTGTTCATTATGGCCAACACATTCACATAGAACCTCAAGTCCTGTCCCCAATCATCCGCTTTATCGCCATAATACTTCTCCGCAATAGCAATCGCGGTTCCCTTGACACCTGATTCCACTTTGTGAAGTTTTGAATTGGGTTCTGGGAGATGAGTCCATATATATGTTTTAGCTACATATCCCATCTCGCCATTTTCAGTGGTAATATAATACCAATCACCGGAGAATGATTTGGCAACATATACGGTGGTATTGAATGCTAAAGACCCGATGTTATTTGATTCGGTATCAGGAGAACTCCTTAAACGTAACTTTGGATCACCATTCCAGTTTACGATTCCTATTTTTCCAACTTCGACTCCACCTTCAGGAATACCTTGAAGTGGTTCTCTTTGAATTATTTCTGGTGTTTTTTGCTGTTGTATTGTATGGATTAACTCATGCCCTAATAAACGTTTACCTTCAAATGTTTCAGGATTATAGTCTCCCCTGTTAAAAACAATATCATTTCCAACCGTAAACGCCCTGGCATTTATAGAACTAGCAGCATCGGTTGCCTTATTGTTTTTATGAATACGCACACCACTAAAATCATAACCCATACCATTTTCAAAAAAGCTCTTTTCTGAAGGAGCTAGCGGCTGACCACCGCCTTTTAAGGTGTTAATTCTAGATTCAATATTTGAAGTGACTTGAGGTGTCTGGCCTGGAGATCCTTTAGCCTGAATCATCTCCTCCTCTTTACATCCCACACACATCCGCTGAATCTGCATCGGCCGTACCGTCCCATTCTCAACCTGCTGCGCCACATCAACATCAGACACCCGCATCACCTGCTCTGCCACCCGGTCGGCTTCCTGCTCATATTTATCATTTGGCTGTCCAACTTTTAATTTAGTTTGAATTACTCCACTACAACAATTCAGTAATCCATGGTTCCCAATAATATTTTGTGCCTGCAAAAATGGATGTTGAAGATTCCTGTCATTCAATCTTTTATTGCCTAATCTTGCTGTTCCAGTTTCTTGATTTTTTGCTACTTTTTGTGTCTTTTGCTGCTGCTTCATACCAATCCTTTTAAAATGGCATCAGTTATTAAAGTAGTTATTTGACTAGGAATTGCTTCATTTGAAATATTTACACGAAAGTTTAGTGAATCAATTGAATGTTTTGGGGAATGCCCTTTTAGCCGTTGGTACAGCTTGTTTACTATATCCTGTCCCATATCTTTCGCCGTTTCTTTATATCTCTCCGGCAAACGAATGTTCAATTCTCCAATATTTACTTCTTGTTCAGCCATTACCCAATAGTTTTTCCCGTTCCCGTTTACTCATTGTCCGTCCTTCTTTCATCAGTTCCCGATCCAATCCCCGGAGCAGGTGTGCCATTTCAAGTGGCTTCCTATCGCTTTTTGCAATAAACACCGCGGATAATAAAGAAAACTTAATTTGAGAGCCGGTAAGCTCCACATTTTTCGCCAGCATCTTTACCTGCCCATTTAACTTTGCCGTCTGTTCCGGCTTGACCAGCCTGTCCATTACCTTAAACCATATTTGCTCACGCTGATGGGCATCCGGTTTTGGGAATTCAAGCACATAACGCAGTCGACGAATAAATGCCATGTCAATATTTTCTTTTTTATTGGAAGATAAAAGTGCTATACCCTGGTAGTTTTCAATGGCCTGTAAAAGGTAGCTCGTATCGGTATTGGCAAACCGGTCATGGGCCTCTTTTACTTCGGTCCGTTTGCCAAACAGGGCGTCGGCTTCGTCAAACAACAAGACAATATCCATGTGCTGGGCACGCGACAGGATACGATCGAGGTTTTGTGAGGTCTCACCTACGTATTTACTCACCACGGATGACAGGTCAATACGGAAAAGGTCGAGTCCGAGTTCGGCGGCGATCACCTGTGCTGCCATGGTTTTACCCGTGCCGGGGGTGCCGTTGAACAGTGCGATAAGCCCACGCCCCTGGGGAAATAAACGTCGGACATGCTCTCCTTCCCAAAATTGTTTTCGCTCCCGGGCTTCAAAAATTAAATCATCCAGTGATTTCCATAAATATTCCGGGAGTATAAGATCATCACGCTGAAATGGACATTCAAGCAACTGGGCCAGTTCCCCCAGCTTATACCTGGCAGATTCATGAAGAACATCCGAAACTTCCGATATTATTTGTACATCCCGGTCTGCCATTGTCTTAATATCCCCTATACTCATGCGATGCTGGGATACCAGGTTGCTGAATGCTTTTTTATCCCAGGATTGGGAAACTGGGACCATGTTTTTAAGCAGCTTTTTTTGCTCGGCAATCGGGATCTCAGGCATCTCAACTATGGAATCTATTATTCCGTTTACAGGTTGCGGTTTTTGATTTTTTTCACAGATAACAAATTGCAGGGGAATACTCAAAATTCCCTGTGGCCATGCCTGACTTAAGGCTTTCTCCCCGTACCAGGCAATTCCGCAATTATCAAGCAAAGCCAGCCGCTGCGCATGCATAAATACTTTATGCCAATCCTCATTTCCGTCAGAATCAATTGTAAGCAAGTTCTTTTTAAACCTGGAACAGAGTACAGCTGCAAAAGTCCGGCGGCCGCTTCCGGGCGGGCCGACAATAATTAATCTTAGGCGTTTTGATTTGTCTTTTAAGCCGCCAGGCAATACGGCCCCGTACCGGGTTGGCGGACGAGGGTTTAATTTCCCGCCCCTCTGGGGCGAATAAGGTTTTCCGATTGATACCCCGTTGCTTGCGGCGGGGTTGTTCATTATTCTTCTGAGTAAATCAGTTGTGTTTTTTACCGCCCAGTTTTTTAATGGAGTCCCTGGTTCAATTTGCCTGGCAATTGAAACAAGTGATTCATCCAAACCTTCATAACCAAGCAGCCATTGTACAATAAAAGGATCACACATAAATAAATTGGGCTCTCCGGCTGCCGTTTCCTTTTCCCGGATAAGTTGCCAGTTTACCAGAGATGAATCCGTTTTCAACAGACTGCTATAGCCATTACCAAAAAGGCGTAGAGCTAATTCTTCTGTTGGGTAACCTCTGGCCGCATGGTCCTGGATGTATGCATAAATGCGTGACAGGGAGGGATCGAGTTTTAACGCCAGGCATAATTGGAACAGGTCTGATTCTTCCTGGTTTAAATCAAATAATCGGCACAGTTTTGTAAATCGCGAGTTCTTATCTTCTTTTATCTTCTTTTCAACTAAAGCAATTTCTTCGCTTAATTGATGAATGCTACTTTCTTTATCATACCAGGAATATTCTGAATCAGGACTATCTTTTTCATTCAAAATAGCATCAATGACTGCATGTGTTATCGCTATCTGCCCACCGGTTTCACCTTCTTCCTGCCATAGTTTTCTGAGCCAGAGAATCCTGCGTTTTGATAACAGGCGAATCCGAATAAGGACCAATTTAAGTATTGGATCTGTTTGAAGCATTCTAATTACTTACACTGTTTGTTTTTGCTGTTATGAGGGATAATCTATCCATGCCGGGGCTGATTCTATACCGTTTACGAATATCCTTATTGGATATGGATTACCTGAAATAAATGTATTTTCCACACTATTATCTGGTAATCGAACTTTTATGTTTTCAGCATCAATTATTGAAAATTCGCCCGGATCCAATGTGCCTGCGGTTCTTGAAGCCAACCTGGTACCACCGTAATAGACAATTACTTTATCCTCTGGAATGTCTGCATGCTGGAAAATATAACCTTCTATAGTGGAAATATTATTAGCATCCGGAGGGCCGATTGTATCAATCCTTGGGGATATTGCAAAAGGACATTTATTGGATAAATACTCTATATCACGAGTTGTTCCGTCTGGAAGTTTAATCTGTTTAATGACTTTCGCAACAGCTGCATATATTCCGGGAAGTACTTCTTTATCGCTATCAGTTACTCTTTCTCTAATCACCATATCCAATCCATCATTGGTTACTTCAATTTGCCATGCGGTTGGGTCAACCTCCTCAATTTCGGTCCAACGTTCGTTCATTAGAATCAAGCTGGTATCTCCAACTAAAAAGCCACTACCGGTGAAGGAAACTTTATGACCTATTGGCAATGGATCAGGCAATGGATCAGGTAATGGTGTTGCTACTGGTGATGCCTGGGCAGGGCTTAATTCCACTTCACGGGCTTCAGTTTCGCCGGGTATAGTAAATGATATGGTGTTTTTACAAGTATCTATACGTGGTGGCCCTTCAACAAAGGTGTGAACACCATAGGTTAAAACCCTGCCCGGACGGGATTGGATCTCTTCAGGTTCGAGCAATACCACAGAAACTTGATAATAGGCTGCCAGGCGGGGAGGATTATTACCTGCCGACCAGTAATTCATAGCTTCGTTATGTGCAATTGGCTGCAGGATAATTCGCAATTTGTTATCACCATCCAACTCATCAGGTAAAACCTTATTCACAGAGTCGTCTAAAGCTACTATCACTGTTTCATCATCTATTACAGGGTAATCATGCAAAGCCTTCATGGCAATCCCCATCATTTTTTGTTCATTGATGGTACCATTTTCATCCCCTGAACCTCTTGCAGTCAACTGGTAAAATAGATTCAGGCCCATTGGAATAAATCGAACCGGAGGATTATCATAACCGGGAGAGGGAAGGTTTTTATATGCAGTATCTTCAGCAATATGGTACAAATAAATTCCAACAGAATCAGGATCTAAAGCATCAGGAGGTTTGGCTGATATTGTGGGACTTACATAAGTTCCAGAAGTAGGATTCCAGGTTTCTGATGACAAGAAAGAGTACTCAAGCAGGTTGGTGAGTGTTTCAGTTACTTTCGACAGATCCAGTAAAGCCATAGTTATAATTGGCCCAGGCCGTATTTAATTTTAAGAGTTGAACCTTTAGCTGCCGGAGTTGGATTTTTACCCTGGGGTACAGCTTTGTATTTTATTATTGTTTCCTTTTGAACCTGTTTTTCCTTTTGCTCCTGCACAACCTCAACATTGATCTGACCTATCACCAGCCGTTTTCCTTTTTTTGCCCTCGCCGGAGGGGGTTGGATTTCAGGTTTTTGCGGTTCAATTTCAACAACTTCCTTTTTAACCTTATCTGTCCTTAGTTTAGCTGGAATAACATGCGTTGTATCTATCTCCTCCTTTTTTTTCGAGCGGGTTTCTTGTATTTCCGGATGGATATTTTTGTCGGATGATTTTGACTCATGGGTTGGTTCGTCAGGTTTTTCAGGGTTTACCCATTCATCGGCTACAATTGCTGAAACTCTTTTGGTGACATTTATAGTCTTATACTCTTGCTTTTGGTCTTTATTCTGGTGCTTCTCCTCGTTTTTATCTACTTTGTTTTTCTCTTTATCAACATGGTGCCTTTGATCATCAGCAAGGTTTTCATTAAGGTTAACTAATTTGTTTTTTGGTGATATACTTTCTTGTTCAGGACCTTTTCCTTGTGGATCTTCATCTGTCAGGACCTTATTAACGGCTTCCTTTAATGGCGTTTCAGGAGAAGGAACCTTTTCCTTTATGATCTCCTTTTTTATTTCAACAGGTTTTGAAACCACTCTTGCTTCGGTGTCATTATTACTCTCTTCACTTACCTGCTCAATCCTTTCAGAAACTGATGTGCTTCCTGATTCTTCCGGTTTTTCCGTTATATCCGGGATCTCATTAAAAACATCTTCACTAGCAGGCGAAGCAAATGGGAAGGTTTGAATATTCGGCTGAAGTTGTTTACCTTCAACAACACCAAAGGTATTGCTGATGATTTTTGAGAAGTATGTGGCCATAATTCAGCTGCTCCTCATTCTTTAGCCTGAATCAAGAATTTTCATATACATGCGCCTTTGGGTTCTCGGCAGTTCAAGGATTTCTTTCAGGCCCCAATTGTAAGCTGTCGCCAGTGAATGTACCTCGAAAGCCAGTTGCTTTTTTTCCTGCATCAACGAGGAGAGTAAATAATGCTGGATGTTGAAGTGGAATTCCTGTTCATGTTCACATTCCGGGCATTTTGCGTTAAAAATATGATCTATCAATGGGGCGATCTTCTCCATTGCCTGTTCAACTTTCTCCATTGAATGAATCTGTTCCTCATTAAGCACACATCGTGACAGGAGTTCTTTTTGAGCCTGCTCCTGGTCCATTCCGAGTAATGCAATTTCGTCCACCCCGTTTGGCAATCGAAATTCCATGCCGCCATTTACAGAAAATACATAAACAGAATCCCGTATTGAAAATTCGGGGCTTGATACTGGTTCTAAACTTTTAATTAAGGAATCAAGTGCAAAATCCATATCGTACTGCTTTTCACATTTCGCACAGTCTACTGTTGAAATAATATTATTTCCATACGTATTCTGGTATATGGCACACAGCATCCTGTCCCTGTCAGCAATAGTAAGATCCTCAGCTTTGAATTCATCGTTATGGGGAAAATTATTTCCGTTTGTAATGCTGTCTAAAAGCCTGATTGCATCAAGTGACCTGGTTCCGGAAACACTCATTTCATCTTTTCCGCAAAGTTCACGCAAGAAGACAAAGGGTGTTGCGGGAAGGAAGTTTACAGGAACAATATTCTGCATGTGAAATTCCCAGTGTTATTTTTTAGGTCTCTGTTGGTTCAGGAACTTCGGTATCCCTTTCCCATCCTTCATTCTGGAGCACCATGCTTTCTATTGCCACCGCATTACCGCCGGCATCAAGTTCAGGCAGGGATGTAAATTCGGAAACCCAGCAGCGGTAAACTTTATATCCCTTGGCTACGGTGCCCTGTTCATTAAGAAGCTCTATAATGATATCCTTCCTGAAATTTTTCAGGGAAATAGCTGCATCACCGTCAGTATGAAAGATCAGGTTGGCCCAGTTTTCAAATTCCGGGTCATGTGTCAATCCCCGTTCCAGGGTAATAGGCTCGAATTTCCATGAACTTGGGGAAACACGGGAAGTGCTCGGATCTCCACCTTCCCTGTGTGTAACCGGTTCCGTTGATCTTTTGAGTGAGGTAATCTTGCTGACCCCTGCAACATACTTTCCATCCCATTTGATCCTGAACTTGAAATTTTTATATGGATCAAACCGATGTGTATTTACGCTAAATTGTGCCATTTTATTTATAGTTTAAGTTTGAATTTGTCCTGCTATCTGTTGTATGTAAATGATTACGAATTCTGCAGGTTTCAATGGGGCAAATCCCACCCAGATGTTAACCCTGCCCAGATCTATGTCGTTCTGGGTTGTGGTTTCTTTATCACATTTGACAAAGAAGGCTTCTTTTGGAGTTGTCCCCTGGAAAGCACCCTGACGGAAAAGGTTATGCATGAATGCCCCGACATTCAATCGGATTTGTGCCCACAGGGGTTCGTCGTTGGGTTCGAAGACTACCCATTTGAGGCCGCGGTAGAGGCTTTCTTCCATGTAGAGTGCTAATCGACGTACTGGGATATATTTCCATTCGCTGGCAAAACTGTCATCTCCATCCATTGTTCTTGCTCCCCAATTGACAATGCCATTGGGAAAGATGCGTAAGGTATTGATGCCCTTGGGATTTAATACGCCATTCTCCATGTCGGAGAAAGAATACTCAAGGCCAACCACATCGCGAATGTCTGCTTCGGTACCTGCTGGGGCTTTCCATACGCCTCGGTTACCATCGATACGAGACATCAGGCCTGCGATGGCACCTCCCGGGTCCACCTTAATATTCAAGCCATTCTCTCTCATTAATAGCCGAGGATAAAATACAGCGCTATGATCTTTAATCAAACCGATACGAAGGCTATTCACCCCAGTAGTAGTATGAGTTGCCTGCTGAACATCTGTCCAACTTTGTGGAGGATCAATGATCAAGAATGCCCTTCTCTGCTGGCAAAATACACTGGCCGGTCCCCAAATACTGGAGATGGTGGCTTCATCATGTTCGGCATCCGAAGGCAACACCATGATGTTAAAGAGATCCACCTCACGATCAATTATTTCAAAGGCATCCTGGAAGTCACTTAATGTAGGAGCATTCCCGTCATTTCCAGCATCACCGATTTCCTGATAATTACCTGTACCTGTTGTGCCACAGCTATAGAAGCGCACATTGTCATGAAAATATGAACTGATATCTGTTCCGCTACCTCCACTGGTGGCAGAAGTAGATAAGATGCCCCGCATGCTATCACCACCCTGTTGAAGATTCAGAAATAACCGGCATCCGGACACGGTGGCCGACCAGTTGAAATCCGGATTATTCACCTGGTAATCATTAATAGCATCGGCAAGAATTGCCAGTTTTTCTCTCACACCATCATAACCACCAGATGGTCCTCCATAATTACTATCCAGAAACATTAAGTTGTTTGAATCAATATTTGTAGTTACTAATTGCGTTGATAAATCGATCGCTTCTCCGTCAACTGTCAATATATCGAAGGCATCGTTACCAAGTCCTGCGAAATCGTTTAGATAATCAAGATCAAATGAAATACCTGTTGGTGCGGGTCTGCGATTTGCATAGCGAGAAATTTCGATTCCTCCATTTGCGCTTCCCAGCATCAGCACCCTCGCCAGGTCATTGTTTGTAGCTGAAGAAATCCTAATATCACCTGATGTTGATTCAAACTGAAGATAATGGTAACCTGTGGGCCCTGATTGAAGTGTAGCAGATATACCTCCGCCGGAAGGAATATGATCGTTTATTGCACTTATAATTGAGTCTTCAAGATTACTTACTGAACCTGTGTCTATGACCTGGAAGGCAACCTCATACCATGTGTGGCCACCATCGTTTGACATTCTCAGTTTGTAGGCCGGAGGATGTGCAAAGACCATAAAGCTATCACCTTGCCGCAAGGTTTCATCGAAAGTAAAAGTGAGCTTAAGACCATCATCGCCAATATCTACTTCATGATTACCTGTAATGGTGTCGGGTATTGTGAATGAACCATTTGAAGACCCATTTGACCATTCTATGTCAATTTCAACGTCACCTACTTTTAAATCGTCTCCATCTGTGCCCTGAATGGTGAAGTTGAACAGTTTTGCAGTCGTTCCTGAAAACAGCCCACCACTGGTAATAGTTTTATCCCCATTCCATTGTGAAAGGTAGCTTACAGGAGAAATCCCTGTCACAAATATTCCCTGCCATGTAGGGGAAAAAAGGCTAGATGTTGAATTGGGTGTTAATCTGCCTGCACTTGAGGTACTTGGAATAGTAGCGGCATTGAGATCTGTGATTTCTATCAAGTTTGAGTTTTGCTCAATATAGACTGGGGCATAGCGTGAGTTTTGCGGATCCATGCTCAAGTTCTGCCAGATTTCCTGATCGGCTTTGACTTGCTGTCCACCGCTATTTGTGTCCCACCTGAACACTTCGAGATCAAATGTGGATTCGGGGTGCTCTCCATTGTAAGTCACCGCAAGCCGGATCGAATCCCCTAATGTTCCTTCCGATTTCGCCTTGACCGTCATCACTGCTACCTGATCTTCATTACATAGTTTAACACTCGCGGATACTGCTCCATTTGCAATGCGCATCACATAACATTGTGTTCCTCCATTCTGGAAAAACAAACGGATGGACCTTGGCATATCACCATAAGATGTATCATTCCCAAATGTCCTTTCAAAATCAGTAGGATTTAAACATAACACCGGTTCATTAAGAGGCCCTTGTGATGTTCTTCCAATAAATAGGGTAATAGAAGTTGCTACTCCTGTGATTGTCCTAACCCCACTGGGAACTTCCTGGACATACACACCCGGGTATGATGTTTGTACTGGCATAATTTACCTCTCTTTCTTTTTTAAAAATTTTTATGTTTATCGAAATATATTATTTGATTTATTTTGTAAATCCTTTGCAGTAGATATCGCTTCGCCCCCTCAGTCCCATCTATAGCCTGATAAATGTTGTATCTCAAAACCCTGTCGTACTTTTATTTTAAAGTTCCCTGAAAGCCTCCTGGAAATTCCCTTCATCAATAAGATCTTTAACTACCGGTTTAATAGTATCCAATGAACAATCTTCTACCAATACCATATTTTTATCCCAGAAATATGAGCCTTTTAAAAAAATGCCGTTTATTTTGTTCTGACGACGTAATTCGTCAATATTTGCATATGCAAAAAATGAAGCGATGAATTTTTTATCATTTTCAAGAAATACTACCACATCGGTATTACCTTTCTTCGGATCATAATCATTTTCATTGCTGCTTTCTGCAGTTAAATGAATCCTTTTAACTTTGAAATTCATGTATAAAATCGGTCAGGTAACTTTTGGATAATCAATTATATATGGCCTGAAGATAAAAAATGTTGATATGAATAGCAATACCCATTTGACCATGATTATTAAAATCGGAACAAAAGGGCATTTTGTAGAACAAAAGGGAGAAGACTTATATATGCTTCACGTGGTTTAAAAATTCTCTTTTTTTGCGTTTTGCAACAGGCACAAAAGAATCGTTTATCATTAAGATATTGCCCTCTCTATGGTATTTCCGGATATATTTCAAATTTATTAGATGAGACTTGTGCGGGCTATAAAATCCATAGGGCTCCAGTAATTTTCGGAATTCACCAAGATTGTAAGAGCTGATGATATCTGTTCGTTCTTTAGTAATTACACGTGTACATTTCTGCAATCCTTCACATCGGATAATCTCATTAATTGAGATAAATTCAAAACCTTCAATCGTAGGTATACCTATCACATCCTCATTGCAAGATTGTTTGAAGTATTTTTCTACCAATATTTTATTTCTACTGTTATCTTGCTTTAGGCTAATTCTTAACAATGCATTGTTAACTGCATTATTAAGATGTTTTTTTTGAAAAGGTTTGATTAAATAACCACATGCACTGCAATTAATTGCATCAACGACATAATTGTCCGTATCTGAAATAAAAACTATTTCATAATTTACATTTTTAAAATATTTATTCAAATCGATACCTTCATGCAAAAGTAGATTTACATTGATAAAAACCAGCTCAGGTTTCATATCATTAACAAGCTTGCTTATTGCAGTAAGGGTTTTCGCTTTCCCACAAATATAAATCTCATGAAACCTATGGGATAACATTCTTTCGAGCGAAAGCAAACTGTCATCTGGTTTGTCAACTATTATAGATTTAATCATCTGGCTTAACTCGGTTTTGTTTTTATAAAATAGGTATTCAGGTTAATCCAATAACAACTATCATTGACATGCTCAGTTTGTCAAGTGTTTTGGTTCTAAGCAACTTGGATAGTTGTTTCATAGCTCTACTATTTAAATTTCAGCTATTGATTAAGCAGAGCATTTGGCAGGAAAGGAAATCCTAATAGTCCTGTAAAGATAATGAATCACAGGAGCAAAATCAAGTACAAATATCAACTGGGTTTAGATAATGTATAAAAGGCAGTAGGTATAGGCTAATCAGCTTGCGTTCGTTTGCAACAAGTGCCTGATTATTTTGTGTTTAAAACGCGAATAAATATTGCATGCATCAAAGGCGTGCCAGCGGGGGGAGTTTTACATTTTAAAAAGAAAAGCCTCGTAATTCATTGAATTACAAGGCTTTTAATATTCGCTCAGCGGACTGGACCCACGAGTCCTCGGGGCAGGCGGTACTCGAACCCGTCTTAATACCCGGGATTGACAGGCCCCAGGAGTTCTCAGGGCAAGGGATTATCTATTTATTTTTGGAGATTAGTTTAAGATAGAAATCGCGATTCCGTTGCTTCTTCAAGAACCTTTCCCGTTTTATTGCTTCAGTTTTTGTATCAAATTTTTCCTGATAAACCAGCTTCCAGGGAATTTTATGCCTGGTATATCTTGCACGTCCGCAATTGTGATCTTCAATCCGTTTTTCAGGATCCTTGGCATAGCCAATATAATAGCTTCCGTCTTTCTCACTTTGCAATATGTAAATAAAAAAACTCATACAAAAAAAGCCCACGCTTATTGCATGGGCTCAGCGGACTGGACGGGACTCGAACCCGCGACCCTCGGCGTCACAGGCCGATATTCTAACCAAACTGAACTACCAGTCCTAATATTTTCAAGAACGCTTTTTTTGTCAGACTCGAACCCGTCCCGAGTA
>JAIOSQ010000294.1 GCA_021107535.1 Bacteroidales bacterium | reverse complement strand
TGAAGGCAAGAGTCACATCCAGCCTGTTGATCAACTCATAATTTGCCTCTATCTGATAAGAGTTCGAAAAAGAACGCCCATCAAGATTGTACACATAAATGGCTTGCGGGTCCTTATCAAAATCAAGGATTACCTGGTTCATAAAATTTGTATGGTAAACTTCCCCGCTGATCCTCAGTTCTTTCCCCAGAATATCAACATACTGTGTGATGTTAATTCCCAGGTTAACTGCTTTTTCCTGCCTGGGTTCTTCAGTCATGAATAGTCTTCTTGAGCTGGCCAGCATTGTATTGTTTTCAGCGATCACATTGGCCGTTCTGTAGCCCATCCCGGCTGAAGCCCTGAGGATAGTATGCTCAGTCAGGTTATATTTGATGTGAAACCTGGGTGTCAGAAAGGCCCCGTATATGTTATGGTAATCGGCCCTGATCCCTGCAATAAGCGTTAGCTTATCATCAAGGTTGTAGGTATACTGGAAGAACACCCCCGGAATCCTTTCAAAACGATTAAAAGCACTGTCATTCAGGTTTTCAATAAAATTATTCATTTCGAAGCTAACTCCTGTGCTGAAATTATGAAGTGTGTTCACAATATATGACTGAAAAATAAGATTTAAATAATAAGAGTTTTCTTCCGCATTATAATCGTTCAATCCATAGTATGAATCTTGTTTGTGGTGGGTAAACGATTGAAGCATTCCTAGACTTGTTGATGGCCTGTTCTGGAATATGTACCCTCCTTTCCAGAAAGCTTCATACCTCCTGGTTTTTATGTTTATACCATAAGGATTGTTGGTGTCGCGGGCCATACCTTCTGAGAAATCTTTTTGCCCACCTGTCCGGTTTTCATCCAAAACCTTAAATCCAAACTGGCTGATCAGGTTTTTCTTATTATCGTATTTCCAGCGATTAAAAACATTGATTTGCCGGATCAAGGGTAAATCCAGGAATGAATCCCCATTATCATCTACTTTGTTCGAGAGGTTTTCGGCATGGGCAAAAACTGCAGTACTCCATTTATCATTTAACTTGAAAGCCGTAACTGCATTCCCTTCAAGTTTGCCATGTATATTAACAAATGCATTCAGGTATAGTTTATCTGCCAGATCAGGCTTAAGGTATTCCACATTAAGTTGTCCGGCAATAGATTCAAAGCCATTGATAACTGCTGCAGTACCTTTGGATACCTGGATGGATTCCATCCATGGCCCCGGAATATATCCCAGTCCGAAAGAGGTTGCCAGGCCTCTGAGGTTGGGAATATTTTCAGTCATGATCTGGCTGTATGTTCCCCTTAATCCCAGAAGCTGTATCTGCTTGGCACCTGTTACCGCATCACTGTACGATACATCCACAGAAGCATTGGTTTCAAAGCTTTCGGAAAGGTTACAACAGGCAGCGCGATGAAGCTCCGCACCTGTAATATTCTGGGTATAAATGGGATCAAGCCTCGAGATGAATGATCCGGGAGCTTTATTGGTAATCACGACTTCTTTTAACAGGGTATTCACTGAAAGGATGATCTCGATTTCGTGCTGGTCTTTTTTAATATAAATGGAATCATTACTAAATCCGATATAACTGATGACAAGCATGGGATCTGCCTCATCCGGAAAATCAAGATGAAATTCCCCTTCTGCATTGCTTGAGGTGCCGGTTTGTGTTCCCGCCCAGTATACATTTGCGCCGGGCAGGGGTTCTTTATGATCATGCTCTTCATCGCCATGTTCATCGTTCTTGTGTTCTTCAAGCTGATAAACAACTCCTTCAAGATGTTGGGAAAACGAAATGGCGATAATGAGAGCAAATAAACTGCTCAATATTATTTTTAAATACATAATTATTCTCCTGTTTAGTTTGTAAAATAGTAGAATAGAGATGACCCGGGAAATTATCCGGTACAATCAAACAGAAGGATAGGGGGTAGTAAGCTGGTGAAGAAAAATGAGCAATGCTTTTCCCGATAAAGGTGGCGGGAGGTCGTTGCTTATAATAATATGTGTTGATTCCTTTGCAGGTGAATAGAATTCATAAATTTCCACCTGTGACACATCATTGGCTGAAATAACCGACTTCTTGAAAATATTCTGATAGTAGGAAGTTGTATTTAATTTTACCAGTAATGTCTCAGTGTCACAGCAATGATCTGTTCCGCAGTTTATATTGTCGCTTGTGCCTGATGTTTCGCAACAGGGATGAGTAGGATGAACATCGTCACTATGCTGATGATCACAACTGAAATCAGCAAGCAGAAATGAGAATTCTGTAGTTTGTTCTGTCTGGCAAGAATGACGAAATACGGTAAAGCCGCTGGTCGATACCAGAAAAATTACGGCTGTGATCCCAAGTATTATATTATTGATCATTCTTTGCATTAGAAGCTGAATTCTAATAAGTAAACACACAAAATTAATAAATTGTTGCCAAAATTAACGGCTTTATTGTTAAAATACTGTTAAAACATCTATTTAGTAACATTTTTTCATATGAATAAGAGTTTATGAATGGGCAGGTATTTCTTTCTAAATTGCTTAAAAGGGATGGCAATTTTTTATAAATTTGGTAATTCAAAATTTTAGACCTTTCAAATTATGGAATTACAAATTTTAAAAGTAGTGATCAGCGAGCAGATCGCATTGGTGACTATTAGCCGCCCCGAAGCTCTAAATGCTTTAAATACCAGGTTTTTCAATGAAATGGATCAGGTTGTTGCAGAAATAAATGCAAACCCTGATGTTAGGGTGATGATTATTACCGGAGAAGGAAAGGCTTTTGTCGCGGGTGCTGATATTGCTGAAATGGTGGATAAAACTCAGGAGGAAGGATCTGATTTTAGCAGGCTTGGACAAAATACATTTGGCAGCCTGGAGAAAATGGAAATCCCTGTTATTGCTGCCATCAACGGATTTGCCCT
>JAIOSQ010000247.1 GCA_021107535.1 Bacteroidales bacterium | reverse complement strand
TGGGCAACGGTTCCGGGGCAATTGGACTCTGGACAAGCAGCCCTGTGATCACCAACAGCTTATTTGAAGAGAATTCCGCACTGTTGGGTGGTGCGATCGTATGCTATATGTCTTCTGATGCTTCGATCCAGAACAATGTATTCACCAACAATTCTGGCATAGACTATCAAGGCTTTTGGGGAACGGGGTATGCGGGTGCTATCGCGGTCATAACAAATTCACATCCTGACATAATAAATAATATATTTGAATATAACCATGCGGATGTTGGTGGCGGAGCAATTCTTTGTATTTATTATTCTAATCCCTTAATTAAGCATAATCTTATCCATAATAATACATCTGATTTTGTAGGGGGTGGAATTGAGATCCAAGATTCAAGTTCACCTGGCTGTTTACCTTACATTATCAATAACACAATTGCAGACAATGATGCAGCTGAAGGTGGAGGAATTGATATCTGGGGAGATGGCAATCCAAAGATCACGAATACCATCCTCTGGGGGAATACAGCTTCCGATCTGGGTAACCAGGTGAATATTCGGACTCCAGGGGCCGCTGCTGAATTTTATTATTGTGATATAGAAGACGGAGAAGGCGGATTTGGAGGACACCCGCCGGCAGTGTACGAGGAAAATATTAAGTCTGATCCCTTGTTCGATAACGACTATTATCTAACCTCAGGATCACCCTGTATTGACACAGGTGATTCGACGATGTTTGATCCTGATGGTACCAGATGTGATATTGGAGCTTTTTTCTATGACCAGACAGGCATAGGGATATCAGAAGTCAGATACCAGAATTCAGAAATCAGAATTGAGTGCTGGCCAAATCCCACCAATGGGAAATCAGAGATCAGATACCAGATATCCCGCCTTCGCTCCGCTTCGGACGGGCAGGCAGAAGTCAGAAGTGTGGTCCTGATCGTTTATGGTATACATGGCAAAGAAATAAGTGTGCTGGTAAACGAAACACAAGCAGCCGGGGCGTACACTGTGAGTTTTGACGCTTCTGATCTTCCTGCCGGTTTGTATATAGTCCGTTTGCAGGCCGGAAAGGAAAGTGCTACCGGAAAGATCTTTGTTGTTCGTTAGTAAGTTGAAGGTTGACAGCGGAGCGAAGCACATGCATCATTTTCTATTGTACCTCGAGAGAAGGCAAGGGTGCCATCTTTTGATCAATCGAATGCAAAAATCATTTTTCCAATCCTAATTTTTTTAATAATTTAAAATATCTTGGATCCGAGCGAAGACTATCAAACATTGGAATTATCTTCATATAAAACAGCCAGGGTTCTCTCTCAATATAAGCCTTATCTATATATTCGAATGCTTTATCTTTATCATTGAGGCCTATATAAATAAAAGCTTTATGCAAAGATGAAACGTATTTAGTTTTAGACAATTTTTCCATTCTTTCAAGCACTTTTAAAGCTTTAGCATTTTGATCAGCCAATGCATAAGCCATTCCCAATAGACCCATACTGTATGTCATTTCCTTGACAAGAGTCGCAGATTTCAATACAGATGCAAGAGCCTTATCATAATCTCCAATCCCCATGTATGCCGCCCCCAGCCATAAATAAGCAAAAGGGAAATTTGAATTCATTTCAAGGGTCTTCAGGAATTGTTCAATTGCTTCTTCATACCTTCGTGTAAATATAAAAACACCACCGAATACGGCATTTATCATTGCAGACAATGGGTCTAATTCCAGGGCTACTTTTATTTCAGTCATTGCTTCATCAAAACGTCCTCTTCCGGCAAGAAGTATGGCAAACCATTCGTGAGCTGTTGCATATTCCGGATTGAGTTCAATTGAAAGCTTATATTCTTTCTCTGCCAATATCCAATCGCGGTCATAAAATGTATGAATCCACCCCAATGATGCATGTGCTTCGCTTAGGGTTTTATCGATCTTCAAAGCTTTTATTACTGCTGCCCTGGCTTTTTCGAATGCTTCACCCGGAGGAATAAAACAATAGTGACCGGATACATTATATGTATCTGCAATACCAATATATGGTAATGCATAAAGGGGATCAACTTCAATAGCATTTTTGAAAAATTTAAATGCTTGACCAATGCCAACTTCGGTTCTCCTGTTCCAGAAATATCTGCCTTTTAAATAGAGGTTATATGCTTCTTTATTCTCAGTATAACGCTTAACAAGTTTTGTTTTTTCAAGGCCCAAAAGTTTTATTTTCAGCTTGTCAACAATAGCCAGAGATATCTCATCCTGAATGGCAAAAATGTCCTCCATATCCCGATCATATTTCTCCGACCAGAGATGGTAACCGTCTGATACATTAACAAGCTGGGCAGTAATTCGTAATCTGTTTCCAGCTTTTCGAATACTGCCTTCCAGTACCGAATGAACATTTAATTTTGTGCCAATTTCACTAAAGTCATAATCTTTTCCTTTAAATTGAAATGCTGAAGTTCTTGAAGCGACCTGCAATCTTGCAACTTTAGTCAGGGCATTTATGAGTTCCTCAGCCATTCCTTCACAAAAATATTCCTGGTCTTTCTGCGGGCTCATATCTGTAAATGGAAGTACAGCAATGGACTTCCCCCTAACTTTACCCATTGAGGTCGAAGAGGAGTCAGTTTGCCTTTCAGGAAAAGGTTCGGATAAAATGGCATAGATTCTTACAGGACGACTAATGTTCTTCAACATCTTTTCACCAACAAAAATAGCTTTGATACCCGGGGTGTTTCTTATAGCATGATAGATTTGATCGGAGATAAAAACTCCTCCGGAATCTGCCAGTTGTTCAATCCGTGAAGCCACATTAACGCCGTCTCCATAGATATCACCCTCTTTGAACACGATGTCGCCAAGATGAATGCCAATGCGAAGATTAAGATCAGGTTCATCGCTCAAGGATTGCTGAATTTGCTGAGCACATCGCACCGCATCCAAAGCGCTCTGGAAACAGAGTAGTGTCCCATCTCCTATCTCTTTTAAAAACTTTCCGTTGAATTTTTTAACAAGCGGCTTTTGAATATCTATGTTTTTTTGGAGGGCCGAAAGAGCCTTTTGCTCATCTTGTGACATGAGGGCTGTATAGCCAACAATGTCGGTGAACACCACTGCTGCAAGTTTACGTTGAATTTCCATAAGAAAATAAATTAGAAATCAGATATAAATATACAATAAATGCAAGCTGTTTCAAAAAATAAATTTCTTTGGACTGTACACTTTCAGATAAACATGCAAATTCTGGTGAGTATTATTTTATTATGATTTTTTATTATATTAGCCAGTGAAGTGATTATGATGTTCTCTGGTATAATGAACCTCCCCCCAAGTGAAGACTCGAGGGGATCAATTCGGTTTTGAATTTTCAATTCACTTCGCTTTTGAAAATTTAGTCTCATTGATTTAAAAAGAGAAAACATGAGCGTTGAAAAAGATAATTATAAGGTCATTGCTGCTGCAGGCCTTGGTGCATTAGGCGGATTGATCCTGGGCAACTACCTGTGGAAAACACAAAGTAATGACAGGACCTTATCAAAACTTTTAGCCACCTTAAGTAAAGTCCTCGAACAAATTGAAGGCATCAATACGAAAGAAGCGGAAGACCTTAAAGAAAGAATTCAAAACATCTTAAAAACCATTGAATCTCATTATGGCAACACTAAAGAATAACATCAATAATATATCGGACAACACAGAAACTCTGGTAAAGGATTATGTGAAGCTATTTTCGATAAAACTGTCAGAAAAACTCGCTTTATTGCTGGGAATTCTTGCGGCAGTTTTTATCCTGTCATTATTACTTTTGATCGTCATTGCCTTTTGCTCTTTTGCCCTGGCAGTTTATTTAAATGAATTGCTTGCCCATGATTATTGGGGGTTCTGGATCGTTTCCGCTTTCTATGTACTGGTAATTACCCTGATCATTGTGAAAATTGTAAAAACAAAAACACCCCCGCTTTCAAACCTCTTTACAAAGTTTATTGTATCCGTTCTGGGCTTGGATATGAACCAGGCCAAAAGCATTAAGGGGCTTAAGTTTGAAAGTGAAAATGTGAAGCAAAAAATTGAAACAGACAAGATAAAGATCAAGACCGATTTCCAATTGCTCCGATATGCCATCATGGAGTCATTTCTCAAAGAGATTTTTGGCTTATTTACATCAAAAAAGAAGGATGCAACAGCTGATGAGCCTGAACCCGATCAGGTATCCGATGAAAAAGACAAAGATGAATAGCAATTGAATTACTTTTGGTGAACAGACATCTGAAAAACACTTTATAAATATTTTGTTATACCGGAAATATGGAAAATGAATCATTAATCCCCAAAATCAGCTTATCATCAATTTTTTATACGCTTGCATCCCTGACTTTAGTGATTATAGGCTTGTTTTATTTTAGCAGCATTTTCAAGCCCCTTGTAATCGCTTTTCTTATTTGGTTTATTATCAATCAATTAAAATTATCACTTGGAAAGATCAGAATCAAGGGAAAGGCATTTCCCTCCCTTCTCAGGAGTATTCTGGCTTTTATAATCATATTATTGGTTTTATATCTCGTCGCAGAATTATTGATCAAAAACATTGAAGGTATAGTGGCATCAATGCCTGAAAACCTTTCAAACTTTGATAAAGCATACGATAAAGCAAATGCACTAATAAATAATCCGAATTATACCGAATACCTGCAAAAATGGGTCAGCAAACTTGACCTGTCAGGAATGGCAACATCGATCTTGAGTTCACTTTCGAGCATAGTTGCCAATTCTGCAGTGGTACTGGTGTATGTAATATTTTTCCTCATGGAAGATGTAGCATACAAGGTGAAATTTGATAACTTATTTCCCCAAAAAGGTCATCAATATAAAAAATTCATAGATAATTTGCGGAGCATCAGCGATTCTATCCGCTATTATATAGGATCCATGACAACAATTAGCCTGTTTACAGGAGCAATAAGTTATTTGGTCCTTCTGATCATGAATGTTGAATATGCTTTCTTATGGGCATTCCTGATATTTATCCTGAATTTCATCCCGTATATCGGCCCTTTGATCTCCTCAATTTTCCCTGCAATTTTCGCTGTGATAACTACAGGCCACCTTTTACATTTTATTTATGTTTTTGCAGCGATGGAAGGAATTCAGATCATCATTGGAAATTTTATTCAACCCATGGTCATGGGTAAAGGAACAAACCTTAGCCCGATCACTATTATTGTTGCCCTTGCTTTCTGGGGAATGCTTTGGGGAATTGTGGGCATGATCCTGGCCGTGCCGATAATGGCTGTTATGGTTATCGTTTGTAGCCAGATCCCATCCGCACGCTACCTGGCCATTCTTCTTTCGGAAAAAGGTAATATTCCGGATATGAAAGACTGAGGTAAAATAAAAAATCCTAAGCACGAATATAGTGAAACCCTCACAGCATAGCCATAGAAACATGACCACGCCCATTGGCGGGATCATTCCCCTTCTTTTTCATATCCTTTTGCGATGTAATAAGCTGCTCTATCAAAAAACAGCATTATCCGCCGTTCAAGTTCCAGCGCCATGTATACGTCTATGGGTTTGTTCCACATCTCCTGCGACAGGGCAAATTCCCAAATGTACTTACGGTTCAGGCTGAGGGCGCTTAAAACTTCGCTCAATGAAAAGCCTTCATTTTTCCTGTCCTGGCCCAGCTTACTGTAAAACCTCTTCATGTCTTTATTGGAATAACTGTCTCCCAGCCAGTCACCAAAATGCTTAATAACATTTTTGTTCCTGGAGAATACAGCCTCAGGATCAGATTTCGCATAGCTTGGAGTAGATTTTCTGGTGGTGACATCTTCCAGCCAGCGATTGGTGATGATCTCAGCATTTTTTTCGATCAGCCTGATCAGGTTATCCGACAAAAAATCACCTTTTTTATGTACCGGCCCCTTCTCTCCTACCGAGCGCGAAAAGGAATCAAGGATTGTCCAGTATTCCTGTTTGGAACTGATGAACTTTCTAATCGCATTGATATTCGATTTAAAAGCCATATCAGGCATGTTGTCGAAAGGGAAAAAGTTCACTGCCGATGCATCATCACCGGCCACAAGTTTTCCATCTGTCCATTCGGTTTCGAAAGTCAGGAACAACAAGTCTCCGTATGTTTTACTATGCCCGGATTCCACATCTACCAGATCTAGGATTTCACCATGTATACCTGTTTCCTCCTCAAGTTCTCTCAGAGCGGCAGATTCAATGCTCTCTCCCGATTCGGCAAAGCCCATTGGAAGGCACCACAAGCCCTTAAAGGGGTCATTTCGCCTTTTTACAAGAAGGACCTCACGGTCTTTCATAACAATATTGGAGGCAACAGGCAGAGGATTGTCATAATAATAAACATTGCAGTTTTTGCAAAAATCCCTTGGGGTATCCCCTTCATCCTTTATGCTTAATGGAGCACCGCAATACGAACAATGGTTCCTCTTTTTAGTCATGTCGAAGTATTATGATTGGGACCTGAACAAACAAAGATAACATCATTTTTGGTGATTTTCAGTCCTTGCTTTGTTTCCATATCTTGCTTTATGCCTGCAACGACTTTATGATGCAATTCATCATCAGGATCAATATTTTCCGGAATGAAAAAGGATTGTTTGAAGTTAAAATAACTCACGAGGTCTTCATGATCACCCATACCAAAAACAAGATTGGCTTTATATTTCATCACCTTGATCTTCGAAAAATATGCCTGAAGCATTTCCGCACCGTTTTCATCTGAAAACCTGCTGATCAGCGTTTCATACGGAAGGTCGATCGTTACTATGACCCCGTTTTTCTTCAGGATGCCCCTGACATAAGCTGTAAACTCCTGCATATGAGGTATGGCATGGGTGATCGTTATAAAAACCCCGTCATCTTTCAATATTCTCGAGATATGATGAATGGCTTCGGGGAAAAAGTAGAGGGCATAGCTACAGATGATAAGATCGAAGGAATTATCATCCATTTGTTCGATCACTTTTATGCCATTGCTCAAGAAATCAGCTTTGATACCGGCTTTTTCACAGGATTGAAAATAAAACCATTCATATTCCGGATATCTGTCTACACCGCTTATTTTTGCCTCAGGATGAACCCGGTCTTTCAGGGCTTCGGTAAAGAAACCGAAGCCGCATCCCAGGTCAAGAATGTTTTTTGATCCTGAAAGATCCAGGCCGTTGAGTGCCTGGCCCCGGATATCCTCTATATTGCTAAGGTGCTTTGCGACAATACCTGAAATTTTGCGATGTTTTTCAGCATCCCGGAACACCTTTGCCAATGAAAATTCCTCTTCGACCATTTATGAATAAATTGGTTTGTAAATTGTAAATATAATGAAAACATGGAAAGGCGTTTGATTGTCAATTCTGTATTCTGTATTCTGTATGTACAATGTGATGGGTGATTGGATTGTCAATTCTAAATTACATCGGGCAGAGAGAATTTCTGCATAAAATTTTCTCATGCTTTTTATGTATATTTACAAAGTAACATACCGGGTTGGATGAAATGAAGGCAATTTTACAGAACACTTATTAACCCAAACAAACCATATTATTATGAAAACAAAAACACCATTGTTTATTTTCCTGCTGTTTCTAATTTCAATATTGAGCATTAATGCTCAGCCAATTAGCGAGTTAACACAGGAACAGCTACAGGAAAAGGTCAATAAATTCAAAGGTTTGAAAACTACCGGTATAGTAATGACTGTGGTTGGTATTCCAACATTAATTGCCGGTATAGTCATATATGTTAATGGCCTTAATGATAGTAATCTTTCAGGCGGGACTACTGATTATGATAGTAAAGTCTGGGGTGGACTTGCACTCATGGTCGTAGGGGAGCTTGCTACAGGAGGTGGTATCGTTTTATGGGCCATAGGAGGCAATAAGGTAAGAAAATACAATAATGAGCTCAATAAGAGGACCGGAAACCTGAGCCTGAAAACGGGGAAAGATGGTATCGGGCTGGTATATCGCTTTTAAGAAAAGATAAATTACATATTAAGGCTTAGAATAATTTCTTACCACAAGGCACCCTAAGGATTAATTACATAAAATTGAAATTGCCCACCGTAGCCTTGGCGAAGGTGGGAATTCAACACCCACTGCGTCCGCCGCAGCAAAGTGTAGGAGGAACACTCTCTTCCCGTCATAAAGTCCTACGTTCCTCCAGCATCCAGTATCTTTGTCTACAACTTATGCGGCACAATACACTTGAATAACACTATGTAAAGATGATCTGGGTATTTTCACCTCCACACATGGCATAGAAATCTCCAATTGTTATAATATCCACTACTTCATCCCAGAGGTCTTCCTTTTTAAGTTTGAACATATCCGTAGCAAGTTTGCAGGCAAAGATCTCACCACCCCCTGCAATGATCATTTCCAGGAATTCCTCAACCGGAGGGATATCCAGTTTTTCCATTCCCTTTTTCATCATCAGGGATACACCGGCTTCCACACCTGGAAGTACTCCCAATAAAGTCGGAAAAGGCAATCCGCCGGGCATCCTCATCGCTGGATTGCCAACGGTGGCCGTCTTTACCTTATTCATTCTATTTTTGGTAATGGCATCGAGGCCAAAGAATGTGAAGAACACTTTTGCTTCTATACCTTCCATAACAGCACCATTCGCCATTACAAGGGTGGCATATACATCCTCAATCGCACCTTTGGCGCAGATAAGGCATACCTTTTTTAAAGGATTTTCTTCTTTTTTAATTGTCATAATATATGTTTTATAGGTTTAGACACAACTTGCCGGTTTGGGAATTCCCGCAATTCTTGACGATTTTTTCAGCGGGCCACCTGGAAAAAGTTGGTATAATTCCTTAATATTTACAATACCGGAATTCCCAACTTTTCTGATGCTGAGCACTTCTCCTTCATTGAATTTTTCTCTCAGGAAATTAAGTACTTCGAAATGTTTATCGCTGAGGTCTATGCCTT
>JAIOSQ010000015.1 GCA_021107535.1 Bacteroidales bacterium | reverse complement strand
CACGGTGTTA
Source organism: Bacteroidales bacterium (assembly GCA_021107535.1). Classification (GTDB taxonomy): domain Bacteria; phylum Bacteroidota; class Bacteroidia; order Bacteroidales; family B18-G4; genus B18-G4. The sequence goes on along the minus strand of JAIOSQ010000015.1, from coordinate 6,645 downwards.
GGATAACAACTTTTACTTCCCTGCTTGCCCGCCTCTGGAGGGTTCTTATTCTTATTCCTTGTTCTTGATTCTCTATTCAAAATAAATGCCGCATCAAGCGGCATTTATTTTGTAGCCCCGACAAGAATCGAACTTGTATCTAAAGTTTAGGAAACTTCCATTCTATCCATTGAACTACGGGGCCCGGGCTTCGCATAGAAGATAGAAGATTGCAGAAGATAATTTGCGATTTACTATTTCTTTGTGCGAATTGCGGTGCAAAATTACGAATAATTGCAAAACCCGCAAGAACTCAGAAATCAGAACTTCAAATTAGTAGTGTCCGGTAAAATAATCTTCTTAGTAAAAGCAAGCTTAGGGGATCTCTCAGTCACTTCGTTCCTTCGAGAGGACAAAGTCGTTATTTAAACAAGGGGAAATGGCGGGCGCGCTGTGCGCGCCCGCCATTTCCCCCTCTAAAAATTAGATGTTGTCATTTCGAACGAAGTGAGAAAACTCCTCAGCCAGCGGTTCGCATTCCCATTTCGAGTGGGAATTGAGTATAGCCCCTGCATTATCGTTTTTCTATGCCCTTAACTGTTTCATTCATTCAAAAGTGAACACTCTCAAGCATTTTAGCAATTCAATTAATTTTTTTCTGGACACTACTGACTTCGAATTCTGAATTCATTTCTGATTTCTGGTATCTGATTTCTGATATCTGATTTCCTCTGCTATATTAAGCCTTTTGCATGCTTTTCGCCAATAACCTTCAGCATATCTCCCGCCATTTCCGGAAGCTTGTACTTCGGATCCCATCCCCATTCTGCGCGTGCAGCACTGTCGTCCATATTGTTGGGCCAGGTGTCGGCAATGGCTTTCTTGGCAGCACTGACATCATAATCCATCACGAAATCAGGGATGTGCTTCTTCACTTCCGCTGCAATGATCTCCGGATCAAAGCTCATGGCTGAAACATTGAATGCATTGCGGTGTTTCAGCTTTGCAGGATCTGCTTCCATGAGGTTGATGGCGGCATCGAGTGCATCGGGCATATACATCATATCCAGGAAAGTTCCGGCCGGCAGCGGACAGGTGAACTTCTTGTTTTTGATAGCCTCGTAAAAGATCTCAACGGCATAGTCGGTGGTTCCGCCACCGGGAAGGGTCACGTTGGAAATAATACCGGGATAACGCAGTCCACGGGTGTCTACACCGAAACGCTTGAAATAGTAATCGCTCAGCAGCTCACCGGCTACCTTGGTCACACCATACATGGTATTGGGGCGCTGTATGGTATCCTGTGGCGTATCATCCAGTGGAGTGCTCGGGCCAAAAGCACCGATGGAGCTGGGAAAGAAAACGGCACAGCCGTGTTCCCTGGCTACTTCCAATACATTGTAGACACCATTTACACCTACATTCCATGCAGCCTGGGGTCTCTCCTCTGCAACAGCAGAAAGTAAGGCTGCCAGGTTATAGATCGTATCGATATTGTACTTTTTAACAACCTCAACGATACGTTCCGGCATGGTGGCATCCACCATTTCCTTAGGGCCTGACTCAAGCACGTCCTGTGATGGCATGGTTTTGCGAAATCCCGCAATAACATTGTTATTGCCATAGATACTGCGCAATCGCATGGTGAGTTCAGACCCGATCTGTCCGGCTGTTCCGATAATCAAAATATTTTTCATATGTTTTGGTTTTTGTTTTGCTATTCTTTTAACATTAAGGGCTGACAAAAATAAGGAAATATTTCAATGTTATAATAATCCTTTGCTTGCTTTTGAGAATGATACTGGATGCTGGATGCTGGATACTGGTTGCTGGTTCTGACTCCTGACTTCTGACTACTGTCTTCTGACTACTGTCTTCTGACTACTGTCTTCTGACTACTGTCTTCTGACTACTGTCTTCTGACTACTGTCTTCTTATTTAGACCCAATCCACAAACCAGTTTCTGAATTATATTATATATTTGCAGTCCCTGTTAAAAAATAAACAGTACTCATCATATAAATCAGATCAGTTATGTACGGAAAAATGAAAGATCATCTTCAGGAAGAACTGAAGAACATAAGAGAAGCAGGCTTGTATAAAGCTGAACGGATCATCGTCTCACCACAGAAAGCGGAAATCAAGGTCAACACCGGTCAGGATGTGCTGAACTTTTGTGCGAATAATTATCTTGGGCTGTCAAATCATCCCAAGCTGGTTGCTGCAGCCAAAGAAGCACTTGAAACCCACGGATACGGAATGTCCTCGGTTCGTTTCATCTGTGGAACACAGGATCTGCATAAAACCCTTGAAGCGAAGATCGCTGAGTTCTTTGGTACCGAAGATACCATCCTCTATGCAGCTTGCTTTGATGCCAATGGTGGATTGTTTGAACCCTTGCTCAGCCAGGAAGATGCTATTCTTTCCGATTCCCTCAACCATGCTTCCATTATCGATGGCGTCAGGCTTTGCAAGGCACAGCGCTTCCGTTACAAAAATGCTGACATGGAAGACCTGGAAGCAAAGCTTATTGAGGCTAAAGATGCACGCTTCAAGATCATTGTCACCGATGGTGTTTTCTCTATGGACGGAAACGTGGCCCCATTAGACAAGATCAATGAGCTGGCTAAAAAATACGATGCTATGATCATGGTGGATGAATGCCATTCAGCAGGTGTTGTCGGTAAAACCGGCCGCGGTGTGACCGAATATTTCAACATCCGTGGAGAAGTTGACATTATTACCGGAACACTGGGCAAGGCCTTTGGTGGTGCCATCGGAGGTTTTACTACAGGAAAGAAAGAGATCATTGAAATACTGCGCCAGCGTTCACGTCCCTATCTGTTCTCTAACTCCATCCCTCCCATGGTAGCCAATGCCGGTATCGCCATGTTTGATATGATGGCAGAAACTTCTGAGCTGCAGGATAAACTGCATGAAAATACAGAATATTTTGTTGAAAAGATGCTGGCCGCAGGTTTCGACATCAAGCCTACCAAATCAGCCATCTGTGCGGTGATGTTGTACGATGCCAAGCTTTCACAGGTGATGGCAGCCAAACTGCTCGAAGAAGGAATTTATGTCATTGGGTTTTATTTCCCGGTTGTTCCCAGGGGTGAAGCCAGGATCCGCGTTCAGCTGTCCGCAGGACAGGAAAGGGAGCATCTCGACAAATGTATCACGGCCTTTACCAAGGTCGGCAAAGAGCTGGGTGTTCTCAAATAATCGAGAACATGCACATTCCGGTTTGACCCGGCCCCACACAGGCCGGGTCTTTTTTGTTCGTTTTTCTTTACCTTTGCGAAGCAAGCATTAAAACAATGGAGAACAAACTACACCTATTCAATACCCTCAGCAAAAAGAAAGAGCTCTTCGAACCGCTAAGCCCTCCCCATGTAGGAATGTATGTGTGCGGGCCTACGGTATACGGCGATCCGCATCTTGGGCATGCCAGGCCTGCCATCACCTTCGACCTGGTGTTCCGTTACCTGCAACACCTCGATTATAAGGTCAGGTATGTGAGAAATATCACCGATGTGGGGCACCTGGAAAACGATGCCGATGAAGGTGAAGACAAGATCGCAAAGAAAGCCAGACTTGAAGAGCTGGAACCTATGGAGGTGGTACAGTATTATACCAACAGCTACCATGCTGCCATGACGAGGCTCAATGTGTTGAATCCGTCTATCGAACCCAATGCTTCGGGACATATTATCGAACAGATGAGCATGGTCAAAAAGATCCTGGATTCAGGATATGCTTATGAGTCAGCCGGTTCAGTCTATTTTGATGTAGAGAAATATAATGAAAATCATCACTATGGTATCCTTTCCGGAAGAAAAGTGGAGGAGCTGAAGGCCTCCACGCGTGAGCTCGACGGGCAGGTTGAAAAAAAGAACAGTTTTGACTTCGCACTCTGGAAAAAAGCTGCCCCTGAACATATCATGCGCTGGCCCTCCGAATGGAGCGACGGATTTCCCGGATGGCATATGGAATGTTCTGCCATGGGCACAAGATACCTGGGTGAACAATTTGATATCCACGGAGGTGGGATGGACCTGCTTTTCCCTCACCATGAATCCGAAATTGCTCAAAGTGTAGCTGCCAATGGAAAGATGCCGGTCCGTTACTGGATGCATAACAATATGATCACACTCAACGGGCAGAAGATGGGTAAGTCACTGGGCAATGCCGTTTCCCTCGAAGAGTTTTTCACCGGTGAACATCCCTTGCTTACACAGGCATACAGCCCGATGTCTATTCGCTTTTTTATCATGCAGGCCCAGTATCGAAGCACCCTCGACTTTTCCAACGAAGCCCTGCAGGCTGCAGAAAAAGGTTTTAAGAGAATGATGTCGGCCATGCAAATACTGGATAAGCTGCAGGCAAATGCAAAAGCTGATGAGTCTGTAAACATTGGCGACCTGAGGAACAGGTGCTATGAGGCCATGAACGATGACTTTAACAGCCCCATCCTGATCGCACAACTCTTTGATGGTGTTAAGATCATCAATTCCATCCATGACGGAAAGATGAAGATTGATGAAGAGAACCTGAAAACCCTGAAAGAGCTTTTTATGACTTTTGTGGTCGATATCCTTGGCTTTAAAGATGAGGTAGAAGAAGGTGGTGATGATGAGGGATTGAGCAGCAAGCTGATTGATACTTTAATAACTCTTCGACAGCAGGCGAAAGCGAACAAGGACTTTGCAACTGCGGATAAAATCCGTGATGATTTAACAGCTATGGGAGTTACTCTTAAAGATACCAAGGAAGGTACGGATTGGTCTTTGTGAGTGCCTAATTCCTGGTGCCGAGTGGCTAGTGCCTAATTGGAGTTTAGAGTTTATAATTGTTGAACTGCTGCTCTATTCTGCTTTTTTCATAATCGAGTTTTTTTGAGCTGTTTTGACGCTGCTAACAAATATTGCGACTAGTTCATTATTTTCTTTCTTCAGTTTTTGAACCTCATCCGTATCCGGATTACTTCTGAGAGCACTTAATATTTTTAAAGAGATTAGTGTTTCATGAAGCTCCTTTAGGACTATCTTCATTTTATGAATAAAATCCTTTCTTGACTCTGAATGAAGTGCTTCTCCGTAGTTCAATGCCGGTGATACTCCGGATCTGAGAATTTGATCTGAAATAGGTTTGAGTTCTTTTTGTCTTTGAAGCTTATAGCCCAGGTTAACAATTCCGACTCCAAAAGCGATGAGGCGATCCTCTAAATTAGCATGTTTGTGTTTCGGGTTCATACTAATTAATACCCAAAACCCTAAAATGTCACACCTGAAATCACAAAATTTATACTTTATTCACTATAAACTTCAGATAGGCACTAGCCACTCGGCACCAGGAACTAGGAACTCGAAGTAAGAATAGTTTGTTTAAACTATTCTCACGAGAAAGTAATTTTTCTTGCCTTTTTGGATAAGAATATACTTGCCATTCAATAGGTCTTTTTCTGATACGACAAAGTCATCCTTTACTTTCTGCTTATTCACAGAAACACCATTATCTTTGATCATCCGGCGGGCTTCGCCCTTTGAAGAAAAGATATCGGTTGACTCGGAGAGGAATTCAATGATGCCGGTGCCGGATTTGATGATATCAGAAGGAACTTCGCTCTGTGGGACACCTTCAAAAACACTGAGCAGCATGTCTTCTGACAATTTCCTGAGGGTTTCCGTGGTGCCTTTTCCAAAAAGGATCTGTGAGGCTTCCACGGCAGCCTCATAATCTTCAAGTGAGTGAACGCGGATGCTTAATTCCCTGGCAAGGGCTTTCTGCAGCGGCCGCTGATGGGGTGCCTCATCATGTTCTTTCTCAAGGGCCCGGATCTCTTCCATTGAATTGAGGGTAAAAATACGGATCCATTTTCTTGCATCGTCATCGGATGCGTTGAGCCAGAATTGGTAGAATTTATACGGGGATGTTTTTTCGGGGTCAAGCCAGACATTGCCCTCTTCCGTCTTTCCAAACTTACCTCCATCAGCCTTTGTGATCAGCGGACAGGTGAGGGCGTATGCTTCACCGCCATCTTTTCTTCTGATAAGCTCTGTACCGGTGATAATGTTTCCCCATTGGTCGGAACCACCCATCTGCAAGCGACAATTATGATTTTCAAACAAGAAAAGAAAGTCGTATCCCTGAACCAGTTGATATGAAAATTCGGTAAATGACAAGCCTGTGTCCAGGCGGGTTTTCACGGAGTCCTTAGCCATCATATAACTCACTGTGATGTGCTTCCCCACTTCCCGTACAAAATCCAGAAAGCTGAATTCCTTCATCCAGTCATAATTGTTGACCAGCTCGGCTGAATTATCACCGCAATCGAAATCAAGGAACTTGATCAGCTGTTTTTTCAGGCATTCCTGGTTGTGGCGAATGGTTTCTTCATCCAGCAGGTTTCTTTCCTGCGATTTGCCTGAAGGATCACCGACCATGCCGGTGGCACCGCCTACCAATGCAATAGGTTTATGGCCTGCCAGTTGAAAATGCTTCAGCATCATGATGGATACCAGGTGGCCGATATGCAAAGAGTCTGCTGTTGGATCTATCCCTACGTAGGCAGAAGTCATCTCCTTTTCCAGTTGTTTTTCCGTCCCCGGGGTCATATCGTGGATCATCCCCCGCCAGCGTAATTCGTCAATAAAGTTCATGAGT
>JAIOSQ010000167.1 GCA_021107535.1 Bacteroidales bacterium | reverse complement strand
TGGAAATCCCAGCCACTTGAATACTTTAATGATAATTATAACGAAATTTCTAAACTTTCTTCTTTCCCAAATATTGCCATTGATAACAAAGACAATATTAGTATTGTTATGTTTGGCAGGTATAAAAGCAATCTTGTTTATACTACAAAACACGTATCAGATACCGAATGGAAATTTTCAAGTTCAAAAGAAACTTCTCACTTGCAAAAATTTCGAGTTTATGGAAAATATACAGATATGTGTACTGATAAAAATGGCGGTTTACATATAATTTGCCAAGCAGATTATACCGATAAATCAGATAAAACCCATGATCAGTCTGCCGTTTATTTTTATAAATCTTTTTCGGGAAAATGGGAAAGCAAGATGATAATTCCTGGTGTTATTAACGAATTTGCTTATGGAGAGGATCCATCAATTGCATCTTATGGTGATAAAGTGCATGTAAGCCTTGGAGGTTCGAATCATTTACATTTTGCTGATAAACATATATCAAGCGGACAATGGAATATAGACGAGTTATTTTATTTCGATAATTCAGAAATTAATACCCAGAAATTTGAAACGTCTCTTTGTTTATCCCCTAACGGTAGCCCCAGTTTTGCTTTCTACGAATATTTTGCAGAACATGATTATAAATATCATGGTTTGGATGTGATGTCGAAAAGCAAATGTGGAAAAGGTGCTTGGGCAATTGATCAAAGTATTCCTGATAATGTACATAAAAGACGTCCGGCTATTGGAATTGATAACAACAATAAAACCTATATAGCATTCGCCGGCAATAGACTTCATCTATATGCCAAATCGTGTGAATGTGTACAAAAGTGGGAACAATTATATGAAGACAACAATACTGGGGCTTCTTTTATTGACATGGTAATTGACAATAAAAACAATGTTCATGTTTTTTATACTTACGAAAAGAAAGTTTATCATCTAAAAGCTACGCCAAAAGGAAGCCCGGAAAACTGTAATTATCGTCCCACAATCGCATTTAGTGGAAAAACTAATGTCGGCCCAGGAGAAGAATGGTCAGGAACAATTACCACAAATGATTCAGAATGTGACCCAGTAGAAATCTATTCTATCATCCTTCCTCACAATATTAAACTTACTGATAACGGAGATGGAACAGCCAGTCTAAAAGGTACAATTGAAGATGGAGAAGGATTTGGGGATATTTCCTTTGTAATATTGTGTAATGATAATAAACACCCTGGAGATAATGGAAAACAGAGTAAAGTTGCAATAAAGTTAAAATATACGCAAAAGGGTGAAGAGAAAGGAACAGTTAAATATGATAATAATTGTTTAGGCACTAATACTGAAAAAAATATCATTGGTGCCAATACAAATCAATAAATAAATAACTCAAATATTAGTAAAGTGGAAGTTATTATATCAGATAAATCATGTTTATTCATAAATTAAGATTAAATCATAAAAGTATTATACTTGTACAATATTGAAGTTGTAGTTCAAATATGTACAAATGTATATTGAAAGAAATATAGCCCCGTTGATGCAAGCGCGCAATGTGATCATCGTACCGAGGATAGGGCTGCAAAAAACTGCCCTAGCTCACAGGTCGGAGGACCTGTGAGGTCTTACCAGAGGTCTTACCAACTAATTTATTTTAGTTCTAAATTAAGTGTAAACAAGTATATGCTAAGGGTTTGTTGCGCTTAGACCGTTATGCATTTCTTTTCATATCAGTTTTTTTGGTGCATGAAAAATGATGCAGATTGTTTTAAATTAATATTTTTGTTGTTCTCTAATGTAATGCAAATCAGTAAAAAGCCACCATCTAAGAATGTGGCTTTGAATTGCACCCATTGGGCGCTTGATGGGAGGAAGATTGGAATGATGGAAAAATGGAAAGAAATACATATTAATTGCTTGCAATATTCCAATTTTCCAATATTCCAATAACATCTCTCATGTATTATAAAAAAAGACATAATCACCATCAAAGAAGGTGGATTTCTAATTCAAATTAAAACAGTCTGGAATATGAATATAGAGGAAATGAAAAACGCTCACAAAACACTGAAGCAGTGGTCGTATGAATGGAAACCCCTCCACCGGGGATATACCGATAAGGTTTTATACATTAACATTTCTGATAATGAGATCAGGGAAAAACCGGTTCCTGCAAAGATGAAGGAAAAGTTCATTGGTGGGAAAGGTTATGGGCTGAGGCTTCTGTGGGATGCCACCAGGCCTGACACCAAATGGGATGATCCCGAAAATGAGATCAACATCTGCTCCGGCCCTATCGGAGGAATTACCCAGTATTCAGGCGCAGGAAAATCGATCTGTGTTTCCATCTCCCCTCAGACAAATATTCCGATCGACAGCAATGTAGGTGGGTTTTTTGGTCCATTTCTCAAATTTTCAGGCTTTGATGCCCTCGAATTGCAGGGAAAATCCAAAAATGATATCATGATATATATTGACGGTATCAATCACACGGTTGAGATCTTCGAAGCTCCGCTGGAGCCTATGGATAGTCATGAATTGGTTGATATCCTCACCGGCATGTTCGCTGATGATGACAAGGATAAGAAGAACATTGCAGTTGTTTCCACCGGTGAGGCTGCAGAGCATTCGGTCTTTGGCATGCTGAATTTCAGCTTTTATGATCCAAAGCGCAAGAAAGTAAGAATGAAACAAGCCGGCCGTGGTGGAATAGGTACCGTTTTCCGTAATAAAAAGATCAAGGCCATTGTTTGTAAGATCCCTGGTGTAAAAGGGAACCTGAATGATGTAAAGGATCTCCAGGCCATCATAGAAAGGGGTAAAATCTTTAATAAAGAGATGCGTGACCTGGACGATGACCAGGCAGAAATGAGGACCAAAGGTACTGCCCATCTCGTCAACATCATGAATGACTATGACCTTCTTCCGGTGCATAATTATAAATTCGGAAGTCATCCTGAAGCCGATGCCATCCATGGGGATGTATGGAAAGCACGGTTTACACAGGGTATTCCCGACGGATGCTGGATCGGATGCAACATGGCCTGTTCCAAAGGTGTGGACGAATACCTTGTCAGGACGGGTCCCTATGCCGGACAAAAGGTGATTGTTGACGGGCCGGAATACGAAAACGCCGGCGGCCTGGGCTCAAATTGTGGTATTTTCAACCCTGATTATATTATTGAAGCCAACTTCTACTGCGATACTTACGGCATTTGCACCATCACCTGGGGCACACTGCTGGCATTTGTTATGGAATGTTATGAGAATGGCATATTAAATGAAGAGCGTACCGGAGGCCTGAAATTGAATTTCGGTAATGCCGATTCAGCTATGGAACTCTTGCACCTGCTGGCAAAAGGTGAAGGATTCGGACTGGTTGCCGGACAGGCAACCCGCAAAATGAAAAAGATATTTATTGAAAAAGGCTGGGGTGATCCTGATTTTCTGCAGGATATCGGAATGGAAAACAAAGGCCTGGAGTACTCAGAATACGTTTCAAAAGAATCGCTGGCTCAGCAAGGTGGCTTTGCCATGACCAACAAAGGCCCGCAACATGATGAAGCCTGGCTGATATTCATGGACATGGTAAATAACCAGATCCCTACATTCGAGGATAAAGCAGAAGCATTGCATTATTTCCCCATGTTCCGTACCTGGTTCGGCCTGGTTGGCCTTTGCAAGCTTCCCTGGAATGATGTGGAGCCTGAGAATAATGCTGAAACCGATGAACCTGCAAAAGTGCCTGAGCATGTTGACAATTATGTTACCATTTATACGGCTGTCACAGGTAAGCCTTTCAGCAAGGAAGAGATGATCAGGCAATCGGAGCGTGTATACAACTTCCAGAGGATCTTCAACCTGAGGAGAGGATATGGAATGAGGGCAAATGATGCTCAACCCTATCGCGCTGCCGGACCGGTT
>JAIOSQ010000057.1 GCA_021107535.1 Bacteroidales bacterium | reverse complement strand
GGCCTTGCTGCATGTAAAGGAGCTCCTTCATGAACGCTTTCAGAATTCTTCTTCATGGAAGATGCAATCAAAAAAATTGAACTTCCACGCTTACAAATTCAGCTACACTCCACTGAAAGAAGCCCAGGAAAAGCATTATCATATCGTGGGGGTAAACCTGCCGGGATTTCATGGGATCCTATCGCATTTTACCCAGCCGGGAAAAATGTTTGCCGACGAGATCACGGATCGTTTGAAGGTGATCGCCTGCCTCGAGAAACCAAACATGACCCATAGCGAGGCTTTCGAAAATCAGATCTCTGCTGCGGACTGGAACAAGATCAAAAAACTATTAAAAGCTGGGGAGGAAGATGCTCAATTGGTTTTCTGGGGCCCGGAAGATGATATCAAAACTGCCCTGGAAACGATTGAAGAAAGATGCCGGATGGCCTTTGAGGTCGTGCCCAACGAAACCCGGAAATCATTTGAGAACGGAACAACGATCTTTGAACGGGTGCTTCCGGGTGCCGACAGGATGTATCCCGATACCGACACACCTCCAAAACCACTTTCGAATGATACTATCGAAGAACTCAGTAAAAATCTTCCTACGGATATCATTGTGCGCTATCGCCAGCTCAAAAAGTGGAACATCCCGGAAGACACCTATACTTACATCTTCAGCAAGAATTACTTCCTGCTGATAGAAAAGATCATCAAAGAGCTGAAACTGAAACCTTCCATGATAGGCACTTTCTTCGGCCACCGCCTCAAATTTGTTGAAGGGCATTTTACCCCTGCGGAAGCTTTTGATTATGAACTGATCTATTCCATGTTTAAATATTTGCTTGATGAGGGGCTTGATATGGAGCTGGCAGATTATATGCTCCCGGTGATCTACGAACATCCTAAAATGGATTTCGACTCCGTGCTGACCGTAATAAATTTTAAAAAGGTACCGGAGAATGAGATCATTGCAAGGATCCCGTTTTTGCGTGATAAGTTCAACGAGATCCGCCACTCCGACAAAAAGGAAGATGAATGCGACTGGATCATGGGTGAACTTCGCAGGATCGCCCTTGGCAATACAAGCATGAAAGCACTGTATGTACATGTTAATCCTCCTTCGCGTTCCGCTTCGGCGGACAAGAAGACTGATTTAATTACTCGGGGTTCTACTCCGAAATGATGGGTTCAGGGTTTACCCTGAGGTTTCATACTTTTGATTGGAAAATAATTAAGAAATTACAGCATAAAAACCAGGATCATGAGTAATGATTTTTTTCAAGGTTATAAAGGAGATGCACTGGAAGTGCTTAAAAAGTTCAATACCCGTGTATGGGGACAGGCAGTGGTGGAAACCACACGCGGTGCTTTTACAGGTACGGTATTGCCCAGGGCTGAGAACGACGACGACCAGCATATCGTATTGAAAATTCCTACAGGCTATAATGTCGGTGTAGATATCAGCACCATCACCTCCATGAAAGAGACAGGATACAAAAAGGCGAGTTATAAGATCCCCGAAAAGCAATTTCCGGTGACCCCCGGCCTGCCTCATGTAAAACTTTTTGGAACAGGAGGAACCATCGCTTCCCGTCTCGACTACCGCACCGGGGCCGTGATCCCGGCATTCTCTCCAGGAGAACTGTATGGTGCCGTACCCGAACTTGCCGATATCTGTAACCTGGATACCGAGAAGGTCTTCGCCGTGTTCAGTGAGAACATGGGCCCTATGCAATATAAAAAGCTTGCTGTGGCCATTGGGAAAGAGATCGAGAATGGCATCGACGGCATTGTGATCGGGCACGGAACCGATACCCTGCATCATACGGGAGCAGCACTCACCTTTATGGTACAAAATTCGCCGGTTCCGATTGTGCTTGTAGGTTCACAACGATCGTCGGACAGGCCCAGCTCCGATGCGGCCCTCAACCTGATGCATGCCATGAAAGCAGCAGGACATTCCGACATCGCAGAGGTAATGGTGTGTATGTTCGGCCCGACCTCCGATGAATACGGACTGCTGCATAAAGGGACCAGGGTGCGGAAGATGCATTCATCCTACCGTTCCACCTTCAGGACCATAGGCGATACCCCACTGGCGAGGATCAACCGCAAGGAGATCATGCCCATACATAAGGAATACAAACGCCGCCGGAATGACCGCAATGTGACCATCCTGCCTTATTTTAGTGATGAGGTGACCATGATGTATTATTATCCGGGCATGAAACCCGATACACTGGATGCGCTGGTGGATGCCGGCTACAAAGGAATCATTATCGTGGGTACCGGCCTGGGCCACGTAAACAAGGAATTATATCCGGCCATCGAAAGGGCCCACGCCAAAGGGGTGCACATGTATATGACCCTGCAAACCATCTGGGGATATGTGCACATGTTTGTATACGATACCGGCCGCGACATGATGGCCAAAGGCATTATTCCCGCAGGCAACATGCTGCCCGAAGTGGCCTGGGTAAAACTCAGCTGGATCCTCGGCCAAACCGACGACCCGGAAGAAGTGAAAAAGATGATGCTCACCCCTATCAATGACGAGATCACCTCGAGGGAACCTTATAACGGGTACCTGGTTTATCAGGGTGGGGTGCCGGAGGTGGATGATTTTGTTCGCAAGGTACATAAATAAGGACTTATCCCTTCGGGAGTTTTGAGTTTTGAGTTTTAAGTTTTGAGTTATCCTTGCTCCATGAGACTTCTCTTCGTTGTTTTTACAATTGCGGTTAATACATTAATAATATTCCGGATATCTTCAATGTGATCATCAACTCCGGGATTTACCATTTGACCTTCTTTAAGTAGTTTTAACCAGTAATAAGATTCTCTGGCCTCTTTGGAGGCAATTGACATCTTATTGACGAAATCTTTTCTGCTGCTTGCAGCGGGGAGGTTCATTGTAGAAACGAAGTTTTGGCATTAATTCAAAACTTAAAACTCAAAACTAATCGGAATAAATTTTAAATTCGCAGTATGCGAATAATATACCTCTTCCTCTTCCTTTTTAGCCTGAATTTTCTGACTGCCCAGGATACCCTGAAAGTGATGCATTACAACCTTCTGTATTACGGGCAGAATACAGGTTTTTGTAATATAACGAACAACAATCCTGACCTGAAAGATGCATATCTGCGGACTATTCTCGGCTATGTGAAACCGGATATTTTCACGGTAAATGAAATGTCGTATCAATCCACCTATCAAAACCGTGTGT
>JAIOSQ010000111.1 GCA_021107535.1 Bacteroidales bacterium | reverse complement strand
GATAACCTTTAGTACAGGACAGCCGAAGTTAATATCGATCAGGTTAGGATTGGCCTGCTCAGCAATCTCTGTAGCCCATCTCATGCTGTCTGTATCATGACCGAAGATCTGTATGCCGTCAGGACGTTCCTCTTCTTCGAGTTCAAGTTTTACCACACTTTTCCCTGCATTCCTGATCAAGCATTCGGAAGAAATGAATTCGGTATACATCAGGTCCGCTCCCAGGCGCTTGCAGATCAAACGGAAATGCAGAGCTGTGATAGCCTCCAAAGGTGCCAGCATCAACGGATACACCTCAAATGCTATATTCCCGATTTTCAATGCTACTGGCTTCTGGTTCCTGGTTTCTGCTTCGTTACTCGTTGCTCGTTGCTCGGTCTTCGGTCTTCGGTCTTCGGTCTTCGGTCTTCGGTCTTCGGTCTTCGGTCTTCGGTCTTCGGTCTTCGGTCTTCCTTTCTTGTTCTCTTTCGCAAAATTACTACTTTTACGCTTCCATAACTAAACCGTAGCCCATGCTCATCAAAGAGCCATTACTATACAGAACCTCATCAACGCTTAAACTGCTGAGTGTTCTTCTTATCATCCTTCTCAGTCTCCTGTTTACCTTGATCATAAGCATTGTACTGGGTTTTTTGCTTTACGGTGGTGATATGATGGATTATCTGAGTGAGAGCTTGTCATTTTCTGATCCCGCACTCCTGCCTATGCTCAAATACCTTCAAATTGTTAACACACTGGGTCTGTTCGTATTTCCTCCATTGATCTTTGCCTACCTTGTTAGCAGGAAGCCCTGGCAGTATTTAAGGCTTCACCGTAATCCGGCACTTGTCAGCACACTTACAGGTATTGCGGTGATTGTGGTGATACTGCCTTTCCTGCACTGGGTAGTTGACATCAATAAGATGATGAGCCTTCCGGAGTGGATGTCAGGGGTAGAGGATTGGATGAAGCATAGCGAAGAGCAGGCCAGGGAATTAACGGATCTTTTCCTTGGCACAGGCAGTATCTCCGGCCTGATGGTAAATATGCTGATGATTGCCATTTTACCGGCAATAGGAGAGGAGCTGCTCTTCCGTGCTGTATTATTACGGCTTTTTCGTGAGTTGACAAAAAATGTACATCTTGCCGTGATCATTTCCGCTATCCTTTTCAGTGCACTGCATCTGCAGTTTTATGGATTCCTTCCCCGACTTATTCTCGGGCTTTTCCTGGGATATCTTTTCGTCTGGACGCGCTCGATCTGGGTTCCCATACTCGTTCATTTCTTCAACAATGGGATTGCTGTATTGGCAGCATGGATGTATGCCAGGGGCAGTATAAAAACAGATGCTTCCTCCTTCGGGGAAGTCGGGCAGACTTCCGTGATCATCGCCAGCCTGGTCATGGTGATAACAATGACTGCAGTAATATGGTATTCCGAGGCAAAAAAAAAGGGAAGCACCCTTGATTGATGCTTCCCGAATATTTTGGCTTGAAAATATTAATATTTTATTTTTGCTACTTTTCTTGATGAGTAGTTGATCTTGAAAGCCCCCACCTTCCTGAGTTCCTGTTTGATATCAGTGATAACTCCCATCCTGGTAGCTTTATCTGCTTTAATGGAGGTTGTCATGAACGGACGATCCTCCTCGCTACGGTTTTCTTTCTCCGTGGCGATGAATTCCGCAATCTCAGCTGTGCTGGCAAAAGCATCGTTGAGCTGAATCCTGGATTCAGTCCCGAACTTTGCTTTTTTCATAGGAACACCAACATAAATATAGCTTACAAGCGATTTCTTTTCAAGTTTCTGAACCTCGCTGGCTTCCGGTGCCACAACCATTACAAGAGGTGTAACCTCACGCATGGTGGTGGTGACCATAAAGAAGAAAAGAAGCATAAAGATAATATCCGGCAGGGCCGAAGTATTGATCTTTTGCATGCCTGATGATTTTTTCTTTTTAAAGCGGGCCATATTAATTTCCTCCTATATTTTCAGGTTCAGCTTCGGAGATCGCCATAGGTACAGCCTTTTGCACGGCTTTTCGTCGATCCTCATTCAGAAGGTTCTTGAACTTAACACCATAAAATCTCATCGAGACATCATCTCTGAGTTCCCGGAATGCGGTGGTAAGTTCATTCTGGACTTTGATATACATCTCATAGGATGTTCCCCTGTCATTTTTCAGCGACACAACCCCTTTCGACACCTCAATATCTCCCAGGTTCTCAATATACTTGGTCTCTTTTTCAGGGAGGTCTTCCCTGTTACCCGGGTTGGTCATAAACTCTTTGACATCTTCTTTCAGTGTACGGATATCTGACAGTGAGCCTTCCACCATCAGACGGTCGGAGCTACTTACCAACACTTTGAATATATTCCTTTCATTGTAATCTATTTTTGTGTCGTCCTCAACAGGAGGGGGCAACTTCCTTGTGATCCCTGTATCAACATCCATGGTAGTGGTTACCAGGAAAAAGATCAGCAGCAGGAACGCGATGTCTGCCATTGATCCGGCATTTATTTCAGGTACTTCTCTGGATGCCATGATTGTTATTATTTAAAGATTTTTGAAATACTGGCGTAGATGATCGAAAGCACGGTAAGGCTGGCAAGGATATACGTAAAGATCAATCCTGCGCCAACATATTTGGATGTTGCAGCAGTCGTTTCGAGCTTTTCAAGTTGAAATTCGGTAAAGTCCACCTGCGACAGCGAATAGGAAATGATGGCGATGATGACCATCAAACCCAGTGCAATGAAGATCTTGATTGAATTCTTTGGATTCAGGATCAGAAAAACAATGGGGAAGATGATCGTGATCGCAGCAGTTAAGATCAACAGAAAGTAGCCCCAGTAGATAAACAAGTCATCGGTGATCACATCTACAAAGAATAAGATCGCCAATAATGCAGAGATGGCAAGGAGCACTCCCAGAAATATGCGTAGTATTTTTGATGCTAGAACAGTCATAATAATGAAGTTTTATTTTTTATTCTTTGCAAGAATATCAATGAATGAAATGGTGCTGTCTTCCATGGCATTGACGAGCCCGTCAACCTTGGACAGGATATAGTTGTAAAAAATCTGAAGGATGATCGCAACGATCAGACCAAATACAGTTGTTAGCAGCGCCATTTTAATACCACCGGCAACAACGGCTGGTGAAATGTCACCCACTGCTTCAATGTTATCGAAAGCAGAGATCATCCCGATCACAGTACCCATAAATCCGAGCATCGGTGCTATTGCAATGAAGAGAGAGATCCATGATAATCCGCTTTCAAGCCTTCCCATGAGAACGCTTCCGTATGCTACAATGGACTTTTCAACTTCGGCAAGTCCGTCATCATACCTGGTAAGTCCCTGGAAGAAAATGCTGGCAACAGGGCCGCGGGTGTCTTTGCAAACTTCTTTGGCTGCCTCAACGCCGCCGGTTTCAACAGCAGTTTCTACTTTATTAAGCAGTTTCTTGGTATTGGTGGTTGAAAGGTTCAGGTAGATGATCCTTTCAATACAAATAGCCAGGCCGAAGATCAATGCAAGAAGTACAAAACTCATGAACATGGCATTACCTTCGATGAATTGTTGTTTAAGTACCTGGTGGAAGCCTTGGGTTTCAACAGGTTCATCTTCGAGTGTGGTAACAGGAGATTCCGGCTGGGCAACTTCAACAACGATTGTTGTGTCAACAACAGTCGTATCTATAGCGACAGCGTCTTCATCTTGCGCGAAAATTGTGGTTGAAACCGCAAACACGAGCATTCCTGCGATAGTCAGAAAAGCAATTAATTTTTTCATAGCCAATAATTGTTTAATTCTACGTTTTGGATAATGTTGATTAATATTATTTTTATTTATTCTCTTTTATGTGCAATATTTTGCGGAGAGAATGGGATTCGAACCCATGATGCGCTTTCGGCGCATACACGCTTTCCAGGCGTGCGCCTTCGACCGCTCGGCCACCTCTCCAATCTCATCTCAAGTCAAAGTCGAATCCAATAATCAGGCAGCTAAAGTAATAAAAAATTAATAGATAGAACAAATTCTAATGTAAAATTTCTAATCAGTAAAACTATGATTTTAAAAGTCGAAGACGCATTAAAATCATGATGTCGAACTGATCCCGAATGCGAAGCATAACGGGATCTCATAGAGTTATGTTCCATGCTGCCTTCACTGCAGAGGTTTTATACAAAAACCGTGCTGAAATTCAAGAAAAGGCAAAATGCTCCATTATCAGGTCAAAAGCTGCTTAACTCACCTCTTAAAGACGACTGTACAGCAGTTTTTAATTTTGCTCCTGAGTACTCCCGGCCGAGCAGGAACATCAGCTTGGTGACAGCAGCTTCAAGCGTCATGTCCAGTCCGCTGACCACACCCACCTTTTCCAGTGCGATGCTGGTCTGGTACTTTCCATGCTCTACCGCGCCTCCCCTACATTGGGTAATGTTCAATATGAAGAGGCCTTTGTCAATTGCTTGTTCCAGGGCTGCGATGAAAGAGGGATCAGTATGGGTATTGCCGGTTCCATATGATTCAAGTATGATCGCTTTTAATCCCTCAATGCCAAGAAGGCTTCTTACCACAGTCTCTTGTATTCCAGGAAACAACTTAAGGATGGCTACGGAGGTGTCCAGTTTTTTATGCACTTTCAGTTTTTTGAAGTTTGGCTTGCGGATGGCATTGTCATTATACTTTATATAAACTCCAACATCTGCCAATACCGGATAATTTACAGAACGAAAAGCATCAAAGTTCTCTGCATTGTATTTGAAGGTCCTGTTTCCCCGGTATAACTGGTTTTCGAAATAGATACACACCTCCGGAACAACTGGGGTATCATCTTCATGATGGGATGCGATCTCAAGAGAGGTGATGAAATTCTCTTTCCCATCGGTTCGATTTACTCCAAGTGGTAATTGTGATCCGGTAAAAATCACCGGCTTATTCAAATTTTCCAACATAAAACTGAGCGCAGATGCTGAATAGGACATGGTATCTGACCCATGCAGAATAACAAAACCATCGAAGGCTTCATATTGCTCCTCGATGATCGTGGCGAGCTTTATCCACAGCTCCGGGTTCATATTGGAGGAGTCAACCGTAGGATCAAATGAAATGTAATCCAGTTCATAATCACAATCATTCAGTTCAGGGATGAGCTTCGACAAATATTCAAATTCTAGTGGCTGCAATGTGCCACTTTCTTTATCCATCATCATACCGATAGTACCACCGGTATAGATCACCAGTATTTTGTTTTTATTATCCATGATCATATGTTCATGTTAAATAGTTCGGAAGCATTGTGGGTAGTAGCCTCTGCCACTTCCTCAATGGAAATATTCAGTATTTCGGAAAGTTTTTCTGCTACATGCAGCACGTAGGCGCTTTCATTCCTTTTACCCCGGTGGGGAACAGGTGATAGATAAGGGGCATCTGTTTCCAGGATCAGTTCATTTAAACCGATCTCTGAAACCACCTGGTCCAGCCCGGAATTTTTATAAGTGAGTACTCCTCCAATACCAAGCTTGAAATCCAGGGCAGTGGCGTGCTTTGCCTGGCCTACATCTCCCGTGAAACAATGAAAAACACCACGAAGTCCACCGGTATCCCTGTTTTCAAGTACCCTGAATATTTCGGTAAATGATTCCCGGGCATGTATAATAAGGGGCAGGTCATATGCAATTGCAAGATCGATTTGCCGGTTAAAGGCCTCCACCTGCTCCCTGTACCAGGTCTTATCCCAGTAGAGGTCAATCCCTGTTTCTCCAACACCAAAGTAATTATTGCTTGCAAGTAAATCCTCAACCATTTTAAGTTCCTCCCGGAAATTTCCCTTTACGGAAGTCGGATGCAGTCCCATCATTGGGAAACAATTCTCAGGGAAACGATCACATAAGGCTTGCATACCCTTCACGGAAGAACTGTCGATGTTTGGTAATAACATATATTTTACTCCATCTGCAAGAGCGCGCGCAACAACCTCTTCCCGGTCATTGTTAAAAGCATTAAGATATAGATGGGTATGTGTGTCAATCAGGATCATGCTGCAAATTTAATAAAAAGGTGTTAGGTGTTAGGTGTTCCTCCTTCGCTTTGCTACAGCGGACGCAGTGGGTGTTGGGTTGGGAAACTTCTTCTTCAAATCAGCATCCAGCATCCAGTATCCAGTATCCAGTATCCAGCATCCAGCATCCAGCATCCAGCATCCAGCATCCAGTATCCAGTATCCGGATTTTTCTTATTTTTGACCGGTCTCAAAGCAAACATTTTTTGAAAAAACTCCTGATCATACGCTTTAGTTCCATTGGTGATATTGTGCTTACAACACCGCTTATCCGTTGTATAAAGCAGCAATTGCCCGATTCGGAGATCCATTACCTGACCAAAGAAAAATTCTTCCCGGTGATCGGGGCCAACCCTTATATTGACCGTATTCATACCCTGAAAAATGATCTGGATGAAGTGCTCAATACTTTGAGATCCATTGGCTTCGATTATATCGTTGATCTTCATAAAAACCTGCGGTCTGCCAGGGTGAAAATGGCACTGAAAAAGCCGTCAGGGACATTCGATAAACTCAATATTGAAAAATGGCTGCTGGTTAACCTCAGGATAAACAGACTCCCTGTTAAACATATTGTTGATCGCTATTTTGAAGCGGCTGGCTCATTGGGGATCATAAACGATCACAAAGGACTTGATTACTTCATTCCTGAGGAGGATTCCATACAATATGCAGATCTGCCCCCAACTCATAGCGATGGATTTATTGGAATTGTGATCGGGGGAATGCACTATACGAAGATGCTTCCTGTGGAAAAACTTATTGAACTTTGCAAGCTGATCGAAAAACCGCTTGTTTTATTGGGCGGAAAGGAAGAAAGGGAAAAAGCGGAGCAAGTGGTAGAACAATGTGGGGATAAAGTGTACAATGCTTGCGGCCTTTATAATATTAATCAGTCTGCCGCCTTGATCAAACTGGCTTTTAAAATTGTGACCAATGATACCGGATTGATGCATATCGCTGCTGCTTTTAATAAGGAGATCTTTTCCGTCTGGGGTAACACGATTCCCGGATTCGGGATGTACCCTTATCTCCCCGAAGGGGAAGGAACATCATCAATCATTGAAGTGAAAGGATTATCCTGCCGTCCCTGTAGCAAGATCGGTTATTCGAAGTGTCCCAAAGGACATTTTAAGTGTATGGTGGATATTGATATGAAGCAACTTGCTGCCAGGGTCAATGCATAATTCCGTTCCTTGTCAGAAATGGATTGTTGTTCTTCTCATACCCGATGCTGGTTTCAGGCCCATGTCCGGTGTAAACGATGGTTTCATCAGGGAGAACGAACAGTTTTTCAAAAATGCTTTTTTGTAGCAGATCAAAATCCCCGGTCGGGAAATCAGTTCTGCCGATACTCATATTAAATAACACATCCCCCACAATCACAAAGTTTTGTTCGCGGCAGAGGAAACAAACACTGCCGTCTGCATGTCCTGGAGTATAGAGTACCTCCAGCTTACTGTTACCAAATGTGATTATTTCACCATCGCTAAGAAAATGAGATGCCTTCGGGGCTTTGCTTAGGGTGAGCCCGTATTCGGCAGCTGTGCTTACGGCATGCTCCAGGAACAGCTTGCCGGCTTCATGTAACTCCAGCCCGATCCCCAATCTTTCCTCTATCATATTACTGCCCATAATATGATCTATATGAGTATGTGTACATAATAATTTAACCGGTTTTAATTCTTCATTTTCGATAAAATCGAGCAGGCTGCAGCATTCGAATTCTTCTTCACAACCCGGATCTATGACCACACATTCTTTGGTGTCATCGTATAATATAAAAGTATTTACCTGGAAAGGGTTGAAAGTAAATTTTTTAATATGTATCATTTCGGTTCGTATTCTCCACCGCTTGTCGCTTGCGCCAT
>JAIOSQ010000231.1 GCA_021107535.1 Bacteroidales bacterium | reverse complement strand
CCTATTTTTGTCATTTGAAAAGCTAATAACAGACTCATGGTAAAAAAAGATGATCGCTCTCCTCCAAAAAGCTACAAAGAAAGATACGACCTCGTCAGGCATCCCAGCCGGATAAGAAGTTCTGATGTGATCAAGGGTGTATTCAAGGATGTCATATATTATGGCTCACCCGACCCGTCCCTCATTGCTGCCACCGGCACCATAAATGGAATTAATTGCATCATCCTTGGACAGGAAAAACCCAGAAAAGGCAAAAAAAGCAAGGCCACCGGAATGGTAAAACCGGAAGGTTTCGGCTTTGCCCTTGAGATGCTGGAGCAGGCTGAAAAGAATCATATTCCAGTCGTTTCCTTCATCGATACCTATGGAGGTGACCCTTCCATGGAATCGGAAATGGGCGGACAGTCCTTCCTGATCTCAGACGCGATCAGCAGGTTCTGTGATGCCAATACAGCTACGGTTTCCTACGTGATAGGAGAAGGTGGCAGTGGCGGTGCCCTGGCCATACAGGTGGCTGACAAAGGCTTTATGCTCGAAAATGCCATTTATTCTGTCATTGCCCCCGAAAGCTGTTGCAGGATCATCTTCCACAGAAGACTGACTGCCGGAGAAGATGTTGAAGAAGTATTGCCGGATGCCCTTAACCTCCTTCGGCCCGGCGGGGAACATATTCAACAGATCGGCATGATCGATGAGATCCTGCCGGAGCCCGAAAAAGGAGCCCAAACCGATTACGAATTCACCTGCAATATCATTAAAAAGTCTCTGGTTAAAACACTCAATGAGTGGATAACAAAGTCCAGGAAAGGTGGTAAGGAGATCAGGCCTGCCACCATAAAAAAGCTTAAAACCAAAAGGCGTGAAAAGGTTTTAAAGTATGGCGAATTTATCGATGATCTCGACAAACTGGCCAAAAGGAGAACCAAAAGAAAGTTCCCCGATCGCGTAAAAACCATTGATGTAGAACGGGAGGATTTTGAAACCATGCACCTGATCAAAGCCCATCTGGAAAAAGAAGGGATCGAAGACACAGAGCTGTACAATTGCGAAAAACAATGGGATCCGGATAAAAACATCTTCAGGGTTGCCGGAGGATGCGGTTTCGTGTCGCTGAAAGAATACAAGGATAACTTCTATGCTTGTCCGAAGTGCGGTAAAGGAGAATACCTCAGCGTGGAAGAACATATTGAAAAGATCTGTGACAAGAACACTTTCAGGGAGATAGAAGGCGATCTCTCTTTCAAAAAGATGCTGAACGCTGACAGCTACAATTTCGGCAGCTATAAGGAAAGTCTTGGAAAAACCAAAGAGAAATCATTTTCCAACGAAGCACTGGTAAGCGGAACCGCAAAGATCAAGGGCAAGGATATCGTGCTGGCGATCTCTGACCTCAGGTTTTTCGGGGGTTCATTTGGTGCTGTTTTCGGTGAAAAGTTTAAAAGGGCCGTCGACTATGCAGTTGAGCATAAGCAGCCTTTGATCTCCGTTTGTTCGTCAGGAGGTGCCCGCATGAATGAAGGCCCGATGTCGCTGGCACAGATGGCCAAAATGAATATGGCCCTGCTTGATCTTAAAGATGAGGGTATACTGTATCTTTCAGTGATTACAGGTCCCACCACGGGAGGAGCATATGCCAGCTATGTAACACAGGGGGATATTATCATTGGGGAAGAAGGAGCTATGGTGGAATTCGCCGGCCCGCGTGTAGTCATGGGCGGCGGTTTCAATGTCGACAGGGATATCATCATGACCAATAAATTATACGAAACCGATAAGATCCAGCACCTTGTCAAAAGAAAAGACCTCAAAGGCCTCCTTTCATATTATGTAAGGGTTTTCTATGCCATCAGGTACCCCGAAAAGAGAAGGAACAGGGGAAGAATACTGGACTTCAGTAAAATGCCCTCTTAATAATTCAGGTATATCCTGTTTACCGGTGTTATAGAGGCAGTCTACAAATATGATCATAATTAACATAAAATATCATGGCTATTGCTAGTCTCAAGAAATACGAAAACACTTTCATAGTTGTTTCTGCATTGATCATTGCATTGGTGAGCACCCTGCCGTTTTTTTCCAGTATAATTAAAGCCACAGAGGATGCTACGAATCCTTTTCACAACTCCGGGTTTATTATCCGCCGTTCAATCTGGTATTTTTTTCAAAGCTTCATCTCCATCCTGGTTTTTATTTATTTTAATTTCAAATGGGCAAAATATATCACACCTGAAAAAATAAAAAGAGTATATAAAGTTTTACTGCTCATAATATACAATGTACTGCTTGTTTATGGTATGCTATGGGCAACTATATATTTTGCAAAATTTACAGTGGGAAATCCTTTGGGAGTTAAGTTCGCCTTAATCTTTTATTTTTGGAAATATATTCTGATCAACCCACTTGCCGTTCTGATCGCATATGTACTTCAACTTGTGGTAAAATCAAAGATCGTTGAAATAGAAAACTATAAACTCAAGGAGGAAAACCTGAACATACAGTTAAAAACACTTCAGGACCAGATAAACCCTCATTTTCTGTTCAACACCTTAAACACATTGAGTTCCCTGATCAGGCTTGAAAACAAATCAGAAGGCTTGAAATTT
Source organism: Bacteroidales bacterium (assembly GCA_021107535.1). Classification (GTDB taxonomy): domain Bacteria; phylum Bacteroidota; class Bacteroidia; order Bacteroidales; family B18-G4; genus B18-G4. The sequence continues at coordinate 1,471 of JAIOSQ010000231.1, read as the reverse complement.
GTCGATGACCTTGCAAATGTTTATCGATATATCCTTGAAAGTGACAAGAAAAAACTTGTGACTGTACAGACAGAGCTGGACTTTCTCAAATCGTATAATTATATGCTGGAAAAGCGCTTCGGCAAAAATCTTATAATAGAAATAGATATTTCTGATGAATTGCTTTCAACACTGATCCCTCCCATGGTTTTTCAACTCCTGATTGAAAATGCTATCAAGCATAACGAATTATCGCAATCTGCTCCCCTGAAAATTAAAATCTACGACGACAGAAACTATATTTATATAATGAACGACATACATGAGAAGACAGATAGAAGTAATAACCTTGGTATCGGACTGCCTAATCTTATCCGGAGATATAAACTAATGGTTGACAAAGATGTCATCATACAACAGAAAGCAGATCATTTTATCGTAAAACTACCCGTGATCAAACCATGAACATTCTCATTGCTGAAGACGAAATTGGAGCCAGCAGGAACCTGATCGCTATTTTAGAGGAACTGGAGCCACAATGTACAATTCTGGCTGTACTGGAAAGCGTGCAGGAAACCACAAAGTGGATTAGAAACAACCCTCCACCTGACATTGCATTTTTCGATATTCAATTGTCAGATGATATCGTTTTCAAGGTTTTTAAAAAAACGAAAGTGAATTTTCCGGTGGTTTTTGCAACTGCTTATAATAAGTATGCCATCCGTGCATTTAAGGTAAATAGTATTGATTACATACTTAAACCTGTAAATATCAAATCTGTAAAATATGCACTCCGGCAGTTCAAACAGTTGATGGAGTTTAATCTTGGTATAAGGGAAAAAAGAATCCTGAATATGCTCGAAGATATTAAATCGGGACAAAACAAGCAGTATAAGAAGTCATTTTTAGTTCAATTCAAAGACAGGTTAATCCCCATTGGAGTATCTGATCTGGCCTACTTTTTTATTGAACATGATGTAATTTACGGCATAACTACCAACAATCAGAAATATACTATTGACCAGAATCTCGAAGATATTGCCAATCAACTGGATCCGGAGATATATTTTCGCGCCAACAGGCAATTCATCATCTCAAGGCAGGCCGTAAAAGAAATAAATCCTTATTTTAATGAAAGGCTGAGCATAAAGCTAAGTCCGCAGGCAGCTGATCATGTCATCATCAGTAAGGCCAGGGCAACAAGCTTCAAAGCATGGATCCGCGGGTAATGGAAAAACCACTTCACTCCTGATTTTCTCAGTTTCACTATAGAAATTATCAGCTTCAGCTAGTTTTTACCATACATCAAGCATGTATAAAAATATATTTGTTTTTGTATGGTATCTTCCATAACAATAGCAAAACCTACAACTGCCTTCAGCCAGCTGACTGAACTATTGGATTACAGGGGATCTGTAAATAAGGATGATTTAGCACTTGTTGTGCTTGACCAGGATGGAATTGAAATTGAAAAGATCAATTACGGCGACCT
>JAIOSQ010000041.1 GCA_021107535.1 Bacteroidales bacterium | reverse complement strand
GGGATGCCGGAGTAGAACTTTATTATTTTAATGATGAAGTTGAGCAATACGAAGACCAGTAGAATACCGAAGAACGAGCAACGAGCACCGAGCAACGAAGAACGAGCAACGAAGAACGAGCAACGAAGAACGAACGTTACATTATAAATTGTAAAAACCGAATTGTAAATTTAATATTTAGGAACTTCTCCCCAGAAGTTGGTATACAAATCAGCATCTTCTCCGAAAGATTCAACTTCCTCTCCTTGAACCTTATAAGTGCATCTCTGACCGATGATCTCTGAAAAGACAATGTCGTATTCTTCACCCCTGTCATCGACCATGATAACCCTGGCCAGGTTTTTATGATCTTTATAATCTCCCAGGTCTGCATGGCATGCAGGACAAAAGATGTCGACTTTTTCGCCTTCAGAAAGTTTAAAAGCCGAGTGGGTAGTTGCTGAATATTCTCCCAGTTCAGGACTTAGAAGAAGCAGGCCGGAAGGACCTTTGGAAGGTTTGGCAAGTACAACGATCTTCTTATTGGGAACAAGCTGGCACCTGCATCTCGGACAAAGGAAATTATTTTCTCTCATGGTTTCTGCCATTTCTTAGTTTTAGCAAATTTAAGAAAATGGATGAAGAATGTAAAAATATATCCGGAATTTATTTAGTTTACTGCGAAAAATCACGTCCTAAGGGCGTGTACATGTTTCTATGGCTGTGCCGTGAGTGCTTAGAATTTGTTGAGAGAAACACTTCGGACGCGTGCTTCAATCTTCATCCTGAAAGATGTAAATTCCCGATTCTCCATCTGATCTCATATACCCTCTGATCATACTGGATGTGTTAAAAGGCATCGCGATATTTCCAAAGTAGTCAACGGCTATAACACCGCCATCAGCACCTATGGGTATCAATTTTCCATTAATTACACTGTCAGTGGCAGCAATCAGGCTGAGGCCGCCATATTCCATTAATGCGGATATATCATAAGCAACCACATTCCTGATGAAGTACTCTCCATGTCCTGTGGCGGAAACAGCACAGCTGTTGTTATCTGCAAATGTTCCGGCGCCAATCACGGGTGAATCTCCCACGCGGCCATGCATTTTATTGGTCATGCCTCCTGTACTGGTTCCTGCTGCAAGGTTTCCGTATTTATCAACAGCCACAGCTCCTACTGTTCCGTGTTTTTGGGATTTCTCTTTTTCCCTTTCCCTGGCCCTTTGCAGGCTGTTCCACCTGCTTTGTGTAAAGAACCATGATGAATCCACGATTTCCAGGCCATGCTTACGGGCAAAAAGTTCTGCGCCATCCCCGACAAGCATCACATGTGGGGAGGCTGTCATGACCATACGGGCGGCTGAAATGGGGTGTTTAACATTGGTAATCCCTGCTACAGCTCCGGCATTCCGGTCACGGCCATCCATGATAGATGCATCAAGCTCATGATTACCCTGCGCAGTAAATACTGCTCCACAGCCGGCATTGAACAGTGGGCAATCTTCCATATAGCGAATCACGGTTTCAACAGCATCCAAGCTGCTTCCGCCATTCTTGAGGATATAACTGCCGGTATCCAGAGCATGCCGAATTGCTTCAATATAGGCCTGTTCCTTTTCGGGGGAGATGCTTTCCCGGGTTCCCCCACCCGCACCTCCATGTATTACGAGCGCCCACTCTGTCTGTTGTACAGGCTTGCTTTCCCGGATAACGGATTCTGCTAGCTTTTTAATGTCGTATAACCCGAATAGTTGCCCTGAGGTAAGCAGGATCACAATTACAATGACCCAACGGACAAAATTCACCCCTTTCTTAACGGCGAGCCGGGAAGCCACCAGGGCTCCAACCACATTACCTATTGTAAGTGTAAGGCCGTATTCCCAGTTTACCTGTCCGTGCAGCAGGAAAATCAATAGGGCGACGGGAGTGTATAGCAGCACGATGAAAACTTTTACTGCATTGGCTTTCACCAGGTCGTAGCCAGCACTGAAAACAAGTGCTGTTAACAGGAAATAGCCAATCCCCATATGAATAAATCCACCGTAAATTCCAATTAGGAAAAAAAGAATGATCTGGAATATGCTTGTCTTTTTCTTAAGGAGTTCCTCCTTGCCGGAAAGCCATTTCTGGGGCTTATAGAGAATGAATATCAGCATCAAAAGCATGATTACGGCGATGGACTTTTCGAAAAAAGTTTCATTGATATCAACTGCGATAAACGCCCCTACTATAGAGCCAATCAAGGCAGGAATGCCCAGGGTGATGCCTTTTCGTGTGTCCAGGACTCTTTGCTGCCTGAAACTGCCGCTGGCCGTTAATGTTTGCACAGCAATGGCAATCCTGTTCGTGCCATTGGCAATGTTGGCAGGTAATCCCAGAACCATCAGTACAGACAGAGATATGATAGAACCGCCTCCGGCAAGAGTATTGATGAATCCAACCATCAGGCCGGCAACAATAAGGACAATGATCTCTATCCAGTGCAGCTCCATTGATAATACTTTTGTTGAAGCATCAAATGTAAGGAAAATATGCTTTGGGGTTTGAAGTTCGGAGTTGGGTTATGAATTATGGATTATGGATTATGGATTATGGATTATGGATTATGGATTATGGATTATG
>JAIOSQ010000328.1 GCA_021107535.1 Bacteroidales bacterium | reverse complement strand
CGCGAGCGGAGTCGAGCGACACATATACAAATGAATAAAACTTAGCAGATAAGCAATTCATCTTTTTAACCGGACAGTAATGTACCAGAAATCAGAAATTAATTCAAAATTCATAATCCAAAATTCAAAATTTAACTCAACACTCAACACTCAACACCCAACACCCAACACCTTTCTTCGTATATTTGCAGTATGCGCATCATGATCATCAACGGTCCTAATTTAAATCTGCTTGGCAGGAGGGAACCATCAATTTACGGGGAAGTGAGTTTTGAAGAATATCTTAAGAAACTAAGAGAATCCTATCCTGACCACCATATAGATCATTTTCAGAGTAATATTGAGGGAGAGATCATTGACAAACTTCAGGAGGCCGGGTTCTCCTATGATAGCATTATTCTGAATGCCGGCGGCTATACCCACACGTCCGTAGCGATTGGAGATGCTGTTAAGGCTATTGAAACCCCAGTTCTTGAGGTACATATTTCAAATATATTCGCCAGGGAAGACTACAGGCATATTTCTCATATCGCAGCGCACGCAAAAGGGAGTATTTCGGGCTTCGGGCTGGATTCATACCGCCTGGCATTGGAAAGTATTACTTACGGAACTTCTCCTGTGGCAGGTCAGTAAACAACTGTTTTCTTCTGAGGAAATAATCCAATGCAATGTTCCCTCTGTAGATTTCCGAAACAGGTTTCTGTTCCAGCATCTTCCTTTTCCTCATTGTCTTTCCATACGTTCTCAGAAAACTGATATGTGCCCGGGTTACGGCAATAAATGACATAAAGCTTCCTTGAAGAAGGAATTTGAAGGCAGCAACGCCATCGAGGAAGATACGGGCAATATAAACCCTGGGCAAGCTTTTTCCGGGCAGGTTTTTAAAGAGTAGTGTAAGGTTGTTCCGGAAATTGAGGTAAGTCTTTTTGGGATACTTTTTAGGTAATGTTCCCCCTCCGACATGGAATACAGTCGAATGTGCGCAATACATGATCTTATACCCCTGGTTCTTCATCCTCCAGCAAAGATCGATTTCCTCCATATGGGCAAAGAAATCGTCGTCAAGTCCGCCCATTTTGTGGTACAATTCAGCCCTGACAAACATACAGGCACCGGTTGCCCAGAAAATTTCACGTGAGTCATCATACTGCCCGTGGTCTTTTTCCACGTGCTGAAACAAACGGCCACGACAAAAGGGATAACCATATTTGTCAATGTAGCCGCCGGCAGCACCTGCATATTCAAACTCATCTCGCAATCCTTCATTCTGGTTTCTGATCTTGGGCTGGCAGGCTGCAATTAATGGATCATTATCCATCATATCAATAACGGGTTTGATCCAGTTTTCGCTCACTTCAATGTCAGAGTTCAGCAAAATATAATATTCTGCTTCTATTTGTTTCAAAGCCAGGTTATACCCGCTTGCAAAGCCATAATTTGACGGATTTTCAATGATCCTGACCTCAGGATGATGATCTTTTAGGTATGATATTGAGTCATCATCGGAGTGATTGTCGGCAACAATAACTTTTGCATCTGCTCTGCTATGCTTCAGTACGTTGGGAAGGAAGTTGCTGAGATGTTTATAGCGTATCCCATTCCAGTTTAATATGACGACTGCGGTCTTGGTCAAGTTGATCTTTATTTAGTGATTACTGGCGGGAATGTTTCCATCTCCGGTGCGACCATAACCAGTTATCCGGCCGCTTTCGGATGGCTTTCTCCAGTTTGACTATATAATCTTTTGTGATCTTATTTTCTTCTGATTCTTTTGCACTCTCAGCAATAACGGAGATCTCTCCAACATAATGGCCCCTTTTCTCCCTGTAAATATCCATAAAGATAACCCCAAAATCCAGTGATCGCGCAATTTTTTCTATTCCTGTGAAAAATGGGGTTTCCTGATGAAAAAATTCACCCCAAAATCCAGCTTCGCTCATGGTTGGTGTTTGATCAGCAGCAAAGACATAAAAGGTGGGAATGTCCTTTCGTTTTATTATTTGCCGGAAAGTTTCTTTAAAGTAAATTGTACTGTCATCGGAAAACCGGCTTCTCAGTCCGTTAATATACCCGTCGAAGTATTTGTTATTTAGAGGCTTAACTATTGCATAGCCTTTAAAGTCGGGATATGTCGGGCCAAAAGTATTTCCCATCCACTCCCAGTTTCCGCAATGCCCGATCGACATAATAATGCTTTTGTTTTGCTTCAAAAACTCATCAATGATCTCTATATTTTTATATTTAAAGCGTTTTTGGAGTTTATCTTTACTGATGGTCATCAACTTGGTGGTTTCTACAAACAGGTCAGCCAGGTTTTTGTAATATTTACGGGCAGTAGCCCGTATCCATTTCTCATCCTTTTCGGGAAAAGATTTCCTCAGGTTTTCATAACTGACTTTTTTTCGGTATCCTACAACATAATACAAGATGAAATACAAAAAGTCGGAGATGATATATAGCAGGCGAAAAGGCAACTTTGACAGCAGCCAGCCAAATGCATAAAAGATATAGAAAGCGATCCGCATTATTAATCAGTATAATTTTATCAGCGGAGCAAAAATACTTCCAAATTTTGAATCAATGAAAATAATTTTTCAAGAACGAAGTGAATTGAAAATTTAATTTGAATTGATCCCATCACGAGTATTCGTGATTGGGATCTCCCTAATACTAAAAATACTAAAGATGAAATCAGTATCTACCTTGGGTTTTCCCAGTATCGGTTTACATTACTACCCCACACATCGGGGTACCGTTCTACATCCAGACTATATGGATCGAAAGTTCTTTTATAGATTTCGACCTGCCAGCGGTAATTTGCAACTTCTCCAATGGCATCGGAATGCAGCAGTTGGAAATCGTTGGTAACGATATCTATCGTATAAAAGACGAACTTCTTATTTCTTTGTCCATCACCGAGTGTATAATACTGCCAGATCTCGTATGGGTAAGCTGCCGGCTCGTTATAACTCTCTGAGATGATATTTGGAGGCCCGTATTTCAGGAAAACCCTCCCCCTGTCTGTGTCATAACCAAGACGATTCGGGGTGCTATAGACAACATTCACCTTATCTACTTGCTGGTGATAGTGATTCCAGGCAATTTCCGGCATGGCGAAATCCCTGTTCAGCCAGAAATTGAGAAAGTATTGTTTCAAGGTTTTAAGATCAGCATCAGACATTTGTCTGCTAATAAAAACCCGGTCTATTTCTGAGGCGATCGGGAGCAAGAATTTGATAAACAGACGCAGGGAGTCGATATCATTCATATCACTGACAAAAGTGTTGTCGGTACTTAAAGCTGCCAGGTTATCAGTGTCGAACTGAATGCTCGGATTACTTCTCTGGAAGAATACTTGCTTTTTAGCGACGACCTCATTTTCCTGGTTTCGGAGTTCAATCACCAGGAAATAGTTTCCGGATGGGAGTTGCCTGATGTCAATTTCTTTTATGATTGGAAAAACCACACTGCCTTCCCCTATCTTGCTGCGACTGTAATCCTTGATCTGGCTTTTGGTTTCGAATGATTGGATGTAACAGTTGTATACGAACTTTCCTGCCTCACCAAATTGTTTGTCAGTATTATAGAATTCGCAATAGTATGTGATCTCATCCACATTTTCCGGATAATAATTAAAAACATAGGGAATCATGTCAAAACCACTTTTGGTAAGTATGCCATGTGTTTCTGCCTTAGAATATGAGCTTAGAAGCTCTATGCCTGAAATGGAAGCATTGTCGGCGGGAAAATCGACCTTAAGCGGATCGGTGGTGATATAAGGATCCTCATCAGAATTTTTATCAGATATGATGAACTCCATATCGTAGGTTCCGTTTTTGAGGAGATATCTTTGCTGCGACAGGAAATTATAGATAGATGAACTGGTATCATCGAGTTCTGCGCTCAGGACCTCATATTTATCATAATTAACGATTTCTTCACCCTGGCGGAAGATGATGGTGACCTCAACGGTTCCCTGAAATTTCCCGTTATCTTTCTTTATGTAGTGTACACTTTGCCCGAACACCGACAGGTAAGTTTCTATATAAGGCCCGTCGGCAGGGGAGTTAAAAATGTTATAAGACATAAATGCCTGCAGTGCCTGGGAATAGGCGCCTGAAATTGAAAATACAATCAGGAGGATAGCAATAAATAATGATTTTTTCATGACCCATAGTGTTAATTAATGCTGTTTTTCTGCCGAAGAATACAAACTTCGGAATACATTACAAATTTAGGCAATATATCATCACAGTCAAGCAGGAATCAGTTAACGGTAAAGCTTAATCAGTTAATGGTGAATTAAGTACTTAGAGTATTTAAAGTACTTAAAGTATTTAGAGTACTTAAAGTATTTAGAGTACTTGAAGTACTTAGTTTAGGGATGGAATTAGGATTTCCACCTGCGCTAGAGCTTGTGCCTCCGCTAAAGCTATGGCGACACGCGGACGGCGGACGCATTGGAATTTGGAATTTGGAATTTGGGTTTTTATTGGAGTTTGATTTTTGTAGTTTGAAATTTATTTGAACTTTGATTTTTGTAGTTTGAATTTTAAAGTCTGGGCTTTGGATTTTCTAAAAAAGTTGTACTTTTGCCCCGGAGAAATGGCAGAGCGGTCGAATGCGGCGGTCTTGAAAACCGTTGTCCGTTTACGCGGACCGGGGGTTCGAATCCCTCTTTCTCCGCAAAATTTTTAAAACATTGAAAGTCAGCATGTTATGCTGGCTTTTTTTGTAAACGAGTCAAAAACGGGGCAGAATAATCCCTATTCAATCGGAGAAGGCACGACTTTATTCAAATCACTCAGGAATAAGATAGCCCCAATGTTTATTTATATTATGCATCAAATTGTCCATTTGCTCTTTAGGTATCTTTTCACCTAATAAATAAGCTTCGGATATAAATGCACACGCTTTCTTATACTCCTGTCTTTCAAAACATAAAGCTCCCAATATTAAACTTGCTAATGAATTGTATTTATTAATTGAACTTCCATTTCTATATTTAATAAGCAAATCATATGCTTCTTTGTTCTTATATGATAAACAAGCTGAAAATCCATAATAAAACAAAGCATTCATATCTGTAGTATCAATTTCATATATTCTCTTAGATATATAATATATTGAATCTAGAGGGCGATAAATATTCTTAATACGCATTGTAAAATGTTCATCTGAAATGATAATAGGAATACTTTTTTCAGCTCTGTCAATTGTTTTAAGTGCACTTAAATAATCTTCATTTGAAATATAAGAATTAATAAGTTTACCATGGAGATAGAGTCGACTACTATCAAATGAAATAACCTTATTATAGTAATGACTTGCGCTATCAAATTCTTCCATTGAAAAGAAAATGTCAGCCTTAAATTCATAGTACTGCTTATTATTATTGTTCAATGAAATTGCTTTATTAACATCTAATAGTGCTGAACTTTTATCAGAAATCATAAAGTAAGCGCATGATCTATAAAAGTATAGACTATCAACAGTAGGATCATCTGATATTAGTGAACTAATCGCTATTAAATAATCTTCATTCGTATTGCTTGTATCATTTTGGGAAATTGAAGAAAATGTAATTGCGAATAATAAAACCAATATTATATTACTTTTTATTTTCATAGTATTGTAAAAGCTTTTTTAATTCAGGTTTGTATGTCTTCAAAACAAAGTTTACCGATCAGGTTAATTCTTAATGTGTAATCTACTCAAAGATACAAAAGCTTATACTAAGTTAATTTCCATGGGCTGTAAATATTTTTAGTATAAACCGGTTTCCTAACATATTAATTGTATATTGTTAGACTCACAACTAGAAATGGGGGAGATACAATCGCAAAAAAAAGATGTGAAGTTGTGAAATTGATTGCTTGATAATAAGACTATTGGGTAGATAATAAATGGAATTAAAACGAGTCAAAAACGAGTCAAAAGTACATACATATATAACAAATATGGATTTGTAAAGCATACAGTAACAATGTGTTAGGAAGAGGAAAAAGTTTGGTGAGAATCCCTCTTTCTCCGCCAACCAATTGTATATCAGGGAGTTATGACGTTTTTCATGGCTCCCTGTTCCATTTTCGTACCAAAAAATATTGAATCATACTATTACTGGTTAACATTTTAATAAATGTATTGGTTAAGTGAGGGAAATAACTAACTTTAGCTTTCAATCAGACACAATAAAACCAAATTATCATGAAAATAACTTCTTGGCTCATTGGATTTCTTCTCATGATATGCAATTTGTTAAATGCTCAAAATGTTTCATTTGAATTGCTCCTTGAAAAATCAAATGTTAGAGTTAGTCCAGGAGCTTTTATAGAAAATCAATTTGGAGAGCTTGTTGGCCCAATTATATTTAAAGAGTACACAAACGACACTATTAGTAGAAGGTATTCCAGACTGTTATCTATAGATTCTGAAGGTGATACTTCAAGTATTAATTTTGAAAAACAAGACACACTGTTTAGTGTTGTTCTAGCACACGAATTACAAGATGAAATTGGAGGATATTTGCTATGGGGGAGTTATTATTTTCTACCTAGTGGAGCTACCCGACAAATTGAAGTTTTTATCCGAATTGATTACCAGTTTAACATCATTTGGGAAAAAAGCTTTGATTTTGGATTTAACTATGTCGCTCCTGGTAGAAAAATTCTACAAGATGAATCAAATGACATTTTAATAGCATGTAGTCCTGACAGTCACTTCGAGATGTATTTGTTGAGATTATCTCCAAATGGTGATAGCCTCGACTTTAGGCACTATACAGGTGATAGTGCCGGATCGATTCAGAGTCTAACATATAATTTTGACTCTACAGTATATTTATTACACACATATGGATCACATTATCAACAGGGTGTGTCTGAAAATAGGATTATTGAAATCAATAAAGACCTTGAGCAGACGAATGTCTTAAATTATCCTGATTGGTACAATTTATCCTTTGAAACACAATTATGGCCTGATAATAAATTTATTTCTGCAGGAGATGAAACAGTATTTTCTGGTGGAGAACTAAAACATTATTTTACTGCATATTTACTCAATGATGATTTGTCAATCCCAAAAATGAAACGCTTAACAAATCCTGATACCTTATCTACTTCAGCATGGTATCGAAATATGGATATTGTTGGTAACTCCTATATTTACGTTGGAGGCTCATTTAGTGGGTTTTATCATTCAAGTAATGATACAACCTGGTATTACATCGCCATGTTTGATGAAAATCTTGATCTTATTTATGAAAAATACATAGGAGGTGATAAACATTATTGGTGTGAGTGTATCACTGCCACAGATGATGGCGGGGTATTTATGAGTGGAGTCCTCTTTGATGTTGATTCATTACCTATAATGCACAAAGCCTACTTAGTGAAAATTGATACAACAGGACTCCCGGTAAAAATTGATCAACCTGCACATCTCAATTTTTATGACGCATTAATATATCCAAATCCAGGAAAAGACTATATAAATATCAGAACAACACTGAAAAATTATTGCTTTGAACTTTTTGATATTACAGGTAATCTAGTTATCAATCAAGCAATTAATAATCACATCACACAAATAAATACAAAACACCTTTTAACTGGCACTTATGTCTATTTCATTCGAAATAAGAACACAAAAATACAATCAGGAAAATGGATTAAACAATAATTATAAAGAAATGATAACAAGCATTTTTTCTACTGTATATATTGCCGAAGTTTGTGGTGAAGTGCAGTTAAAAAATGGAATTTAAACGAGTCAAAAACGAGTCAAAAGTATATACATATATAACAAATATGGATTTGTAAGGCATACAGTAACAATGTGTTAGGAAGAGGAGAAATCAAGGAGAGAATCCCTCTTTCTCCGCTAACCAATTGCATATCAGGTAGTTATGATATTTTTCATGGCTCCCTGTTCCATTTTCGTACCAAAAAATGTTGAATTTTTCTTTTATTCTTATATTATCCAGGAAATGTTTTGGTTTAGTGTTGGGAATAATTATATTAATTTGCAACTTTGTTAAATACACATCTATCTGAGGTTCCTTATTGTTAACAAGAATAAAACCACAACTGAACATGAGGTTATTGTTTTTAATAATATTATTAAACTTATGGATGAATCTTTTTTCTCAATTCCAATTTGAAATAATTGATATTTATCCACAAGCCGATCCATATGTTCAAAAAATTACTCCCTTTAATGATCATCTGTTCTTTTGCGCTGTTGATAGTATACATGATTACGAATTGTGGATATGTGATGGGACAGTAGAAGGAACACATCTATTAATAGACATTAATCCTAATAGTTATTCTGCCCCAGATTATTTAACTGTTTTTGACAATAGACTTTTCTTTAGTGCTGATGATGGTGTAAATGGAAATGAATTATGGATAACAGATGGCACTTTTGAAGGAACATCCTTATTTATTGATATTAATAATACTGGTTCATCAGAACCGAAATATCTTACTGTCTGCGGAGACAAATTATATTTTAGTGCTGACAACGGAATAAATGGCAGAGAACTTTGGGTAAGTGATGGAACAGAAGTTGGCACCCATTTACTTGTAGACATTAATCTGGATGGTGATGCAAGCCCTCTTTGCATGATGCCTCTATATGACAAATTACTTTTTTGGGCCAATGAAACAGGAACCCACAATGAAAAGTTATGGATTACGGATGGGACAACCAATGGGACCTTTATGATTAAAGATATTAAAAAGTTGGATTTCATGGATAAGGAAAAATTCGTGCAATTTCAAAGCAAAGTATATTTTGGAGCAGAAGACTCTCTTAATGGTCGCGAACTCTGGGTTTCAGATGGAACATCTTCAGGAACATATATGGTCAAAGATATTAATCCATTTCAAGCTTCCTGGGGAGGGAGATCTTCATATCCCGATCAGTTTCATATTTACCAGGATAAAATATATTTTAGTGCAATTGATGGAATACATAATGAAGAGATATGGGTTAGCGATGGAACGTCAAGCGGAACAGTGCTATTTAAGGACATCAATCCCAGTAGCAATTCAAATCCAACCCAATTCTTTAAATACAAAGACAAACTATATTTCGCAGCAGATGACGGTATTCATGGCAGGGAACTTTGGGTGACTGACGGAAGTCCAGAACAAACGAAAATGTTTATAGATATTAATCCTTATGGGGATGCAAACCCTTTTTTATTTACTGAAAATGCAGGTCATTTGTTTTTTCATGCAACAATAGTTGAACATAGTGATCATTTACATAAGCTATTTGTAAGTGACGGGAAGGATAATACTTTTTATATTGAACCTCCAAATTCAATAAATGAAAATCCATTATCAACAGTTTATGAGTTTTGCTCATTTAAAAACAAACTATTTTTTAACGCTGCATTTACAAGTCAAAATAAGGCATTATGGATGCTTTCTGACACATCAGATTTATGGGTTAATGAAATAACATTAATGGACTACATATCTATTTATCCAAATCCTGCTAGTACGGAAATTCTGATTAACATTTCACAATTAAAAAATCTTGAGAAATCAATGTTGGTTTACGATTTATATGGAAAAAAACAGAATGAAATAATTATTCCAAAGGGAGAGATAAATACAAGAATAGATATTTCAAATTATTCATCAGGAGTGTATATCGCAATATTGAAAAACGAGAATGATGTTATTGGAAGAGGAAAATTTATCAAAAGATAAATACACTCTTTCAATAAAAAATGGTGATCGAAAGCTCGCGTGCAATTTTTAAATACTGATAATCAATTATATATATAGCTTTAAAAATAATAGTAAGTGTACCAGATCCGTACCAAAAATAGTATATTATATAACATGGGGACATATATAAGTGCCTAGTGCCTAGTTCCGAGTGCCAAGTGCCTATCTGAAGTGAATAGTGTAGAGTTGTGAGCTGGTTCACTTTTCGATACTTGTAATCCCATCCAAGCTTGCTTGAACAGCTGTGGGGGACAAATAAAAATGCCGACTGTAAGGAGGTTTTCAGTTGCTTATGCCCCACCCCCAACGGGATCACGAGCGGAGCGAGTAATCCCTCTTTCTCCGCAAAAGGCTCGTTAAAGAGCTGAAATTTAGGAGCTTGCGAGGTTTTCTCGTTACAAGGTGCGGCATATGGTCGCCAAATTTCTATCAGAGATAGCGTTTCCTGGGTAACAGGCAGATAGAAAATGAAAAAAGCTTATTCACTAAGGGAAGTGGTAGATTTCATACCAGCTTCTCTTCACGAAACGAAAAATTGGGAAATCATTTTTTACGCCAGAGATCCTCAGAGTGGGGATCTGAGGCGTAAGCGTATCCGTGTAGGTGGGATTAAGAATAAAGGGGAGAGAAGGATATGGGCAAAGCAAATGATGTACAGCATTAATAAAAAGCTTAATGATGGGTGGAATCCATTCATTGAAGCTGAATCATCACGCCAATATTATAAGATCGAGGACGTAATCACGGCCTTTTTACGGGATAAAAGAGGATTGCGCAAGGATACATTAAGAACATATCAGTCGGAGATAGATTTTCTGATGAAATTTATCAGGGAAAAATATCAGCCTGATATGTATGTTGTGTCGTTTGATAAGAGTAAAGCGATACAGTATATGGAACATTGCTGGGATAGTAGAAAGATCGGTACAGTCCGCTACAATAATATCCTGGCCGTTTGCCGGGTGATCTTTAACTGGATGATCGAGAAGCAATATATAAAAGATAATCCCTTTGCGATATTAAAAAAGAAAAAGACCGGATCCAAGACCAGGGTAATGGATATTGAACCAGCGAATATCTGAGCAAGAAAAACCGTCCTTATTATGGAATAATGATGTTTGCCTTTCATAGTTTGCTACGCCCAAAGGAAATATCATATATTAAGATTGGCGATATTGACCTGAAAAAACAAGTCGTGATCGTCAGAGGATCTGTGGCAAAAAATCATCATACCCGGTATGCCCCGATCCCGGATGTAATGATAGATCTGATCAAGGAATT
>JAIOSQ010000214.1 GCA_021107535.1 Bacteroidales bacterium | reverse complement strand
ATTTAACTTCAACCTCTGCTCCGGCCTCTTCTAATTGTTTTTGTAAAGCTTCTGCTTCATCTTTGGTAACGCCTTCTTTGATCGCTTTGGGAGCTGAGTCAACAAGCTCTTTTGCTTCTTTCAGGCCAAGGCTGGTTAATTCTTTAACCAGTTTTACAACAGCCAGTTTAGACTGACCGGGTGCTTTGATAATTACATCAAATGCGGTTTGTTCTTCAGCGGCATCGCCACCTTCGCTGCCACCTGCACCGGGTGCTGCAACTACTGCAGCAGCAGCAGCTGGCTCAATTCCATATTCTTCTTTAAGAATTTCCGCCAGCTCATTAACATCTTTTACAGTCAAATTAACTAATTCTTCTGCAAACTTTTTAAGATCTGCCATTTTATCTCAGTTTTTAATGGTTTCTATATATTAATATTAATTGTATACTTTCCTATTCAGATCTCTCTGAAAGTGTTTTTACAACACCCGAAAGGATATTCCTGCCAGACTGCAATGCAGACATAACATTTGTGACTGGTGATTGCAGCAATCCAATAACATCAGCTATAAGCTCGTTTTTGGATTTAAGTGCAACCAGGAAGTCAAGCTGATTATCACCTACATATGTCATTTCTTCAATGTAAGCGCCTTTCAATAAAGGCTTACTGGATTTCTTTCTGAATTCCTTGATCAGCTTTGCAGGAGCATTTCCGGATTTTGCAAACATAATTGACGTGGGCCCTTTAAGAGTGTCATAAAGTGCTTCCAGGTCTTTATCGGTCTGTTCCATTGCTTTTTTAAGCAAGGTGTTTTTTACGACCGTGAGGGTAACTTCACGCTTATAGCATAATCTACGAAGCGCTGAAGTATCTTCAGCATTTAATTCTGAAATATCAGCAAAATAAAAGTTATTGTTGACATTCAGCTTATCTGCCAATGCTTCAACTACTAAGCTTT
The DNA here is from genome assembly GCA_021107535.1 of Bacteroidales bacterium. GTDB lineage: Bacteria > Bacteroidota > Bacteroidia > Bacteroidales > B18-G4 > B18-G4. The sequence goes on along the minus strand of JAIOSQ010000214.1, from coordinate 24,797 downwards.
TTTCTTCTTTTTTCATAGCTCTATGCCTCTTTTTAAAAGAGATTAAGTAATGGTAATGGATTTTGGTTCAACCTGCACACCTGCACTCATAGTACTTGAAATGTAAACACTTTGCATATAAGTACCTTTAGACGCAGAAGGCTTTAACTTGATGATGGTCTGAAGCAATTCGTTGGCATTATCGATAAGTTTATTCTCTTCAAAGGAAACTTTTCCGATAGCTGCATGAATAATTCCGAATTTATCAACTTTAAAATCGATTTTTCCGGCCTTTACATCATTCACAGCTTTACCAACATCCATTGTCACTGTTCCTGTTTTTGGATTAGGCATTAATCCTCTTGGGCCGAGTACTCTTCCCAAAGGACCGACTTTTCCCATTACACTGGGCATGGTAATTACCACATCAATGTCTGTCCATCCTTTTTTGATCTTTTCAATATACTCGTCAAGTCCAACATAGTCTGCACCGGCAGTCTTTGCTTCTTCTTCCTTGTCGGGAGTGCATAATACCAGCACCCTGACTTTCTTTCCGGTTCCATGAGGAAGCGTTACGGTTCCTCTGACCATTTGGTTGGCCTTTCTCGGATCAACACCAAGTTTTACATTTACATCAACAGAGGCATCAAAGTTTGTGGTAGTAATATCTTTGACGATCTTTACTGCTTCATCAAGTGAATATATACTTTCCCTGTCAAACTTTTCGAATGCGACTTTCTGATTTTTCGTTAGTTTAGCCATTTTTGCTAACTCGTTTAAATAGTTTTTACTTAGGAACTGACTTAAATAAGTCAATTACTTTTGTTCAACAAAAGGGGAGGGGCCTTTAATTTTCAGTCCCATACTTCTGGCAGTGCCTGCAACCATTCTCATTGCTGATTCAACTTTAAAAGCGTTAAGATCAACCATTTTCGCCTCTGCAATGGCACGCACCTGATCCCAGGTAACGGTTGCCACTTTGTTGCGATTAGGCTCAGGTGAGCCTTTTTTGATCTTGGCAGCTTCCATTAGTTGAACTGCAACAGGAGGGGTTTTAATGATAAAATCAAATGATTTATCCCTATAAACCGTAATAATTACTGGCAATACCTTGCCCATCTGGTCCTGAGTTCTGCCATTAAATTGCTTGCAAAACTCCATAATATTGATGCCCTTGGCACCAAGTGCAGGACCAATGGGAGGTGATGGATTTGCAGTTCCTCCTCTTATTTGCAACTTGATAAGTCCGCTAACTTCTTTTGCCATTTTGAATGTATTCTTAATGGATTATAATAAATCAAAACAGGTCTACTCTTTTTCAACCTGCATAAACCCGAGTTCCAGCGGTGTTTTACGACCGAAAATCTTCACCATTACCTTCAGTTTTTTCTTTTCTTCATTAATCTCTTCAATGATACCACTAAAGCTGTTGAAGGGGCCATCGATCACCTTTATGGTTTCTCCGATGATGAAAGGAATATTTACTTCTTCGCCCAGTTCAGCCAATTCATCAACTTTACCCAGTATCCTGTTCACCTCTGAAGGGCGGATCGGATCCGGTTCACCTCTGGTTCCCAGAAATCCCAAAACATTGGGAATATTCCTGATAACATAAGGAATTTCCCCTGTGAGAGTAGCTTCAATAAGAACATAGCCAGGAAAATAGTTTCGTTCCTTACTGATCTTTTTACCCTTTCTTACTTGATAAACCTTTTCTGTCGGGATCAGTATCTGAGAAATATAGTCCTGTAAGTTCAGACGATCAATTTCGTATTCAAGGTATTCTTTTACCTTTTTTTCTTTGCCACTAATCGCCCGCACTACATACCACTTTTTTATTTGCTCACTCATTTGTGTTAGTGGGATTGGTTATTATCAAACGACATTAATAACATTATTAGAAAGTTTTAACACTTAAAATAGTGAATAAAAATTTTCGAGTAATGTCTGAAATGAAATATCCATCAGATAAACGACAAATGCGATTATTAGGGAAGCAATGGATACCACGATTGCGCTATTCTGCAACTCACTCCAGGAAGGCCATGATACTTTATGAATCAATTCATCATAACTATCTGCAATGTACGCTTGTAATTTGAACTTAGCCATTTTATTTTTCTTGTTTTGCACGGGTGGTAGGAATCGAACCCACAACCAATGGTTTTGGAGACCACTACTCTACCAGTTGAGCTACACCCGTAGACCTGAAAATGATACAACAGAGCACCCCCATTTGGAGGTGTTTGTTGATCATAAATACTGTTACTTAATGATTTCAGTTACCTGGCCGGCTCCAACGGTTCTGCCACCTTCACGAATAGCAAAACGAAGACCCTTATCCATAGCCACTTCTGAAATCAGTTGAACTTCAATGGTCAGGTTATCGCCTGGCATTACCATTTCAACGCCATCAGGCAGGATGATCTCACCAGTTACGTCGGTTGTCCTGAAGTAGAACTGTGGACGATATTTGTTATGGAAAGGAGTGTGACGTCCGCCTTCTTCTTTTTTCAGGATATAAACCTCAGCTTTGAAATTGGTATGCGGTGTGATGGATCCCGGAGCGGCAATTACCATTCCACGGGAAATCTCGTTTTTGTCGATACCCCTGAGGAGAAGACCTGCATTGTCACCTGCTTCACCACGATCGAGGATCTTACGGAACATTTCAACACCGGTAACAACCGATTTCAGCTTTTCAGCACCCATGCCAATGATGTCAACGGGATTACCTGAATTAATTATCCCTGTTTCAATTCTACCGGTAGCAACGGTTCCACGTCCTGTAATCGAAAATACATCTTCAACAGGCATCAGGAATGGTTTGTCAATATCGCGGTCAGGCAGCGGAATCCATGTGTCGCAAGCCTCCATGAGTTCCATGACTTTTTCAACCCATTTTTCTTCCTTATTCAATGCACCAAGTGCAGAGCCGGCAATTATAGGCGTATTGTCTCCGTCGAATTCGTAGAATTCGAGTAGTTCCCTGATTTCCATTTCAACCAGTTCCAGCAGTTCGTCATCATCAACCATATCAACCTTGTTCATAAAAACAACGATCTTTGGCACACCAACCTGACGTGCGAGCAGGATGTGCTCACGCGTCTGTGGCATTGGACCATCATCTGCGGCAACCACGAGGATTGCTCCGTCCATCTGAGCAGCACCGGTTACCATATTCTTCACGTAGTCAGCATGACCAGGACAGTCAACGTGTGCATAGTGCCTGTTATCTGTCTCGTACTCAACGTGAGCAGTGTTAATGGTGATACCTCTTGCTTTTTCTTCAGGTGCATTGTCAATTTCATCAAATGATTTGAATGTAGCCAGACCCTTGTCCTGGAGGTTCAGGGTAATCGCTGCAGTAAGCGTGGTTTTGCCATGGTCAACATGACCAATGGTACCAATGTTAACGTGTGGTTTGGAACGATCAAATTTTTCTTTAGCCATATCAATTAAAATTTAAAAAATTATGTACGAAATATATACGATTCAATATTTTATTGAGCCATTGATGAGAATTGAACTCATGACCTCTTCCTTACCAAGGAAGTGCTCTACCCCTGAGCTACAATGGCGTCGAGCGGAAGACCGGGCTCGAACCGGCCACCTACAGCTTGGAAGGCTGTCGCTCTACCATATGAGCTACTTCCGCAATACATTCTATAAAGAACGCTTTCCAGCAGGGTTTGTGGGGAGAGGAGGATTCGAACCTCCGAAGGCTTAGCCAACAGATTTACAGTCTGCCCCGTTTGACCGCTCTGGAATCTCCCCAATTCTGGATAACTTCTTGTTAATGAGCCGATGGAGGGATTCGAACCCCCGGCCGGCTGATTACAAATCAGCTGCTCTGGCCAACTGAGCTACATCGGCAAATTATCACCCTCAATAAATAAAAAAACAGACCCTTCCTGAAAAAGGTCTGCAAAAATATAAATTATATAATTAATAACAAAGTAATTCCGGAAAAAATGTAAGAAATCCTTAATATTTCTTTCTCGATTTTTCTTTATACTTTGATAATTGTCTTCTCAGTGCTTCAACAGCATGGTCAGTGGACTCTTCAAAGGTGTTGCTCTGTTTTTTTGCAAATAGGTCGTATCCTCTGATAATCAACCTGATCTCAGTGATTTTATTGTCGCGATCTCCCTTATTGGATAATTTTAACGAAACTTCACTCCCAATAATTCCATCATAAAATGCTGAAAGCTTTTCAACTTTCTGCTGAATGAAAGCTTCTAATTTTTTGTCTGCCTTAAAGTGTACCGCATTAATGTTAACATTCATAAGAGTTCCTCCATTTATTATATATTGTACATTCTACATTGTATATTGTATATTGTATATTGTATATTTCATGCTCTTGGGTGTGCCTGTTGATAGATTTTTTTTAGTTTTTCAACAGTATTATGTGTGTAAATCTGTGTTGCGGCCAGGTTGGCATGGCCCAGGAATTCTTTTATGGCGTTTAGATCAGCACCTCTGTTGAGCATGTGAGTGGCAAAGGTATGGCGCAGGATGTGCGGGCTTTTTTTTGTCAGGGTAGTTACAAGTCCCAGATACTTATTTACGATCCGGTAAACCATGCGTGGATACATCTTTTTCCCCCGGTCAGTTACAAACAGCCTCTTTTCTGCCTCAAATCCATTTTTGTTTTTCATCTGCAAATAGATTAAAAGCTGTTCTTTCATTCTTTTTGTAAACGGTATAATCCTTTCTTTATTTCTTTTTCCCAGGACTTTTAACGTGTTATTATGGAATGAAACATCAGTCTCCTGTATTTCTATCAGTTCTGACAATCTGATACCGGTAGCATAAAAAACTTCCAGAATGAGCTTGTCGCGAACTCCGGAAAAATCATTGCTGAAATCTACTTTTTCAAATAAATCATTCATGTTCTCTTCATCAATAAATTCCGGGTTTCTTGATGGGGTCTTGGGAGGGACGACGACAAGGGTGGGATTGAGATCAATCTGTCCCTTTCTAAGCAAGTATTTGTAAAAAGATTTCAATGTGCTGAGTTTCCTGAGAACAGAACGTGTTGATATGCCTTCTTCTATCAGATACACAAGCCATGACCTGATATGCTGGTGACCTGCTTTTGTAACATCATTAAGCTGGTATTGTTCAATAAGGTAAGTTGAAAATTGATTTAGATCCTTTTGATAGGCATAGATAGTGTGGTGAGAATACCTTTTTTCGTAGCTAATATAGTTAATGAATTCGTTCTGCTCCATCTATCAATAAAAAAGGAAGAAATGTTGACTCAAATATACGATAAAAAACACTTGAATCAAAATTTCTTCCTTCTTAAATTTGCTTTTCAGGATATTATCCCATATCGGCGTCTCTAAGTTGTTGGATATAAATGGCCTTCATCTTCATTTCCCTTTTTTTAATTGAGGGTTTGGTGAATTTTTGCCTGTCTCTCAATTCTCTCACAACACCAGTTTTTTCAAATTTACGTTTGAATTTTTTGAGAGCCTTGTCAATATTTTCGCCTTCTTTAACGGGAATAATAATCATAAAATATACCTCTTTCTTATTAAACGAATGATTAAAATTTTAATTTAGGACTGCAAAGGTACTGCTTAATTATTAGAAATCAAAATTATACGAATATTATTTAAGGAGGTTTTTATATAGGAAATCTGTTACCCTTTTATAGAGATGATACCTGGCGTTGCCTCCGTAGATACCATGGTTCTTATTTGGATAAAATTGCATATCAAATTGCTTATTCGATGCTATAAGAGCTGTGATCAGATCAACAGAATTCTGAATATGCACATTGTCATCAGCAGTTCCATGGATAAGAAGGAATTTGCCTTCCATCTGATCGGTGAAATTTATAGGTGAATTATCCTCGTAACCATCCGGGTTTTCCTGAGGTGTCCTCATAAATCGTTCTGTATAGATATTATCGTAATACTTCCAGTTTGTGACAGGGGCCACCGCTACACCAACGTCAAAAATATCAGCACCTTTGGTCATGCATAATGTTGCCATGAATCCGCCGTAACTCCAACCGAAAATTCCGATATGTTCATCATCAATCCAAGAGAGGGAAGCGAGATATTTTGCTGCAGCAATCTGATCTATGGTTTCGTATTTCCCTAACTCCAGGTAAGTCATTTTTTTAAACTCTTCACCTCTGGCTCCTGTTCCCCGGTTGTCAACGGATATACATACTATTCCGTTCTGGGCCAGCATCTGGTACCATAGGTTTCCGCGACCCCAGGAATTCATAACAGTTTGGGAGCCGGGGCCTCCATAAACATACATCAAAATAGGGTATTTTTTGTCTTTGTCAAAATTATTCGGAAGGATACTCCATGCATTAAGGCTTATGCTATCCTCTGTTATAATAGTCAGGAATTCCCTCTCACTGTAACCATATTCCTGAAGTTTATCAATTAACGCTTGATTATCTTCCAATACCCTGATCTCTTCGCCATTTGATTTGTTCATGGTAATATAGGCTGGAGTATTGGCATTGGTGTAAGTGTTGATATAATAATCAAAATTACTGCTGAAGCTGGCACTGTTCGAGCCTTCTTTCGATGAAATCATGCTTATATTTCCTTTCAGACTTACAGTAAGAAGGTCCCTGTTTAGAGCAGAAGTTTTAGCTGCTTCGAAAAACACAAGCTTTCTCACAGGATCATATCCTTCCAGGCCTGTAACATCCCATTTCCCCTTCGTGAGTTGCTGTACGAGATTGCCTTGCATATCATAATAATATATGTGATTGTATCCGTCAGCTTCACTTGTGATAAGGAAATGATCCAAATCAATAAAAATCAGGTAATCAGTGATGTCGATATAATATTTGTTCTCTTCAGTATATATTAGGTGGCTCATTCCTGTTTCAGCATCTGCAAGTAATATCTCAAGTTTGTTCTGCAATCGGTTCATGCGTTGGATGGAGAGTATTCCTTCCTTTTTAGTCCATTTGATCCTTGGGATATACTGGTCTGTTTCACTGCCTATATCAACGGGAATGCTTAATTCTTTTTTAAGATCATAAATGTGAATGCTTACCAGAGAGTTCTCTTCACCAGCTTTGGGGTATTTATAGCGGTGCATTTCCGGATAAAGCTCTCCCCACATCTGCATTTCGTATTCAACAACACTACTTTCATTAAAACTGTAATATGCAATTTTCGACCCATCCGGCGACCAGAAAAATCCTTTGGTAAAACCAAATTCTTCTTCATAAACCCAGTCAGTGGTACCATTAATGATGAACCTGTCTTTACCGTCTTTTGTTATCTGAATTTCTTCTTCGCTTGACAGATCCTTGTAATAAAGGTTATTTTCACGGACGAAAGCTATTTTACTTCCATCAGGAGAGAAATGGGCGAGCTGTTGTTTTCCCAGATCAGATAATGCTGTGAGCTTCTTTGACTGAAGGTCCCATATATAATAATTGGATTTGCCTGACCATCTGTAGATACGTTCCGTTTCTGTTGGGATAAGTATTTTTTGCTCATCCTCGCTAAAGGTGTAAGTGCGCAATCGTATGGGTTCTTCAGCGCCCCGGGGAACAAGATCAGAGCCATTTACTAATGTTTTTGCCAATTTTCCCGTTTTATAGGAGTAAATATTTATATCTCCATTCTCCAGGGTGGTATAATACTTGCCGTTAGCAAGCGACCTGATGCCGTAAACCCCTTGTGAACGAAACTCATTTTTTTTTATGACATTATCAAGTGTGAAGGTTTTTTCTGTTTCCTGGGCAACTATTGAGGAGACAAGTAGTCCAATAAGTAGGGAAAATAATAATTTTTTCATCTTGATGTGTTGTAAGTGATTGCTGAATATGCAAAGATAAAATAATCGGGAAAGCATAGGATGATTAATTTATTTTCATTATTAATAAGTGTATGCCTTTTTTTATTATTTTCACAATCCCAATTAAAAATTATCTTTGACTACTTTATCGCTCAGTATTTGTAACAAATTACGGATGTATTCGTAAGAATAGGTCAATATATTAACGATAGATCATAAACAGAACTAAATCATTTCTAATCAGGGGGCAGCTATGAAGCGCAAAATTTCTTTTTTGATTCTTTTTAACTTTCTTATAAGCTGTGGATTAACAGCACAGGATTTTGATTTCTCCCAGTGGTACAACAACCCGACTTACTATAATCCTGCATATGTTGGCCTTACACCTGGTTTTAAGGCACGTTTTACTTATCGCAGGCAAATGGTTAAGATACCTGCCAATTTTAAAACCTATGCTTTTTCAGCGGATATTGCCGAACGTAACTTGCCAGGTGCCGGTGGTATAGGGATTCTGGTTGATAATTACAATGCTTCACAGGGTCTGGTTAATCATACTATCGTCGCGGTCATGCCATCCGTAAGAGTGCCAATTGCAGAGTACATGGTTATGCAGTTAGGTATTCAGGCTGCTTTCGTACAGAAAAGACTGAATTGGGAAAATCTTATTTTTCCCGATCAATTAGATCCCCGATATGGTAATATTTATCCCACAGGATTTGTAGCTCCGAACAACGATAAAGTTACATATCCCGATTTTACTGCCGGATTGCTGTTTCAATTCAAAGGGAACAATGTTTCCGGAGTGGTTGGTGGAGCCTGGCATCATCTGACAAGGCCGAATGAATCATTTTATGAAGTTAGCTCACCATTAGCACGGAAATGGGTTGTACATATGGATCTGCTCTGGGAACAAGATCAGAGAAGCAGGGGGTATCATAAACGCACTGCCGGTTTTAAGATAAATCCTGGTTTTATCTTTCAGAACCAGGCAGCTTTAAGTCAGTACGCCGTGGGTGTAAACTTCTATTTTACCAGTATTTACCTTGGTATGTGGTATAAAAACGAGGCTTTCACATATGATACTTACAGTACATTTTCTATAATGGGCGGTATCAAGATTCCCTTCTCTGAAGTTGCAAACATGAAAGTTATGTATAGTTACGATTTCGTGATCTATCCTGAATACTCTTTTACAGGGCCAACCCACGAATTTACACTCTTGTTTGAATTCGATGACATTAGATTGTTTCAGCCAAAGACCATCGGAACCGCCAAATATCGCAAGGGTGGATCTGCAATGGAATGCTCACCATTCTAACCCTGAGCAACGAATTCTAAGCATTAAATCCTGAAATTGTTTATCCCGGATACCTATCGGGATCAAATGTTGTTTTTGATTTCGGATTTGGAACAAACAGTAAAACCCTCAACGGCATTACCATTGTAACATGACCACACCCCCAGTTGGCTTGAACGGCGGGTGTGAATTTTGTTCTAAACTCAACCAATCCAACCAATCCAACTAATCAAACTAAATGAACCTCCCCGCCCCAAGCAGCGGGGTATCTCAAAGGAATATTGTTTTTTCAATCACCCCGAGTATTCGAGGGGATCAATTCGGCTTTGAATTTTCAATTCACTTCGTTCTTGAAAATTTAGTCTCATTGATCCAACCAATAAGAGTATATTCCGATGAATATAAAAAAACCCGGCATGATGTAATCACATGCCGGGTTTTTACAAAAGGAAATTGTATTTTATCTAATGAGCGTGACGACACCTGATGTATAGTAATTTCCGTCTTCATTGAGCATACCGCGCCATATAGTACCATCAACAAAGGTTGCTGATGCCTTCCAGATATAATTTCCAATTGGAAGAAGTACACCGTCTTTGTCATTATCCTTCCATCCATTCCAGCCGTCCTTAGGCATACCATTTTTATTTAATCTTGTTGAAGACCATACACGGTTTCCCCATTGTGTATATACCGCGATCTCAAACCTCTTCATGTTTATTCCCTGTGGCCTGAATTCTCTTAGCTCTGGCTTGCCCTTTGGCAGAAAAGCATTCGGAATAAAAAGGCCTTTGAAGAGGATCTCGTATTCGAGAATGCTTGTATCGGGGCAGTAAAATTCATTATAGGACACCAACTCAATGATGTATATCCCATCATACAGGTATTTAACAACCGGGCTGAATTCATCTGATGTTTCTCCGTTACCAAAGTCCCATTCATACGTTTCAGCTCCCATAGTGGTATTTTCAAGCAAGATCTGTCCCTGGGTATTCTCATAATTGTCCACAATAACGAAACTGGCTACTGGTACATCATAGATATTAATTGTTTTTTGAATGGTATCGAGACACTGGTTCATATCCTCAATGATCAAAGTAACAGTATGTGGCCCAATAGTATTATATGTATATGTTGGGTTTTGGAGCATAGAGGTATCGTTTGCTGACAATAAATCTCCAAAACTCCAGTTCCACTGGTAGATTTCAGAACCGGATTGGATTGATTCATCAAAGAATTCTGTCGAAATCTCAAGACAGGAAGTGTCATTTCTGAAATTTGCTTCTGGCGGTTCAAATATATCAATGGTGTTCATCAGTGTATCTGTACAGCCGTTGTCACTTGTAACGATCAATTCGACATCATATGTGCCGGCTGCCGGATAATTATACCCCGGATTCTCCAGTGTTGAGGTATCATCGGGATTGCTAAGGTCACCAAAATTCCATTCCCATCCGATAACATTCCCGCCATTGCCTTCTGCACGGCTTTCGAATAAGGTAGTATGATTGTAACATGTAGCAAAGGATAAGAAGTCAGAGACAGGTGTAGGACTGATTTCCAGTTGCATAAACGCTGTATCTGTAAAAGCACTTCCATTGACATTAGCAAAAACAATAAAGGCGACTGTGTAGGTGCCGGGGTCTTCAAATACGTGGCAAATGGTATCCGGTTCAGAAGTAAATATATCAACATTGCCATCTCCATAAATGAATTGCCATTGGTAGATTCCGCCGGATGATCCGTAGAATTCCGCTGTGTTCACGAAACACACCGGTTGAGCAGAACAGAATGGTGGGTCAATGGCTTCAAAGGAAGCTGCGACACAAGGCCCTTTATACACAGGTTTGATAATAGAATCATAACATCCCAGGTAATTGGACACCATTAATGTTACATAGTAAATACTATCGCTGCCTGCGTATACATGGGTCGGATATTGTTCTGTTGAATTATTGCTTGAACTGCCAGGATCCCCGAAATCCCAGTACCAGGACTGGATGAATGTACCGTTGCCCACTGAGAGATCATAGAATGATGTAGGAGCGTCACAATACGCTGTATCTGTAGTAAAGTCAGGAGTTGGTAATGAATCAACGGTAACCTGATGATATGATGAGGATGAGCAGCCATAAATATCCGTAGCATCCAGATATACAAGGTAGGTTCCCGGTGCTGAATAGAGATAGGATACTGTATCATTTGGAGTAGAAAATACAGGTGACCCGTCTCCAAAGTCCCAATTCCATTCTGCAATGGAATCATTGGTTGGCAAGAAACTACCTTCGAACAATGTCCTTTCCCTGAAACAGACTTGATCTGCAATAAAATCAACACTAACCTGGCCGAATAAACACACTGTATCAATATAAGTATCAGTACAAAGGTTTTCATCAGTTACGGTAAGGCTTACGATGTAACATGAATCCAGGTTATCATAAATATATGAAGGATTGATCTCGGATGAGAAATAACCGTCGTCCAATTCCCATTGCCAGGACTGCAGCGGACTTCCGCTTGATCCGTATGTTGACTCGTCATTAAACTGGACAAGACCAGGGGGTTCACAAAACTGGTTAAAAGTGAAAGCAGCCTGCGGAACGTCATACACTTCTACCCATTGCCCGATCGTGGCAGAGCAACCATTGTTGTCTGTAACTGTCAATTCTACGAAATAATTATCTATGGCAGAAAACAGAAACCCGGTGTTTTGCAGCATGGCCCGGATCATTAAATTTCCAGAACCAGCTGCTTATTATGGCTTCGCCAGGTATTGATTGATCCGTAAAGAAAGTGGAATCATTAAAGCAGCCCGGGCTGAAGATATAATCAGCTGTAGGAATTTCGAATACATTTACAGGAAGTGTTATTGTATTCTCACATCCGGCTGTATCTGTGATGGTAAGTGTGACATCGAAAACTCCGGAAGTAGTGAAAAGATGCCATGGGTTGGCCAGAGATGATGTATCGCTGGTTCCTGAAGCGGGATCATCAAAGTCCCAGAAGTAACTCATCACTGTAGCAATGTTGGTGGTATCAGGATCGACGCTGAAATAAGCTGCTTCGTTCTGACATACGCCTCCAACTGGTGTTACATTAAAATATACCGGAGGTGGAGGATAAATTTCTATTTGGTGTGATATTGAATCAAAACAACCATTTGAATTCATTACTTCAAGGAAAACAGTATATATTCCGGCATTGGCGAACAAATGGTAAGGATTCTGAAGATTTGAGGTGTTATTAGATCCCGAAACCGGATCACCGAAATCCCAACTCCATGTTTGTATATTCGTGCCAAATCCTAGTGACTCATCAAAAAACTGAATAAGGTTGCCCTCACACCTGGGTTCTCCTGCAGAGAACTCTGACTGTGGGGAGACACTTACTACGACCTCATGAGTGGTGGAGTCAGTGCAGCCCGCATTCGAAATAATTGCCAGAGAAGCGATATATGATCCTGATATTGCGTATGTATGTGTAACATTCGGAGGATCAGGAAAGAGAACAATCGTGTCAGAACCGTCACCGAAGTACCAGTGCCATTGTGTTACCCAACCGTTTGGTGCCAGTGACAGATCGAAAAAGTCGACTGGAGTTCCTTCACAGGATGGAGAGGAAGTGTTGAAGTCAGCAAATGGCAAAGGATTTACAGTCATGGTATGAGTGGCTGTGCTATCACATCCATTAGCATCTACGCCTGTGAGGGTAACAGTATAAACACCGGGTGCAGAGTAGGCGTACTGTGGGTTCTGAAGTACAGAGGTCCCTCCATCACCGAAGGTCCATGCCCAGGTAACGATGTTCGGTGAGCCTGAACCGTAGAAATTAGCTATGGCGTTTACACAAATTGTATCTGAATCTGTCGTGATCACAACATCAGGGAGCGGATTAATATCAACAGGGTATGTAATGGTGTCTGTGCAACCGTCTGTATTTGTAACGATCATTAAAACAGAGAATGTTCCCCCTGAAGAAAATAAGTGTGAAGGGTTCTGTAATGTAGAGCTATTAAATATGCCGGATGCAGGATCACCAAAATCCCAGTACCAGCTTACAAGGCTATTCCCTCCGTTGGTTGAGGAAAGGTCGATGAAAGATACAGGCTCTCCGTTACATCCTGAGGTAAATGTGAAATCAGCAATCGGATTGGCTACAATGATCACATCCCTGAAAGTACTGTTTGTACAACTGTCAGAATCGGTTATGCTTAAGGTTACCTGAAAAGTTCCCGGATTTGAATACATATGGGAAACATTCGGATCATCCGGAAAATTAACTGTGAGGTTGGTGCCATCACCAAAATCCCACACCCATTGAGTAATATATCCATTTGGTGAAGTTGAGATATTTATGAAGTGTACAGAATCATTCAGACAGGTCGGGCCATCATGAAAGAAGTTTGCTGTTGGCAATGGGTTTACCGTAACAGGATAGCTGATGGAATTTGTACATCCTGATGTATCTTCTATCACAAGGGTTGCAGTATAAGTGCCTGGCGAAAGATATGTATGGATAGCATCCTGTGTATAAGCTATGCCGCCATCCCCGAAGTCCCATGTCCAGGAGGTGATAACTGTGGAAGTGCTGGTGCCATAAAAGTTCGTAATGCTGTTAAGACAGGTTGGATCCGGGCTGAACGTGAAATCAACATCAGGTATAGCAGCCACATTCACCTGATGAATGGCTGTATCTGAACATCCGTTGACATCATTCACCATCAATGTGACAGTGTATGATCCCGGAAGGGCATAAAGGTGTATTGGATTTTGGATAGTTGAAAATTGTCCATCACCGAAATCCCAGTTCCAGGTAACGATTGGATTTCCTGAGGTTCCAAAAAAAGATGTGGCTTCTCCAACGCATGTAGGTTCAGGATCCCATGTAAAATACACTGTTGGAAGACCAGGAACCGTAATTACGTTGGTGGCAAGATCAGTACATGTAACACCGCTGGAGTCTGCTGTTACGGTCAGGGTTACAATGTAGGGAGATCCTGGTACATAAACATGAACAGGATTCTGAACTGTTGATGTATTGCCATCACCAAAGTCCCAGTCCCAAGCTACAATAGTATAGTTTGGGGCGGCAGTTGACAAATCTGCAAATTGTACAGTAGAACAAGCTATTAATGAGCCGTTAAATGCAGCATTGGCACTGCATTGTCCGTAAGTATTTGCGTGACCCAGAAATCCGAAGATCAGTATAAATAATAATTTTGGGAAAAACAGCTTTTTAAGTTTGTACCTGGCTTCCATCTTTGTGTTTGGTTTTAGTTTATTATTAACGACCCTGATGTGTTAATCCTAGAATTAATGCGCAGGATCGCCTTATCTTGAATTAATACGCAGGATCGCCTTATAATAATTATTTATCCTATTTACGTATTAACTTTAAAAAGGTTCTGCAAAATACACTATATTTTAGACTTTACGAAGTATCCAGATTATTAGTTTTTTGTTTTCTTATGCCTGTTTAATAATGCCGGGATGCTTTCTGCCGCCAATCGTTTTGCAATAATACGTTTTCTGTCATCCAGTACATATATTACAGGAGAGCTGTAAATATCATATAAATCATGGTAGTCGCCTGTTAGACTGAGATTTCCGTTAACATTTATCCACTCCAGATTCTTCCTGGAGATATAGTTTTTCCAGCTACTGAAAGCAGTATCCGTATTCACGGCATAAATTTTCAACTCAAGATCCGTTGATCTGTAAAAATCATTAAGGGTTTTTACTTCCTGTTTGCATTCTCCACAAGTGCTGGACCAGAAAATTACAACAATATATTCTGCAACGATATCATGAAGCGAAATTAACTCATTAAGTGTATCTGCCATGATCAGTGCCGGGGCATATTCACCCAATAATAAATGTCGCAGTTGGTCAACCCGCTCAATCATGTTCTTCTGTACAACCGGATTAAGCCATTCATATGTTTCATTGGTAAAATATCGATCGACCATATGAACAAAAATACGATCGTATCCCATGATATTTGAGGTCTCGTAAGTATTCGTGAAATACCATAACAGGTAGTCTCTCATCTCATGGTTATCTTTTGTCCTTTGGATCATTTTATCAATTTCCACGATAAGGCTGTCGGTTTGTTTAGGGATTACAGCTGTCATATATCTTTCAAGCTTTTTGTGGAAAACAGGAGTTCTTAAAAACCTGTCATCCGCAAGGTTGATATTATCCCAATAATGTTTCCTGTAGTATAGATATGCTGATAAGGTATCGTGGCGTCCGTTTTCAAGAAAAAAATCAGGAACCTCCGGTTCACGCATTGTTTTAAATAGTAATGTAGTCAGAGATTCAGGATATTCTTTCATTAAATTAACCTTATACTCAATGCTCGCTGTATTTATGCTATCTATTTGCTGTCTGATCAGCGCAGCGCTGCTGTCATTAGGTGAAGGTGAAGATGAGAGTAAGGTTTGAAGGCTTTTTATTTCGGCATAACATTGTCTGTTATACTTCATATAATCATAAAATAAGGTGTTTTCTTTAGAACCTTTAATTATCATGTCTTCGAGGGGTGATTCCAAACTGGTTTTAAGGGAAAAATCCTGGTCTGCATCAATAAGGAATTCGAACAGTTTTTTCTTTCCTCCGCTGATGAAAAAATATACACCCTGCTTTAAAGCTTCAGTACCTTCAAAAACAATCTTCTCATTTATCGCATCTGCCGTGTCTGAAATAGATAGCTTATTCCCGTAATAATGACCCAGGTAAGCTATGCTATCTGAATAACCCCTGAGGTTTATAGCGATTTTATAAGAGGCATTTTGAGAAAAAACGGATAAGAATAACAGTGTTATGAATAGGACCAGGCTTAGCTTTTTCATCTTAAGGTTATATATTCAGTAAATACAGGGCAAAATTAAGAATTATTATTATTTTTGCCACATTCAGAAGGGGTGTTAGCTCAGTTGGTTTAGAGCGCATGCTTGACAGGCATGAGGTCACTGGTTCGATTCCAGTACATCCCACAAAAAACCCGGAATTTTTCCGGGTTTTTTTGTTTTTTCTCTCCGTTTTTTAGCTGTTTATTGAAAAAATTACTGTTTTTATAAAAAATAAGTACATTTTATAACTCTTATAATCAATTAGTTATGCGATAGTTTAAAAAAAAGTGATATTTTTTTTGTTTTGCAGGGTTACCTTTTTGACTTAATTGGTATTAATAAGTGCTTGAAAGGAGAATATCCTTATATAGCTTAATTCAAAAGTCTTAATTCAATTTATAATTAAAAAGCCCTATCAGATGAAATTTTTAACAGAAGACCTTAGGAACATTGCAGTACTTAGTGAAATTGAGATGAACCAAATCCTTGGTGGCGACAATACAAGTGCTACAACAGAAGATGACGAGGCCTGGTTATAGAATTCTTTCAAAATAATTTCTGAAAATTATCCTGCTATCGGACAAAGCTTTACACTGTCCGTAGTAAAATTTTAGCAATAAAAGTATTTTTTTATTAATATTCGTTCCTAACTTAGCAGCATGGAACGAAGTTTATTTTCTATTTCCTTTATAATTTTTTTCTTTTGCCTTCCCTTCCATGCTTATGCTTTTCAGGAAGATTCCCTTAGAATTATTCAGTTAAACAAAAATGGCCAGCAATTAGCAATTGCCGGCGATTTTGACGGTGCTGAAAATGCATACTTAGCTATCCTCCGGATTAATCCTAATTCATTTATGGCCAGAAATAATCTTGGGAATGTATATAAATACCAGGGGCGCTATGATGATGCATTAAGGGTTCTTTTTGAAGCTACGGAGATTTTAATAGAAGAATGTGGTCAGGATTGCCCGGATCTGCCATCATTATACATGAACATTGGAATAATTTATAAGCTAAAGCAGGATTATGAATTGGCACTTCAGTATCTGAATTATGCTGAGGGCTTATTAAAAACATCATCATCGATAAGCGATCTGTCTGCTAAGATATACATTAACCTGGGGAATATTTATTTTGGACTGAAGGATTGGCACAAGGCACTTTCCTCATATCAAAAAGGTATTCAGCTTAAAAAAGCACTGAATTCCGGTGGATTGGATATTTCTTACGCCAATTGTGCCACCGCATATGAGAATCTGGGATTGCTGGATTCAGCCAGATTATATTATAATTATTCCATCCAGGATAAAATCGATGTATATGGTAAAAGTAGCTATAAATTGATAGAGGTTTACAATAACTATAGCTGGCTCCTGCAAAGCCTGGATGAAGATGACATGGCTTTTCAATATCTAAGTGAAGCGCTGTCCATTGCACAGGAGTACTATCCTGTAAAACACCCCATAACATCAGAATGTTACAAATATCTTGGATACTGGTATTTGGCTAATGGTGATATTGAAAAGGCCATTAAGTATTTCCATAATGCTGTAACAGCAGTAGTATTTGATTATTCCAATAATGATTATTTTGATAATCCCGATCCGGACAATGAAATCATCTCTGAGCCTGTTTTGATGGAAGCATTCATGGGAAAATCTCTTGCATTGGCAGAACAGTACAGGCAGACGCACGATCAGCATTTTTTGATGGCCTCTCTTGAGACCCTGGAACTTGCAAATATGCTCGCAGAGAAAATGAGGTCAACATATTTGGGCCAGGAAAGTAAATTATTAATTACAGAGAATTCCCGGATCGGCTTCGATAGGGCCATTAATACTGCTTTTGAACTGTACAAGATAACTGGTGAGATCGAATATGCAAATAAGGCCTTTATTCTCGCTGAAAAAAGTAAATCTTCGGTATTGCTTGCATCCTTGCAGGAAGTTGAAAACAAGAAAAACCTTGGGATTCCTTTGGATTTGCAGAACTTTGAGCAGGATCTTAGGGCTGAAACAGATGGTCTTAAAAAGAAGTTGTATGAGGAAAGGCAAAGGGAAATACCTGATTCTGTCAGGCTGGGAACCTGGCAGGGAAAATTACTCTCACTGAGCCAGCAGCTGGATAGCCTTGCCAATGTAATAAATGAAAAATTTCCGGAGTATGCCTCCAAATATGATAATGAAGTTATCGACCTTGATGGTGTAATGAATGAACTGAGGGCAGATCAGGCTCTTTTGGAATACACTATTACTGATACATCTCTATTTATCTTTGTGATCAAGAATGACAATTATTACATTAGCAGGCATACAATAGATTCAGGATTCTTTTCCATGATTGACATTCTTAGCAGGTTTCTAAGGAATAATGATTTTGCAAATAACACCATATCTGATTACAAGGCCTATACAACAGCAGCATATTCACTTTATACTTATCTGTTTCTTCCGGTTCTTGACCAATTGGCTGACAAGGCCCTGCTTATTGTTCCTGATGGCCAGTTGGGCTACATCCCCTTTGAGGCCTTGTTGACTGACTTAGCTGATAATGAGTCTATGGATTACAGGTCATTGCCATACCTGATCTATAAATACAGAACCAATTATTCATATTCTGCCACGCTCTTATTCAGTGATAATAAGAGCGAGGAAGCCAGCTATGACCGCTTGCTGGCTTTTGCCCCGACTTATGAAAACCTTTCGCAGATAAACAGTGATAAGTTTCCTGCATACCGTGATTATTCCACATATCTTGTTCCTCTGAAATATACTTCGCAGGAGATAGAGAATATTGGTGCACTTGTCGAATGCGATAAGTATGAACTTTATGAAGCCACTGAGCAGGCTTTCAGAGACCAGGCACCATATTATGATGTTCTGCACCTTGCGATGCATACCTTGATCAATGATGATAATCCAATGTATTCTCAGCTTGTTTTTACCCTTAATAATGATACAATAGAGGAGAATGACGGCCTGCTAAATACTTATGAGATATTCAATATGACGTTCAGGGCAAGAATGACCGTTCTGAGTGCATGCAATACGGGTTATGGTAAGCTTAGGAAAGGGGAGGGGATCATGAGTTTAGCCAGGGGATTTATTTTTGCCGGTATTCCCACTATAATAATGACATTGTGGGCTGTTGAAGATCAATCCGGATCTGTTTTGATGAGCAGTTTTTATAAAAATCTTGTTGACGGTATGGAAATTGATGAAGCATTAAGAGAAGCTAAGCTGCAATACCTTAAGAATGCGGATCAGCTCAGAGCACATCCTTATTTATGGTCGGGTTATGTAAGCATAGGTGCCACAAGACCCCTGATACAACAGCAGAACTCAAGAATTCTTATTCTTATCACAGGAATTCTGGGACTTGTGGTTATGATAAGCCTTCTGCTGGCATGTTTCAAAAAAAAATAAGCAAGAAAAAACACGCCGAAGCGTGTTTTTTCCAAAAGTCTGTCTTAATTCAATAAAAGCTTAATAGAAGTATCAGTCTTGAATACTTTTTAGTATTTCATGTGCTTTGTCTTTGTGAAAACTGTTGCTGTGACTGATATTTCGGAAAAGATTCAATGCATTATCATCATCATTCAGTTTAAGATAGCATAGTGCGGCGTACCATTCTGCGCGCTCTATGTACAGGTTTTGTTTATGATCCATAATAAACTGGAATGGGAGCAATGCATCTTGGTATTGCCCTAATTCAATATATGAGATCCCCGAATAAAATTGCACAGGAATATTTTCTCTATCTGTATCCAGAACTTGAGAGAATAGTTTAAGTGCAGCGGGATAGTCCATTTTTTCATATCTCTGGAATGCCTGGATCAATGTGGCATTCTGGCTGTTTGTGCCCCTGATGAGCATGGCTGCATCAGGCTGATAATATATCTTGAACAGGCTGTCATTCGATATATTCGAATCCGGACGCAGGAAATACAGCGACAAACTGGTAAAGATAAGCAGTACCACAAATGAGGCTGCTGCAATTCTGGATAGTTTATGCCGAAGTATTGTACGTAACAGGCCTGGTTGTTTCTTGTTTTGGGTGAGGTCGTGGACCAAATCAAGTTTCTTTCTTAATTCGATAACCTCACTTTCCTGGATGGCTTCATCTATTTCTTTGTGAAGCTCAAACTCAGCATTAAGGTCAGGGTCATTTTGAAGGTCCAGATCGAAGTCCTCCAGTTCTTCCGTACTTAACTCTCCGCTGAGTTTTTCATCGATAAGTTCAAATAGATTTTTTTCTATAGTTTTCATTGCTTTATTTTATTGAATTCAGGGTCGTTTTTAATCCTTTTCACCAGTATTTCTTTGCATTGGAATTTGCGTTTTTTGGCATACTTTTCACTTCCGAAACCCATGACTTGTGAGATCTCCTCTAATGATTGTTTGGCAAAAAACAATCTTAGTACTTTCTGGCAATCCTCACTTAGCGTAAGGAAATGCTTTTGATAAAGTTTGAATCTCTCACTCTTTGGATCATAAAATGATCTTTCAAGAGGTTCATCAGCGAGTACAAATTCGCTGCCAACGTTCAGCTTTACATCTCCGGTTCTGCGTTTCTCAAGCTCTTTCAGCCAAAGGTTTTTAACAATGGCATAAACATAAGTTTTAAAAGAGCATGTGATCACAAAATCCTTCTCGTTCACCTTCCTGTAAATAACAATTATAGCTTCCTGAAAAACATCCCGGGCGTCATCATCAGTACCACTGTTGTTACTTACGAAACCTTTAACCGAAGGATAAAACTTCTTATATATGTACTCCAATGTATCGGAGTCATGCAACCGTATACCCTCCAGTAACGATTCTTCGATGTAATGCATCACATTTCCAATTATTAATTCTGATTTTTTGAAAAGGTAACCCTGTTTCAATAAAAATTTTTAAACATTTTTCTAAAAATAATGCTTAATGAATGAAAATCAGTGTGATAGTTAAAAAAATTATTTTTACTTTTTTTTTCAATATACGACAAAAATAGACTTTTGTTCCATTAATCTGCAAATCTCTATAATATTTTATGAATAATCCTTGTCAAATTTCATATATTTGTGTTAACTCTTACCTTTTATGCATTCATTTGTTAAGGAACTTTTCATATTTGCATTGTCACTGATCATTGGAGGCCATGGTTTTTATGCTGAAGCATATGGACAGGAAGGCAAATCCATACGTTTTGCATTCTATAATATAGAGAATTTATTTGATATTGAAGATGATTCCCTGACACGTGATGACGAATTCACTCCAGGTGGAGAAAAGACGTGGACATATTCTAGATATAACAAGAAATTAGACCAGCTTGCTAAAACCCTGACAGGTATCGGTGAATGGCAGCTACCCGCAATTGTTGGCCTTTGCGAAATTGAAAACAGAAATGTTTTAATGGATCTGACAAGACACAGACTGCTTTCGGATTACGGCTATCACATCATCCATAGGAATTCTCCTGATCGGCGTGGAATTGATGTTGCATTATTGGTTCAAACTGATATATTTGAACCCATTAGCCACAGATGGCTGGAAGTTAAATTTCCTTTTGATACAGCACTGACAACCAGAGAAATTCTGTATGTTAAGGGTTTTCTTTTCAACTCAGACACCCTGCATATTTTTATCAATCACTGGCCATCCCGCTGGGGTGGAAAAGAGTACACTCAGGCCAAAAGGATACAGGCGGCCAGGGTTCTTAAACACTGTACCGATTCTTTGTTCAACGCTTTAAGTGATCCTTCGATCCTTATTGCTGGTGACTTCAATGATACACCCCTTGATTCATCCTTATACAAAATTTTGAATGCCAGGGATGAAATTTCTAAAGGAACGAAGGGTTTATTCAACCTGATGTTTCCCATTTATTCTGCAGGATCATCAGGAACTTTAAAATACAGGGCAAATTGGGAAGTATATGATCAGATCATTGTATCCGGAGCATTACTGGATTCAAAGGGGCTTAATGTAGATGGAAGAAAGGCATATATTTTCAAGCAGGATTATTTGTTGATCGAGGATAAAAAGTATATGGGTTATAAACCGTTTCGGACATATTCAGGGCCTTCATACAAAGGTGGGTTCAGTGATCATTTGCCTGTTTATATTGATTTGGTTCATCCAAGGTAATTCTGACGAAGCCGACATACTTATTCAGTCATTCTTCTTGTGAAGGCCACATTCTTTGTGTTCCGGTTGTTCCCACCACCATCGTCCTGCCCGGATGTCATCACCGGAATTTACAGCTCTGGTACATGGTTGGCAGCCGATACTTGGATAATTTTTATCGTGCAATTTATTATATGGAATGTTATGGGTGTGGATATATTCCCAAACCTGTTCTTCCGACCAGCTTCTCAAAGGATTAATTTTTACTAAATTAAAATTCTTGTCCCATTCAAGTAGTTTCAGATCATTCCGGGTAACAGATTGTTCAGATCGCAGGCCACTGATCCAGGCATCTGTTCCACTCATAGCACGCGTTAAGGGTAGTATCTTACGAATATGGCAGCATTCCTTTCTGTTCTCAATGCTTGCATAGAACAGGTTTATCCCTTTTGTATTTACCATTGATTCTACCAGCCCGGCATCCGGGAAGAATACTTTTATGTTTATGTTATATCGTGAGTTGGTTGTTTCGATCAGATCAATGGTTTCAGGAAAAAGCCTGCCTGTGTCGAGTGTAATGATCCTGGTTTTCGGATCAATGCCGGCAATTATGTGAGTGAGTATCTGGTCTTCAGCACCCATACTTGTCGCAAAGGCAATTTTATTGCCGTATTTATTTATAAAAAATGAAAGTATTTCCTCCGGTGGGCTGTCGGAGAACAGATCGTTGAGTTCTTTGATCTCCTGTTCTATTTCTGAGGAAAGCATAAATAATTGAATAATAAGCTAAGCAAAGGTAGCAAATTAAATTAACTTTGAATGCTATATTAATGAGTTCAAATTGAAGTATGAAGGTTCATTTTATTGCCATAGGTGGTAGTGCAATGCATAATCTGGCATTGGCATTGCATCATAAAGGATATTCAGTGACAGGCTCTGACGATGAGATATTTGAACCATCAAAGGGACGCTTAAAGAAACATGAATTATTGCCGGATGAATTTGGCTGGTTTCCTGCCAGGATCACTCAGGATCTGGATGCCGTGATTCTGGGCATGCATGCAAGAGAAGATAACCCGGAACTAATCGAAGCCAGGGAAACAGGAGCGAAAATTTATTCTTACCCTGAATTTCTGTATGAACAGTCAAAAGACAAAAAAAGAGTAGTCATTGCCGGCAGTCATGGAAAAACCACCATTACTGCTATGATTATGCATGTGCTTCAACATGCGGGGCTGGACTTTGATTTCATGGTCGGGGCGCAATTGGATGGCTTTGATGTGATGGTGAAAATATCAAAGGATGCAAACATCATGCTATTCGAAGGAGATGAGTATCTGACATCAGCCCTGGACCCCAGGCCTAAATTCCACCTTTACAAACCACATCTTGCACTTATTACGGGGATTGCGTGGGACCATATTAATGTATTCCCGACATTTGAAATTTATATCGACCAGTTCAGGAAATTTATACAGCTTATTGAAGCTGGTGGGAAGCTGATCTACTATAGCCGTGATGAGCTGTTGGAGGAGTTGCTAAGGGAAAACATTTCACTGTCTTCAACCCCTTATAATCTACCGGAATATACCTGCAGGCATAACACAAACTATTTGTCTGTGAATGGCATAGAGTACCCGATACACATTTTTGGCAATCATAATCTGCAAAATATTCAGGGAGCCATGCTGGTATGTGAAGAACTGGGTGTTGCCCGGGATGATTTTGCCAGGGCTATTTCATCCTTCGAAGGTGCATCACGAAGATTGCAGTTGATTGATGAATCAGAAGATACTTCAGTTTACCTGGATTTTGCCCATGCACCTTCAAAGCTCAGGGCAACGGTAGATGCCGTGAAGGGTCACTTTCCCCACAGAAAACTGTTAGCTTGCATGGAATTGCACACCTTCAGCAGCCTTAACAAGGAATTCCTGTCTCAGTATCGTGGGGCCATGGATCAGGCAGATATTGCCTGGGTATATTTCAATCCTCATACGCTAAGCCTTAAAAAGCTTCCTGAAATAGCAAGCCGGGAAGTTAAGGAAGCTTTTAGACGTGAAGACCTGGTTGTTTACAATGATTCGTCCCTGATGCTTAAAGATATTCTGAATCGAAGCTGGAAGGATACCAATTTGTTGCTGATGTCATCCGGGAGTTTCGACGGACTGGATCCTTCAGTCATTGCGTCCTTAATTCTGGATAATAATCAGGCATAAAAAAAAAGGTACAGGATAAACTTGCCTGTACCTTCATCTATGTTTCAGCCTCAGCTTAAATAATTCTATCCATTCATCGATATAAGAAATTCTTCATTTGATTGTGTGAATTTCATTTTATCTTTCAGGAATTCCATGGCTTCAAGCGGATTCATATCTGCAAGATGGTTCCTGAGTATCCAGATTCTCTGAAGGGTTTCCTTATCGAGTAAGAGGTCATCCCTACGTGTGCTGGATGCAACGATGTCAATAGCCGGGAATATCCTTTTATTGGAAAGCTTACGGTCGAGCTGGAGTTCCATATTACCGGTCCCTTTAAATTCTTCAAAGATAACTTCATCCATTTTTCAGCCCGTGTCGATAAGGGCTGTGGCGATGATTGTAAGGGAGCCTCCACCTTCGATCTTCCTGGCAGCACCGAAAAAGCGTTTTGGTTTCTGAAGTGCATTTGCCTCTACGCCACCTGAAAGCACTTTGCCTGAAGCGGGGGAAACTGTATTGTAAGCACGTGCCAGCCGGGTGATCGAATCCAGCAGGAT
>JAIOSQ010000173.1 GCA_021107535.1 Bacteroidales bacterium | reverse complement strand
GCAATTCAGGCGAAATCACCTGTCATACAAGCATAAACAGAAAGGGTCAATGCATGTCATTCTTTAGATTTCTTTTTAAAAAGAAATTTTACCTTCATCTGGGATTGTCGATCGTGCTTACAGTGATCCTTTTCTTTATTGTACTGCAGTTCATAAAGATCTATTCCAATCATGGTGATACATATGTTTTACCTGATTTTTCCGGTATGACCCTGGGGGAAATTGAACAGAATAATTATGATAAACTGTATGAATTTATTGTAATTGACTCCATTTTCGACTCACACAACCCAAAAGGTTCTATCGTGATCCAGAACCCACCTTTCGGTTCAAGAGTAAAGCAGCACCGGAAAGTTTATGTTACACTCGTGGCTTTTTCGACAGAAAAGGTTGAGATGCCTGACCTGATTGACCTCAGTCTCCGGCAGGCTGTAAACAGCTTAAGAACCAAAGGCTTGGAACTTAATAGCCTGCAATATGTTGAGGATTTCGCAGGAAATGCCATTCTGGAACAATTATTTAATGATGAAGTAATCGAGCCCGGGATCATTATTGATAAAGGATCCGGTATAGACCTGGTGGTTGGCCTTGGCCATGACATGCGGGCACCTGTTCCATTTTTAGCCGGACTTACACTGCAGGAGGCAAGAGATGCCATCCATAAGGCTTCTTTCAATCTTGGCACTGAATATTTTCTCGACCTTGAGGACCCCGGGCATGCCAGGGTATACAGGCAAGCTCCTGCCTGGTCGGAGGAAAAAAGCTTATACAAAGGCAGTAAAATCAATATTTCCCTGCGATCTGACCATAGCTTTGACTTTGAAGCACTGATCAGGCAACTCAGGCCCGATACCCTGTATGTTGCAGACACAACAAAGCTGCTGAACCCGGAGTTTTAATATGAAATGAAGAAAAGACAAAATAATGAAAGCCTTAGTACTACTGTTTATCTGCATACTCTTATTCCAGGGGCTCTCTTCAGCACAGGAAGAGGTGGTGGGACTGTATTCCAACCCGGTAATTAAACATGAACTGAAGATGATGGAAGCCAATGGGCAGCTTGCCTCCAGAACAGAGCTGCTTTTCCCCCGTCCGATACATCTTCCGGTTTTCGATGATTTTCATACCGATCATATATTTCCTGATACTGCATGGTTCAGTGATATGGATGCCTTCATCAATGATGATTTCCCATACAGATCCGTCAATATTGGAGCTGCCACCATGGATGCGATTGATTCCAGTGGGAATCTTTACCCGGATGCAAGCATGTTCCCATTTGTGGCCGACCACCTGACATCAAGGCCTGTACGCCTGGATTCTTTGTTCCTTCCCGGTGAAACACGGGCCATTACACTTGCCGACTCAATATACTTTAGCTTTTTCTATCAGCCACAGGGACGAGGCAATCCTCCTGAATCATTTGACTCACTGGTTCTGCAATTCGGACACTATGTTGAAGATTCCGTTTTCGGACTCCTTATAAAGTGGGAACATGTTTGGTCGACTGAAGGAATGCGCATTGATACCTTTTACAAGAAGTATAACACTTATTCCCGACAGGTGATGATACCGGTCATTGACAGCCTGAAATACTATAATAAATACTTTTATTTTCGTTTCTTCAATTACGCCAGCCTTGCAAGCAGCATGAATCCCAGTTGGATGAGCAATTGCGATCAGTGGAATATCGATTACATTTATCTGAATATCGACCGCACAGCCGCTGATACTTTTTACAGGGCCATTACCTTTGCCGAAAGGGGCCCGTCATTCCTGACTGATTTTACTGCAATGCCATTACGTCAATACAGGAATGATCCGACCAACCAGCTAAAAGATTCGCTTAAACTCTTTATTACCAATCTGAGTGCCGATACTTTCAACGTGTTTTATAAGTATCTCATTGACGAGCAGGGAGGCTCCTACAGCCATACATATAATGGGGGATTTGCAAACCTCTATCCATTCTACCTTTCCGGCTATCAGAGCTGTGCCAGTGTTCCGCAGCATGCCTGCCCGCCCAGGGATTTCCTCTTTCCGCTGAGCAGTCTGGCCGACAGTTCGAGTTATAATGTAAGGCATGTGATCCACGATCAGAGCAATCCTGATCTGGGAGACACCATTCATTTCATTCAAAAGTTTTATAATTATTATGCTTATGATGACGGAACGCCCGAACTGGGCTACGGCCTCAGCCTGGCAGGAGGTAAGGCCGCTTACCGCTTTAATTTGAATATAGCCGACACGCTTAAAGGGATTGGGATGTTTTTCAACAGGGTTCAAAATGATGCGAACGACCAGTTCTTTACTTTGAAAGTATGGGATAACAATAATGGAAAACCCGGAAATGTGATCTGGCAGCAGGAATCACTGAAACCCAAATTCAGCGATGAGCTATACCGGATGCAGATATACGAAGTCAATCCTCCGCTTCCGCTTATCGGAACATTTTTTATTGGATTTGAACAGACTACCGCCGACCTGTTAAATGTTGGGTTTGACACACATAATAATGCATCCGAGCATACATTCTATAACACTTCCGGAAGTTGGGTACAATCATTAAAAGCCGGTTCCATGCTGATGAGGCCGATACTTGCTACCTTCTATGATCCTTTCCTTGTAGAGGAATACCTGCCGGATTACACTTGGAATATTTACCCAAACCCGGTAAGCGGCAAGTTGTTACATATTCAAAATTCCATTGTATCCGAAGCAGATCTAAGCAGCAGTTATACCACAATCAGTATCTATGATATGCCCGGCAGGAAAGTGCTGAGTATACCATACAGTAATACCGTTAGCATTGACAAATTACCACAGGGCATGTACCTGCTGCATATCATGAATGAGGACCATAGCATCAATTACATTCACAAACTCCTCGTAAACAATTAGGGCAAGTCTATGCCACCTACAGAAGATTTTAATGAGCAGGAAAAAGAACTGTTTGAACATCACCGGTTCACTACAGATCCCGGCCAGGGGCCGCTGAGGATAGATAAGTTCCTGATGATGCATATCGAGAACGTATCAAGAAATAAGATCCAGCAGGCAGCAGCAGCCGGCTGTATCCTTGTCAATGAAAAACCGGTAAAGCAAAATTATAAGGTACGGCCCGGTGATGTAATATCCATTGTGCTTACCGAGCCCCCACGTGATACGGAGATCATTCCTGAAGACATTCCGGTAGATATTATTTATGAAGACAATGACCTGATGCTCATCAATAAGCAAGCCGGCATGGTGGTACATCCGGCCTATGCTAATTTTACGGGAACACTGGTAAACGCTCTGACATTTTACCTTAGAAAAACCAGCGGAAATGATGAAGCCCAGCCATACCTGGTACATCGTATCGACAAAGACACTTCAGGCATTATACTGGTAGCAAAAAACGAATTGGCACAGACCAGGCTTGCCAAAGATTTCTTTGACCACAGCATTGACCGCAAATATACTGCCCTGGTCTGGGGTGATATGGAAGAAGATGAGGGAAGCATAACAGGCAAACTGGCAAGAAGCAAAAGTAACCGTAAGATCATGGCCGTCTACCCTGAAGGTGAAAAGGGAAAGCATGCTGTAACACATTGGAAAGTATTGCAAAGATTCGGCTATATTACGATGATTGAATGCGTGCTGGAAACCGGAAGGACACACCAGATCCGGGCACACATGAAATACATTAAGCATCCCATATTCAATGATGCATCTTATGGCGGTGACCAGATCCTGAAAGGCACGACTTTTACAAAATACAGGCAGTTCATTAAAAATTGTTTTTCCATATTGCCAAGGCAGGCTTTACATGCGCGCTCACTTGGCCTGAAGCACCCCATTACAGGTGAATATATGCATTTCGACTCGGAATTGCCTGATGACCTGAAAGAAGTGGTTAGGAAATGGGAGCATTATGTTCAACACTTTAAAGAATAAAGAATAAGGAACAAGGAATAAGAATAAGAATAAGAATAAGAATAAGAATAAAGAATAATGAACATTGAAGAAGGAGATAGAAGATTGAAGAAGTTGCTGCCACCGCGCCCACCGCCTACCGCCTACCGCCCAACACTGTTTTAATAAACCACCAGCCGCAACTTGTCTTCCATGATATTGGTTTTGACCCGAAGGATGTAGGTGCCTGAGTTAACATTATCAAGGAAAATTTTATATATCCCGGTAGTTTCTTCAATGCTGGCATACTCCCGCACCAGGCGTCCCATGATATCATACACCTGGACTTCGATAAACTCGAGCTGACGGCGGCCGAAATCTATGACCACATGATCATGAGCCGGATTCGGGTAAATATTCGGGCTTACACGGATATAATCTTTTCTGGCCAGCGTATCGCCGTACTCTCCATCACTGACGCTCAAAATAACCATATAAGAACCGTAGTCATTATAGGTGATCCCTGAAGGATCCTGGCCTGAATATGAGGAAGGCTCTCCGCCGTAGAAAGTCCAGTACCATTGTTCAGGATCTCCATTTGACCAATCTGTAAAAGTGACTCTTCCTCCCATGCTGATGACGGTTGTGTCGGCAATAAAATTTGCAGAAAGTATGTTACCGTAACCGAAACCATCCAGGCGCTGTACACCTGAATTATCGGGATCAAGATATGGTCTCAGTTGTGCACCCCCCGGGCTGCCGTTTGACGACCAATGATAAGAAAACTTACCGTAATAGTCAGGTGCTGTAAGGTCGTTGCAGCTCGCTAAGCCACCCGTGAGCGTTCCAACTATCTGCCCGGAGGGGTCAAAGATTGGAGAACCTGACGACCCTCCTTCTGTGACCCCATGGCCATTTTCCGTTTCTGCCCAGACAACCTTCCAGTATTTTCCATCCGGATCAACAGTAGCTTGCCCATAAGCCGTTGAAACAAGTGCAGCGGTATAAGTAGAGATCTTCTTGATATCCCCTTTCGGGTGATGAATACACACCCCCGAAGGACTTGCCTGTCCGTTTCGGTTCCACCCGGGAAAATACGGATTATAATTTTCCGGCAACTTATGACTGAGTTCCAATAACTTAAAATCAGACCCGGCACTGGTGCCTTCCGGAGCCTGGGCAAGAAAACTCGAACCGCTAATGGTGTATGAAGGCGGATCCTCCAGGGGGTCTTCACATGAGAAGGACTCATAATTAAAATGAAAGACCCATTGTGAATAATCACTCAATGAGGCATTGGTCCCACAATGTCTTGCAGTAAGGAAATACGGTGTGCTGTCCTGCCTGGTATTGTTTACCAACGCACCGGTACACAGGTATGTTCCGATACCTGCTTTGAGCACAATTTTCGCCACACTTCTTTTTTCATTCTGCCAGTTTTGCCCTTCCGGACAATTTACATTTACCTCGCAGGGGCCTGATGCTCCCTTAAGAAAATGTTCTGTTTCCCTGTATACATAATGAACCTGGTAGATATCAATCACCGGGTCAGCAGTTGAATATGCCGGTGCATCATATTCGATCACTACTTCATCACCTTTTATCAACTCCGTTGCAAAATACCCACCTGATGGATTGTTCATCGAAGTAAATGCCCCGATGAGCTGTTCCTTATCTTTCGAATACACAAAAAGCTTACCCCCTTCCGGAATACTAAAATAACGGTAATACAAGATGAGGCCCCTGGCATTTTCTGCTTTAATTCCGAGCCTTAGAAAAGGTCTGCCAGCCTTGTATGTTGACCATGTTCCATCCCTCAAAAGGTCTATATCGGCTTGCATTGCAACTCCAATCCTGTATGGGCCGGGCATACTTTCCATAGCATTATCCTCTTCAATGACAGCATCCAGATTCGGTGCCTGCAATTCGATGATCCTGAATTTTATATCATCGCTGCTCATATTATAGCTATAAGGGAATCCTCCCTCGCTGATCTGTGCTGAGACCAAAAGCGGGAGCAGGAAAAAGAATAAATTGAATATCCTTGTCATAGGTTAACAAAGATAAATAATTGACTTCAGAAAGTGAAATTTTAAGACAGTTTCTTCTCCTGAATGAAGAGTTTTATGATTACTTAATCAGTGTGACCTTTTTATTTATTGTCTTTTCACCCATCTGAACCCTTACCATATAAATTCCTGCAGGTTCATTTTTAAGATCTACACTCAATTTGTCAGTTTCATTGTTAACCTCCTGGTGATAGACAATCTCACCCCTGGCATTGACAATATCCACTATGGCACCGGCGAGGCTGAGCTCTCTCATCTCAAGGCTAATGTTACCCTGGGAGGGATTTGGATAAACTTTCAATTGTTTTTCGGGTTCATTTTCACCAATCCCAATTGTACCAACATGGATGTAATTATCCTTAATGATGAAATCAGATCCAAGGTCATTACTCACAGTTAGCTTTATAT
>JAIOSQ010000164.1 GCA_021107535.1 Bacteroidales bacterium | reverse complement strand
GGAACCGGCATATTGGTATCAGATGGTCGCTGCTCAGGATGCTGACATTCACAAAATCCTATTAAATACGAATTCAGTTATCAGTTCAAAAAATGATCCGGATACTTCTGAAGGCTCCGATCATATGGTAGCTTTCAGATTTCAAAATTTCTGGCAATACCGAACAGGTCCCGGAACTGCAGGCACCACCTCCTGCTTCTCTGCAGCGGATCAGGCCATAGATGACTTTTACTACTCGAAAGATAGGTATTTAAAAACTTCCCCTGCTTTCGATCATGAATGGAAATACATCGGAAGGGATTCTGCTGAAACGCATTGTATGGGGATTGTGGTCTCCCTGGCTCTTGACACTCTGGACCCTGAACTAAAAACCATTTATGCCGGAACCAATGCATCAGGCTTATGGAAAACGCTCGATGGCGGTGAAAACTGGTTTAATGTTACAGATGTCATTGGTTTACCCGGGATGGGGGTCAATGATGTGGTCCTGGACCCATCCGATCCTGACATTCTTTATATCTGCACCGGGATCACCACCTTTCAAAGAGGCTATGGTGTCGGAATATGGAAATCAACAGATGCCGGGAATAACTGGATGAAGATCTGGGGGAATGGAAACACAGCTCAGCTTGTGCAAAAGCTCCTGATTGATCCCTCGAATTCAAATA
Organism: Bacteroidales bacterium; assembly: GCA_021107535.1. Taxonomy (GTDB): domain Bacteria; phylum Bacteroidota; class Bacteroidia; order Bacteroidales; family B18-G4; genus B18-G4. The sequence goes on along the minus strand of JAIOSQ010000164.1, from coordinate 8,657 downwards.
AGCTGTATGCTTTTATTAATGATAAAGTTTATAGGTCGGAAAATGCCGGTCAGGATTGGCAGCTAGTGTTTGATGAGATCTATCAGCCCTATTCATGGAAAACTCGTCGCATAAGTGATGCAGTCTTTAAACCCGGATCAGGGGATACCTTGTATATTATTTCGGAAGGCACAAAACTATTCCTGAGTGATACAGTCCTTGATTTTCATCCTGAGATATGGCAATGTTTTAATGCCAGCCATGACAGCCTCATCTGGGCAAGGATCGATGATACCCTCAACTGGCATTACTCAAAAAGAGCCTCAATTGCTGTTAGCGATGCAGAACCGGATTTTCTGTATTGCGGTTTTTCTTATAATGATGAAAACAATTTTTGCCTGTTTCGCTATGATGATGCTGATGGGGCATGGCATAAAAAAATTGATACCATCACCGAGAATTTCTTCCAGGGAATTGATGAATGGAGAAATGATCTGTTGGTATCCCCAAGCGACACCAATGTTTTTTATGTTGGTGGTTTCTATGTAACAAGGATTGTTGGAGATAGCATTGTCCGGAGCGGGTCATTTCATAGTGAAACTTTTCATGTCGATGTCAGGGATATGAAAATAATACAAGGAAGTAACCAGGGTTCAGGAGGTCATCAAGATATCATTTTTGTTGCAAATGATGGAGGCGTTTCAAAAACAATCGATGGTGCTGCTACATGGGAGAGCATCAATGGAAGAGGGCTGAGAATAACCCAATATTATGATCTGGCTGTCTCTAAAACCAAAGCCGGCTTCTACGCTGGCGGAACGCAGGATAACGGAATGATCATCCATAATCCTGATTGGGGCAATCCCTGGAATATTCACGTCATCGGAGATAATTATTCCACCATTATTGATAATTCAAATTCCAATTATATTTACTCTTTATTGTTCACCGACATTCCAGGCATTCTGGTTTCCACTGATGGAGGCCTTACTGCAAATGAAGTAGAAGGATTTCCATCAAATGAATATGTTACTCATGGATGGCCATTGGTGATGGATCCCCAGGAATCCGGAACCTTGTATACCGGCTTAAGGGATGGGTATAAGTCTACTGATTATGCAAATACCTGGGAGAAGTTCACTGAGTTTATCATGCCACCGCATTTGCTCGATTCCAGTCAAAAAGTTGAAGACCTTCAGGTTTATAAGCTTGACAATAACATCATCTATATAGCTTATGCCGGTCCGTTTTTATCTACACACGGTAAAAAACTGTTTAAAACGCTGGATGGCGGGCTAAACTGGATGGATATATCTGTTCATCTTGATTTTCTGGAAAACCGTGGTATCACATCTATCGACATTCACCCAAATGATCACAATAAGGTATGGCTGAGCCTTGGTGGATTTGGTAGTCCCGGGACCCTGAAGGTGATATACACTGATGATTCTTTCTCCACCTATCAGGATATCAGCGAAGGATTACCGAACTTTCCGGTAAACTGCATAAAAGTTAATAACACCCCACTTAATGAAGTATTCCTGTGTAATGACCTTGCCGTATTTTACAGGAATGATACCATGCTCTGTTGGGAGAAATACGGGCTAGGCTTGCCTGTCTGCATCGTGAGTGATCTTGAGATTGATCAAGCAATGAACAGGGTAAGGATATCAACCTTTGGCCGTGGGCTCTGGGAGATTGATGGGATGGATCCGGGTTTTTCAATTCCGGAGGGTGATGTGATGAACAATATCAACATCTTCCCCAACCCCGCAAACTCAGAAATCCATGTTCGTTCTTCGGTGCTTGGTGCTCGTTCTTCGTTCTTCGGTGTTCATGCTTCGGTCTTCATCTACGACATGTTTGGCCGGCAACAGGAAGAAATTCAAATCCCTGCAGGCCAGAACCAGGTGAAAATTGATGTTTCTGATTACCCGGCCGGGGTATATATTGCTGTATTGAAGAATGAGAAAGGGGTAGTGGGACGGAGGAAGTTTGTTGTGAAATAAGAAAGCCGGGCCTTGAAGAGATCATAAAGATCGGCCCAGCTTAAAATAGTAGAGATAGCGTAAAGATATAAAAATATGAGCTCAATTCCAAATCCAGAAGTATGCAAGATCTCCGGATTACAATATTTCAGTGAAATCCCTGAAGGGTTTCGTCTGGCCAAATAAGAGGATATACGTAAAGGCCACTTCCGGAACAGAACTGCTTACCTGGGAAAAGGAAGTGTTACCTATGTTGTGCAACTTATCACTTAATTGTTGGGCGACGTAAATCCAATATAGTCATCTTACTGCACAAACCTCTATTCTAATTTATTTCTTTCCAACAGGAACAATATATAAAGGTTGTTCTTCATCTGACATGTTTAGAATTTTTCTTACTTCCTCATCCTTAAAAGCTCCAACAACTACCGTACCCAGATTCAAGGAAACTGCCTGTAAATAAACATTTTGAGCGGCATGCCCAGCTTCCATGTGCACATATCTAATGCCCCTATCGCCATATTTTTGAGTTGTTCGTTCATAAACTGCTGAGAATACAATAACGATGGCACTCTCTCCAACACAAGTTTGCCCAAGAGCAGCGATAGTCAGCTCATTTCTCACATTTCCATTCCTAACCTTCACAAGTTCATGTTGATGTGGCTTATATTTATAAACGCCTTTTGTAACTCCCTCTACCTTGCCAATTACTATATATACATCAAGCGGGTAGAGTGCGCCTGCTGAGGGAGCAGTTCTAGACCTCCTTCTCGATTCGGTAATTCCTTGCGCAGCCCAGAGGAGTTGTGATACTTCAATAAGCGTCAGTGGCTCATCTTTATACACTCTGACCGATCTTCTTTTAAGCAAAGCCTGTTCGACCGAAGTGTTGCTAACATATTTTGGCTCGGGTAGTTTTATCATTTCATTGTTGGGTTTATTAGGTTCACGTTCAACCCCTGCTGGTTGCAGCAACATAAAAGATCCTCCTATTCCTGCACCTATCAATGCTATGACCATAATTACGACAAGTACTTTTTTCATAACATAAGCTCTTTAATTAATGTCGCCTGACGTTTGGCCGGTATTAGCTTTGCCGCCAATCCTGCTTCTTATTGGCTTAAAGATACGGAAATCTCAGATATGAGCGCTTAAGGTTTAAAAACAACGCGGCATTGCTTATGACGGCTGTTATGAATGCATAGGCCAAGCTTGTTTATATCTAACTTACTCACCAACGCCCGTAAACAGAAATTGTCATCCTGATCCTGCGGAGCGAAGCGAGACGGGAGAAGGACCTCCAATCTGGACATGGCCTCATAATAATATTTATTAGGTTTCTTGATATTCACTACCTTTCGCAAAAAAATCAGAACTGTCATGAAAAAAACCGTATTCTATTTATTATTTGTATGCTCATTTATTGTCGTAAATGTTCAATCAGAAAATATGCAGGAGGTTGTAAGGGTAGAGAAATACAACCATGAACATTCCGGACATTCATTAGTTGAAGAAATATGGCTTAAAACTAATATGGAAAAAGGAATGCGCTCCGAAATACATAGTTTTATGAAGGGTAAACTATACACCGTATATCTCTATATCGATAATTGCTGGGACGTTAATCCACGCATTTACTTCAGGATTCCTGGTCCTGATGAAGAAATGATCTTGGAGAAAATACAATTATACAATATTAGAATGTCCGTCGGTATAATTAAACCTTCACAAGACCTGGAAGGCCGCTTGGTTGTTAAGCTAGATAAGGAAACCTATTATGATACCTGTATGCTAATCTTTGAGAAATAACAGTTCAAAATATTTTTCTCTTTAATTGCAGATTGCAGAAGTAAATGGCAGAGGGTATTTCTCTAAATCCCTTTGTCACTGAGTCACTTATTCCCGACATTACACACTAAAAGTAAAAATGTCACACATCGTATATCGAAAATTAAAAATCACCTTGTACATACAGAATTTCAAACACAGAATTCCAAATTATCCTGTCCTGAAATCAAGGGCTCGATTTACTCCGATATTGGTGTTCACTTTCACCGGAATCCCCACATCAAAGCCAGAAAGAAAAATTCAGGTGAAAGATTTTATACGCCATGAAACATTCTCAGCCTATCAAATTACAAGCCTCTAAGCAGCTGAGATTCGAATCATGGATTCTACAAAAAATTTCGCAGCTTTCTTTAATGATTGGTGTAAATCCGAACCCCTCCCTGCGATCCTGAATAAGTAAAGCTATCCAACACCTGGTCAGCTGCTCCTAATAAAGTTATGGAATCGCCAGTGTTTGTAAGACTCATTGGCATTCCGTTCCGGATGATGGTAATACTATCTTGAGGCGCTATATCACTATAACCGGCCATCGTCCAAATCCTTCCACTTTTGTCCTTTAACATACAAGCATCCAAGGAAAAGGGCGTGACTCCATTATTCCGCAATGTTAGCTCTTCGTAACGGGAGTCATATCCGTCAGGATCAGGAAGCAGGCTTGATATAACCACGGAATTTGAAGCTTGATTCCGTTGCTTAATCGAAAAGGTTTGAGAATAGGTTCCATACTCAACGACATACGTTCCCTGTACAGAGTCAACTGTAATTAAAATGGTTCCATCTGCATCAGATGACTCAAGATCGGCAATATGACTATCAGGGACATTGCCACCATCACCACCTTTAAGATATTTGTTAGTCTGAAAGATCTCAGGAGGAGGATTCAGCTGAGCAAAATTGTCTAATGTTTCTTGTCGGGGATGCCTATATCCGCCATGGTTCCCATTTGAAATAATTATTACCGATGGAAGAATATCATTCATAAAACCAGGATCAGAACTTGTATTGGCCCCATGATGACTTGCCTTATATACATCGACATTTTTAATCAGGTTAAGCTGATCAATCTTGGTTTCGGTGAAATGAGTTATATCTCCACCATTTAGATACCAGAATGATCCATACTTTATTAGAAGGGTGATACTCATATCATTTTCATCATGTCCTGAAACGGGAGGATCTTCTTTCAAGGCAACGCCACCACTTGCAAAACATGTGATTGAAATGGCTGGATCAAGAGGAATAGTTTCACCCCTTGTTAGATGCTCTGCCTTTCTACCCACAAGCCTCTGGTAACTTTTATAGGTTGGTTCGTTGTATTTTGTGGAAGAAAGGTAATTTTTATCTCCACGATCATAGACCTTTATAATAGGAATTTCCATCGTTCCAACCAACTCCTCTATGCAACCATAATGATCAGCATGATAATGAGTGCATACAAAACAATCAATCTGAGTAATATTTTCTTGATCTAAAATTGATTTAATTTTATCTGCATCATTTGATTTACCACAGTCTATCAATAAAGATTTACCATTTGGAGTAATAATTAGTGTTGCATCTGCCTGTTCTACGTCAATATGATATATTCGTATATTTTGGCTAAATAAATCAGTTGTTGTTAATAATGAAGCTATTAATAGTAGAAGTAAATACCGTTTCATGGCTTATGTAGTTTATTTAATAATATTTCAATACAATAGTCTATCATTCCAAACATTGAAGATAAGCGCCTGATATTAATTACCAGGCACTTATCGAAAATAATTTACAGATTTCATTATATAGTAAACCTGAAATACTGCCATTTGCTCCAGGGAGAAACATTACCTCCAAACCTTGATCGCACACGCCATCTTCCACGCTGTGCTCCAACAAAGGTATATAAGAGCTTATTACCTGATATACTGTACCGCAGGTCCCACACCTGGTTGGTGGCTGCTGCCCATTTTCCGCCAACTAGTGCACCAAGGGCATCAACCTCAACATCATATTTCACTCCACTGATCTTTATGGGATTCCATTCAAAGGTTAATTCCCTGGGGAAGTGGTTCAGTACCTCGCCATCATTGGGTGTTGTTGGTATAGGCACGCAACCTTTGAGCCAGGTCAGGGTTGGATCGCCTAGCAAAGCCATTCCATAGAACCAGAAGATTTCTCCATCGTCATGTGAGGGCCCCCGTGCAATCCACCAGTCTTTAAATGCATTGCCGATATCTTTACCATTGCCTAAAGGCTCATAAAAGTCCTCAAAATACAACATTGAACCACTTTTAGCACTTGCGATCACAGCCAGGCCTTCGCAATTGCCACCACCAGCCTTATCAAACAGATACCAGCCAGCGATATATTGGCTCGTTGTGAACCTTCCAGATGAACAACAGAACAGATTATAAAAATATGCCTTTGGAGGTTCTGTATCTCTCAGGTAAGCATTACTAACATACCCGGATGGAGGGTCGGCACTAAAACTGTGAGAGCTTGGACCTGAATGGGCGCAGAGTTGTACCCAGGAGCGGGGTTTTAATAACTCTTCCTTATAGACCGATGCCCTGGTTTCGTTAGGATGGGTTATCACATCAATTACGTTACCAGGGAACATGGAGTCGAAAGCACAGTCATCAAATCCTGCCTTATCAACACAGGTGTTGCCAATATCGTAACGCACATACATATTACCACTAAAGAAATAGGCAATATTATTGGGGAAAATTGCCGCCGTATCAACCTTTTGCTGAAACTCTTTGGGAAATCCGCACCATGCATTTCTGATCCTTTTAGGATATCCTCCATCCATTTTGTTTGTGGCCGAATCATAACGGATATATTCATCACCTTTAAAGAAATATATTTTACCATTTGGCCATGTAAATGCAGCATCTACGCCATTTTTAAATGAATTTGGGAATCCATTCCAGGCAGAGCCAATGGTTTTTGGATAACCCGGATCCATTTTATTGTTGCTGGCGTCGTAACGGATATATTTATTCCCTTTGAAGAAATACATTTTATCATTTGTAGGCCATGCAACCGCAGCATCAATATTGCTATGGAATGAGCTGGGCAGACCTTTCCAGCTGGCTGAAATCTTTTTTGGGTACCCCGGATCGATCTTTCCATTATCAATGTCGTGACGTATGTATTCATCACCTTTGAAGAAATACACTTTGTTATTGTATGGCCATTTTATTGCAGCATCTACACCACTCTTAAAACTGGCCGGAAAGCCTTTCCATGCTTTGTAGATCTTTTTGGGGTATCCGGCCCAGTCATCATCAACGAATGATAATGCATTTCGGCGGTGTTCCATCTTACCAAATCGGAACTGATGGTTTCGATCAAAATACTCCTTGATAAGACCAGTATCATTTCCATCATTGGTAGGTGTAAACAGCCTCCCGATCCAGATCTCCGGGTTTACATTATTTGTATGGCTGTCGAATACACAGCTTTCACTGGTTTCATGCCATGTGCCATTGGTATCCATGTAATACAGATCACAGGGGAATTTACTTCCGTCATGCTTGTAGAATGCTGCCGGAACATTCCCTACAAGTAGTGCCCCTTTGGGGGATTTTGATTTGATCAGGGCCCTGATATTCTTCGCAGTGGCATTCCTGACCGTATAAATATCTGCCCAGTAACCTTCATTGGCAATGTCGAGCACATACCTGTTGATCTTTGTTTTAAGCGCATTCCATATTGATTCAATAACGATTACCAATATTTTTCCATTAGGATACAGGAATGAGCTATTAGACTTTGTCATATAGGATTCATCCGACGGAAAGGAAGGATGAGGCTTTTTTGTGGCCATGTATACCTTGCCGGCCAACAATTTCCCGAAATCGATATCAATAACCTTCTTTTCTTCAACCTCAAAGTTCCGGACCAATTCATAAGCCCTGACAAGTTTATATTTAGTTTTGAGCTTATCAGTATTAAATACTGTATATCGGTCACCTACAATGCTCTTTGTTCTTGATCGGCCGCTGGCGGTTATACCGGAATCAGTCACTTCATGCAGCCTGATAAACCTCTTACCACCCTTAGGGCCTGTTTTTTTCTTTTTTGCCATAATGTTTCCTTTCTATTCTTAGTGATTTAATGAATATTGCTGCTTTTCTGGATCTCCTTGATAGTGGGATCATATTTATATAATCCCCACTTTCCGATTTTGTGTGTTCATTTACCTGCCCGCCTCAGTAGCCTTACAGACATCTCACTAATACAAATAAACTACTCAAATACAGCGGCTTCTGATTCTATTACATCCGTTAACAAGCTTACAATTTTGCCTGTACTGGAAAGTTTAAACTCAATTTTTTCAGGAATTGATTGCTTGCCCAATTCGCTGATTACATCTTTTTTTTCAACATAAAAAATGATGGCTAATTGCTTCGTTTTCTGGCCGGCTACTTTTTTCCATCCTATACCAACCGAATGAGCACCATATTGTTCCAACAATACCCATCTGTTCTTAGCAAGATATTCCTTCATCCATTTGTACTCTTCAATATCTTTAAAACGTTTATCCATGTACAGGAAAATATTAAAGTTTTATTTGTAATATATCAGCCAGGGATTTCCCTTCAGCCTTCGTACTCAAAGCAATAATTGGTTTCATTGCAATTTGAAGTTTTCTATCACCTTTCCTGGAGACTTCTTTTGCCAATTTCTTCAATCTGATCAGATCATTCTTCATCAGTACACGCCCAAGCACATCAGTAGTTGTTTCCGCTCCTGCCAGGATAGGCCTTAATGCTGAAACCGTGGCACGACGAACATCACCATCACGGGCAATAAGATCCAAAAGCATCGCACGATTACTATCCACAAAATTTG
>JAIOSQ010000081.1 GCA_021107535.1 Bacteroidales bacterium | reverse complement strand
TAACAAAAAGCATGAATCAAGATGGCTCAAACAGGATTTGCCATTGGCGGATGTTACAAAACTTCTGAAGCCATATCCAGCCGACCTGATGAATGCCTATCCCGTAGATCCCGCTATCAAAAACCCAAGTGCAGAAGGGAAAGAGCTACTGAAACCAATCGGTGAGCGGGTCCTTCCTGAATTTGATGCCAAAACCAGGCAAGATATTGATCTTCAAGGTATGGGAAGCGGGAAGAGATTTACCTATGATCCCGAATGGCCGTGGGGACCACATTAAATTCCAAACTCCACCTCGTCCGCCGAAGATTTATCGAAGGTGGAGAAGCCAAATTCTAATAAAATCTCAAATCACAAAATCCAAACTCCAAAATTCAAAAAAACTTAAAACTTAAAACTCAAAATTTAAAACTTAACCCACTGCGTCCGCCGTAGCGAAGCGAAGGAGGAACACTCAAAACTTATCTGTTTTCCATTCCTCCACATACTCTTCTCCCAGTTGTTTTATGGCTTTTCCGATAGCAGGATAGGTATCATCATCAAGGTTTGCCAGTGAAACCCTGATTGACCACTCAGGCCCGTCGAAACCTCCTCCGTTCAGCAATACGATAGAGCATATCTCTGCCAGTCTGAACAGGATATCAACGGGTTCGTAGTTCTTCTTCAGATAATCGGTAAATTCTTTGCCATATTCTTTCCTGGCCCAGATCATCAGGTCGATTTCTGCATAATAACCCGCCCTGTTAGGATTAGGCTTTATTTGAACGCCAATCCCATCGAACAACATATTATATCGTTTCCGGACTATTTTTTGAGTAAGCTGTTTATACGTATTTTCCTTATCAAAAAGTGCAAAGGCTGCAAACAGCATCATCTGCATTTGCTGAGGAAGAGAAAGACCTGCAGTGTGATTCAATGCCACGGAACGACTGTCGGCCACCATCCTGTCGATGAATTTCAGTTTTTCCGGTTTGAGGGTGATAGAGCCATACCTTTTATTCAAAGCCTTCTTTTTGCTATCGGGCAGATCTTTGATCTTCTGATCATAAATATTTTTCTCATGCAGGGCGATCACCCCAAGGCGCCAGCCCGTGCAACCAAAATATTTCGAGAAGGAATAAACCCCAAGCGTATGATGTGGTATCTCGGCCATCAAAGACCGAAATCCGTTTACAAAAGTTCCGTATACATCATCAGTAATGAACATGAGTCCCGGATTATCCTTTTTCACGATCTGAATGATCCTTTTACGCTCCCTGTCGCTCAAAGCGTAGGACGGCGGATTACTCGGGTTTACCAGGAAGGCAACTTTAATATCCGGGTCTTTCAGCTTATCAAGTTCCTTGTCAGGATAATCCCATTGATGAAACCCATCAGCGGTTTTGCCGGAAGCATGGATATGTACCACTTTAAAATGATACCTGTCAAGCTCAGGTATTTCAATGTAAGGGGTAAATGTCGGAACAAACAGGGCTATCTTGTCACCGCGTTTCACCAGGAAGTTTTGCATCAGGGAATCAAAGATATAACACATGGCTGCTGTCCCGCCTTCAGTTGCAAACAACTCATAATTCCCTTTGGGAGGTTTATTGTTACACATCTCCTGAATAAGATAATCATGCACAATTGCGTTACAGCTGCTTAATATCCGATCCGGTACAGGGTATTGATCTCCAAGGATACCTTCGGTAATTTCATGGACAAAAGTATCAGGATCAAAGCCATGATGCTTTACCGCATAGTCAAATAATTTACTGAGAAGAGCATTACCGGGAGCCTTATTCTCTGAAAGAAATGAGCGGAAACGTTTTGCAATTCCATCCTTCAAGGGAATACCGGCCAGGCCTTCTTCATAATCCATGCCTCTTCGACATTCTTCCACACCAAACCTTCCAAGGGTAAAGAAGGCTTGTCTTGGTTCCGTTGCAATCCAGTTGGGATTGCCACGGCCTGCATTCAGCATGGCATGCGTACTTTTATCGGTACTCTTGTTTGCCAGGGCGATCAGTGTATTTTTAATTTCAAAAGGACTCATCTGCTCCAGTTTCTTCTCCTGGCTGCGTGTGGTTTTAATTTTATGTGTTGATTTGGCCATATTTAAGGTTATTTACATTAGAAACACGATGATGATCCCTGCTATGATGAACAGGGTATTTCCTACTGCATAAGTGACAGTGTAACCCAGTGCAGGAAGTTTGCTCTCAAGTGCATCTTCAACAGCAGGAAGTCCGGCAGTGGTGGTACGGGCTCCGCAACAGCATCCGAGTCCAACACCCGGATGAAATTTAAATACAAAACGGGCCAGGATCATTCCAAGGATCAGAGGTACAGTGGTTGCAAGTGCACCAATAACAAATAACATGACACCTACTTCTTTAAATCCCTCTACAAATCCTGGTGCCGCCGTGATACCTACCACCGCAATAAAAGCATTTAACCCAAGCGTAGTCATGAGCCACAATGCCGGTTCGGGAACCCGGGCGAAAGTGGGATGTTTTGATCGAAGCCAACCGAAAAACAGTCCGGCTATCAATGTGCCTCCGCTTGTACTCAGGCTAAGTTCCACCTTGCCGGCATGAAAGGCAAGTACCCCCAATAATCCGCCCAGGAGAATCCCCAGGCCAACAGAGATCATATCGGTACTTTCCGTTTCTATGTCAGGGTAACCTATGAGCTTAACGGCCTTGTCTACATCGGTTTTAAGCCCGATAAGATATACCATGTCACCACGGTGAAGAATATTATGGGCATATAAAGGAAGTTCAATACCCCCACGGGTAACTTTCTGAACGGATACTTTCAATTTATAATCCTTGTGACTTAATTCACGGAATGTTTTTCCGGCCACTTTCTTGTTTACCACCAGGACTTTGGTGTTATCAACTTTAAAATCAAGCAAATTACGATCGAATACTTCTTTGCCGATCTCTTTCATTTCTGTGATAACAAACTCGCCACGGCCTTGTAAAACAATGTCGTCATGGGGCTGGAAGCGGTAATCTTCCTGAACCATATTTACATCATGAGTCCCTTTTTTTCTGAATCTTTCCACATAGATATGATGTCCTTTTTCCATAAAATGATCTTCCAGTTCCTTTGCATTTTTATCAATGGCGAGGGAATCGGGATTGATGCTATAGGCACGAAAGACAATGGAGGAAAAAGGTGATATTATGGCAGGAGTATCCTGTGAGCCAACTCCCAACTTTTCTTCCAGATCCCTGCACTCCTTTTTTACTTTTCTAATTCCACCCCAGAAAAACGGGCCTATCTGGGCCAGGATCACCGCTGATCCGATGGTACCGAAAAGATAGGTCACTGCGTAACACACCGGAATGGCCGTGACCATATTCTGCTTTGCAGCATCGCTGATACTTAATGAGTTTATGGTATCAGCCCCGACACCGATCACAGCCGATATGGTCTGTGCTCCTGCAAGAAGCCCGGCGGCCTGCCCCGCATTGTAACCCATCATTTTAGCCAGCAACCAGGTCACTGCCAAACCAAGACCAACAATGAGTGTTGTAAAGATCAGTTGGGGAATCCCGGATTTCCTCAAACTGTTAAAGAACTGTGGCCCTACGCTATATCCAACCGAAAACAGGAAAATAAGAAAGAAGATCTGTTTCAGGTCGTTTGAAATATCAATATTCATCTGGCCTACGATCACCCCCACCAGCAATACACTGGTTACACTGCCGAGTGAAAAGTTCTTATACCTGAATTTTCCAATAAAAAAACCCAGGGCAATCGTCATAAAGATGGCCAGTTCAGGGTGTTGTCTGAATGCATTGATGAACCAATCCATAATTTTTGTATTAAAATTATCTTAACAAAGGATGATAGCTGGACTGAAAAAGAAGAATTCAGCAAACCAAAAATAAGTAATCAAAAGCATTTATACTAAAAAAATATTGTTTTGATATCTGATGCCTGATTAAATTCAGAAATCAGATATTTGATTTCATTCACTTCTCGGATCCGCTTTCAGCGGCAGCTTCAGCATCCTTTCCACCTCCAGGCTGGGAAATCCAAACTCTTCCACGATCTTTCCGTAGATCATATACACCCCATTGCCTCTGAAAGGGTATTTTTTCACTATGTCGGGGAAATGGGTTGAATCAAAAAACTCGCCGCTATCATCAAGGAAGGCGGCAAAGTGCATGATCTGCTTTTTAATTGTACGCACATATTTTATAGTTACCAGAAGTCCGGCCATCTGTACCCTTCTGCCAACGTAATTCCTCATATCTGCAGCCCTCACCACCGCATTCACAGGCTTTTGCAGCAAATCGAACCATGTCATGGTCTGGGGAAAGCCGATGAGTTCGATCTCATCATAGGCATCCTCAATATTATTCTTTTCCATTTCCGGCAGGTTAAACTTTTTTGTCTTCTGCCGGAAAAGGGTAGGGCCGGAGTAAGACACACTGTTTTTGCCAAGATGAAGGTGGGCCTCCCACAACAAATGAGATTTAGGCTTAGTGATAAAACCAAAAGCACCGCTACGGATCAGTAATACCAGCTGCTCGATGCCGGTATCCACCCGATGGATAAAATCTTCCAGAGAACGATATATCCCGTTTCTGTCCCGCTCCACAGCAATCTCTTTGCTAATCTTCCTTTCCAGCCTGTCAATATGAATAAAACCGGTATAGATCTTTTTCCCGATGATCCGGGTTTTGTAATTGCTGTGGTTCACACAGGGCAGCATGATCTTGCCCCCCCAGCGCCGGGCTTCATTGAAATACACCCAGCGCTGAAAGAAGCCGCCAAAGTTGTTGATTACCGCCACCATAAACTCCAGTGGATAATAGGCCTTCAGATACATGCTCTGGAAACTCTCCACAGCATAGGATGCCGAATGGGCCTTGGAAAAGGAATAGCCTGCAAAGGACTCGATCTGCCGCCATACTTCTTTCGTAATTGCATCAGGATAACCATATTCTTTGCAGTTGCTGAAAAATTTCTGAACAATCCTCTCAAACTCTTTCTTACCCCTGAACTTCCCGCTCATGGCCCTGCGCAGCACATCGGCATCACTCAGGTCAAGTCCGGCGAAATGGTGACAGACTTTCAACACATCCTCCTGAAAAACCATCACTCCAAAGGTTTCTTCAAGCTGTTCTTTCATCACGGGGTGGATGTATTTGAAATCAGCGGGATGATGAAAGCGGTGGATATATTCCCGCATCATTCCGGAGCGGGCCACCCCCGGGCGAATGATAGAGCTGGCAGCCACCAGGCGCAGGTAATCGTCGCATTTCAGCTTTTTCAACAGTCCGCGCATGGCAGGGCTTTCCACATAAAAACAACCATTGGTCTCACCTTGCCGCAACAGGCCTTTCACCTTTTCATCTTTCTTGAACTTTTCCACCTGCTGCACATCCACCCTGATAGCTCTGTTCTCCATCACGATATCGACACACTCACGTATATGGCCAATGCCACGCTGACTGAGAATATCCAGCTTCTCAAAACCAATATCTTCGGCCACATACATATCCCATTGTGTGGTGGGAAAACCTTTTGGCGGAAGATCGAGGGCTGTATAGGCATATATAGGTTCTTCGGAAATGAGGATGCCGCCGGCATGAATACTCCTGATATTCGGAAAGCCTGCCATCATCCCCGACAGTAAATGGATCTTCTCCGTAATGCTATTCTTTCCTTGCGGGTCATTGGGATGATGCACCAGCCGGTCGATCTCTGCCTTTGGAAGACCATAAACCTTACCCAGTTCCCGGAATATTGAACGCCCCTTGAAAGTAGACATGGCCCCAAGCAAAGCAGTATGCTTTCTGCCATATCTTTTAAAGATATAGTCCTGCACTTCATCCCTTTCCCGCCAGGAATAATCAATGTCGAAGTCTGGTGGAGTGCTTCTCTTCGGGTTGATAAAACGTTCAAAGTAAAGGTTCAGGTCAATAGGGTCAACATCTGTGATCTTCAGACAGTAAGCAATAATGCTATTCGCTCCGCTGCCACGCCCTACATGATAAAATCCGCGCGACATAGAATAACGAATGATATCCCAGGTAATGAGGAAATATGCAGCAAATCCGAGCCGTGTGATCAGCTTGAGTTCATGCCTGACTCTTTGTTCTGCTTCCCTATTGTTTTTAGTATATCTGTATTCCAGCCCGTCCATGGCCAGCTTCTCCAGCAGGATCTTGTCATCATACAGGCTGCCGGTAAAAGTTTTCTTGTTCTTGATGGAATGATAGTCGAACGCAATGCTGCAGGAGTCCATCATCTTTTCCGTGTTACGGATGATGTCGGGGTAATATTCAAAGGCCTTGAGCAGTTCATCTGCCGGCAGCATCATCTCATCTGTTGAAGCCATGAGTGAGGGATCGAGCTTTGAGAAGAGGATATTATTGTCAATGGCCCGCAGGTTACGATGAAGTTCAAATCCCCTGCTATTGGCAAAAGTGACCGGAGCCCTTAGTAGCAGTTTCGACTGCCGCTTCCTCAGTGGAGAGGAGAGGAGCCTGCCGGATTCGGATGGCAGGACTCCGATGTATTCATTATCAAAAAGTTTCGCAGGATGCAGGCCACTAAATGGGTAGACAATATAGCAGTTGGACAGAGGGGGAGGGCGCTCCGGCAGGGCAGTCTTCTTCAGCCTGTGTTCCGACAGAAATTCGTTCAATTCCCTGAAGCCCTCGTTATTTTGCGCAATCCCGGTATACAGGTATCTGTTTCCTTCCCTGAATTCAATCCCTGCCACAGGATGTATGCCTTCTTCATTGCAGATCTTCACAAAATCGAGCACCGCGCTGGAATTATTAATGTCGGCTATTCCAAGTATATCAATGCCGTTTGCTTTGGCCAGTTTCACCAGGTCTTCCGGCGAAAGGGTGCCGTAGCGGAGACTGTAGTAGGTGTGGGCGTTATAGTACAAAGGGGTGTTAGGTGTTAGGTGTTGGGTGTTGGGTTGACAGGTAAGTAAGGGACTATAAGACTATGAGAAATACTCACTATACATCAATCAACACTCTTTATTTTCAATCTTCACCAGGCACGCCTGACAGCTTTCCCCATCTCCTTCAGGAGAGGGGGCCAGGGGGTGAGGTGACATTTTCTATTCTACATTTCACATTTATCATTTTAATTAGGAACTAGCCACTAGCCACTCGGCACCAGGAACTTTACAGAGCGACAGCTCTGCGCACCGCCGTTTTCCCATACTTCCCCCGTATATTATCCATGGCATTGTACAGGCTCACCATCTCCGGGGTATCCTCGAACATATTGAGTTGCTGTACACCGCTCACCAGGTGGCTGAATTTGATTCCCACCAGCCTGATCAGCATCCGCCGCTGATACAAGTTTTCAAAAAGATCCAATCCCATGGGGATGAGCACATGATCGAAAGCCGTGTAAGGGATTCGCTTCTGCAGGCTATGGGTGTCGAAGTTGGCATACCTGATCTTCAGGGTGATGCAGGAAGTGAGTTTTTGCTTTTTCCTGAGTTCAAAGGCCAGCTTTTCCACCTTGCTGATGATGATCTCCTTTATCCTTATGATATCTATAGTGTCATTTTCGAAGGTGCTCTCAGAGCCGATCGATTTCCGTTCTGAGTATGCCTGCACCGGCCTGTTATCGATACCATTGGCTTTTTTCCACAACAGGATGCCGTTTTTCCCCATGAGTTTCTCCATCATCTCCGGCGGGATGCTGTTCAACGTGCCGATCTTCGAAACCCCCATGGAACGAAGCAGCTGATAAGCCTTATTTCCCACCATCGGGATCTTCCTTATTGAAAGCGGGGCAAGAAAGGACTCCACTTCCGGCTGCAATACCTGCAACAGGCCATTGGGCTTAGCTTCTCCCGTGGCGATCTTGGATACGGTCTTATTTACCGAGAGCCCGAAAGATACAGGCAGTCCGGTTTGGTCTATAATACGCTTTCTCAAGGCTGCTGTCCATTTCAGGGAGCCGAAAAAGCGATCCATGCCGGTGATGTCCAGGTAATGCTCATCAATGGAAGCCTTTTCGTACAGGGGTGCCTGCTCGGCGATGATCTCCGTGACCATTCCCGAATATTTTGAATACATGTCCATGTCGCCCCGCACGATGATGGCATCACTGCACAGGTTCCTGGCCATCTTCATGGGCATGGCCGAATGCACACCGAATTGTCTCGCCTCATAGCTGCAACTGGCTACCACGCCACGGTCGGAAGTGCCACCGATGATGACCGGCTTGCCCAGCAAACTGCTGTTTATCAAGCGTTCCACCGACACGAAAAAGGTATCAAGGTCAAGGTGAATAATCTGTCTCTTGCTATTGATCATAAAAAAAAATAAAAAAACTTGCTTTTAATAAATCAATTGTATTACCTTTGATTAGAATATAATCAAATAATTGATTACAATATAATCATTAACTTGTAAAGAAAGCAAGTTTTTTGAAATAATTTTTATTGAGAATACAGTAGACAGAATTCAGTATTCGGAATGGTGTGAGGTGTGAGGCATGGGGTATGTGGTAGGGCACGGTAAAGAATAACTCAAAATTTAAAACTCAAAACTAAGAAGTATGCACTTTAGCAGCAACATCAAACTCCTCCGTAAGCGCCGCGGCCGCACTCAAGACGATGTGGCGCATGCCCTGGATATGAAACGCTCCACGCTGAGCGGTTACGAAAACCAGGTGGCTCAACCTGGTATAGACTCCCTGATGGCTTTCTCAAAATATTTCAATATTGCTATCGACACCCTCATCCGTGTCGAGCTGTCGGAATTGTCGGAAAGCCAGCTCTCACAGATCGAACGTGGTTTCGATATTTATTTAAAAGGAAGCAAGCTCAGGGTGCTTGCCACAACGGTCGACAACGACAATAACGAAAATATCGAACTGGTCAATGAAAAAGCATCTGCAGGATATACCCATGGCTTTGCTGATCCTGACTTCATCAGGGTGCTTCCCACTTTTCAGCTTCCTTTTCTTTCGAGAAGCAAGAAATACCGTACTTTTCAGATTAGCGGTGATTCGATGATACCTATCCCCGATAAATCCTGGGTAACCGGCGAATATGTCGAAAACTGGTCAATGATCAGGACTAATTACCCGTATATCGTCCTGACCCTCGATGATGGGATCGTGTTCAAAGTGGTGGAAAATCGCATCAAAAAAAATGGACAACTCAGGCTTATCTCCCTGAACCCCATGTATGAAACATACGAAATTGAAGCCTCCCAGGTAAAAGAGGTCTGGAAGTTTGTGCACTACATCAGCTCCGAAATTCCTGAACCAAATATGCCCAAAGAAAAGCTTATGGAAGAGGTGCAGTCGCTCAAACAACAGGTACTGGCCATACAAACCAAACTCAGCCTCTGATCAGCTCTATGTTTGCCATCATCGACGTAGAAACAACCGGACTGAATGCTGCATCTGAAAGGATAACAGAAATTGCTGTATACCTTTATGACGGCCATCAGATCACCGGAGAATTCCAGACCCTGGTGAATCCTGAAAGACGCATTCCCTATCAAATCACCGGCTTAACAGGCATCAGCAACAGCATGGTTTCGGATGCACCGCGTTTTTGTGAAATTGCTAAGAAGATAGTTGAAATCACAGAGGACAGGATCATCGTAGGACATAATGTGGGCTTTGATTATCGCTTTCTCAGGCATGAATTCAAAAGGCTGTTTTATGAGTTCAAAAGGAAGACTTTATGTACGAAGCAACTCAGCAGAAAGCTTATTCCCAAACAAAGATCATATGGCCTTGGGTCATTGTGCAAAGAGCTCGGGATAACAAATGAAAGCAGGCATAGGGCAGGAGGGGACGCAATGGCTACAATAAAGCTGTTTGAGCATTTGCGATTGCTGGAGGAAGATGTGCTGAAACTCTCCCTGAAAGGACTTAATTCCAACCTGAGCAGAAAAATAGTGGATACGCTTCCTGAAGAAACAGGAGTTTATTATTTCCTGGATGAAAAAAGGCAGATCATTTATATTGGCAAGAGTCTGAACATCCGAAGCAGGATACTGTCGCACCTCGGCAATAACAATACAAAAAGGGCCATAGAAATGCGCGACAGGCTGGTGGATATTCACTGGGAACTAAGCGGAAGCGAATTGATCGCACTGCTGTTGGAATCAGATGAAATTAAGCGCTATAAACCTGTCTATAACCGCTCACAACGCAGAACAACATTCCAGTACGGTTTATTTACCATGACTGACATAAACGGATATAAATGGCTTCATACCAAGCGGATTAGCGGGGATGATGCACCACTTACATCATATACCACACAAAAAGAAGCCCGGGCACACCTACAGTTCCTTGTGGATGAATATGGTCTATGCCAGAAATTATGCAGCCTGTATCCTGCCAATGCTGCTTGTTTTTATCATCAGATCAATCGATGTCAGGGTGCATGTCTGGGCAAAGAACCTGCTGAACAATACAATGCACGTGTGCTGGAGGCCATTGAAAAATACATCTACCGGGAAAACAATTTCTTTGTGATAGACAGGGGTAGGAGGGATGATGAAAACACTATTGTTAAGGTCTGTAACGGGACTTACCAGGGTTTTGGCTATATTCACAAGAAATCAGCAGGGGATCTTAAGCACATGAATGATTGTATCAAACCCTATGCAGACAATAAGGATGTGCAGGTGATCATCAAAGGGTATCTGAGGAAATATCCGGAAGTGAAGATCGTAAGGTGTTGAGTGTTCCTCCTTCGCTTCGCTACGGCGGACGCAGTGGGTGTTGGGTGTTACTGGTTACTGGTTACTGGTTACTGGTTACTGGTTACTGGTTACTGGTTACTGGTCTCTGATTCTCTGATTTTCTGATTCTCTGTCTCTCTTACTCACAGTCCCACAGTCTCTCACTTACTTTCTCACTTAATCTGCATTACGTAACATTATTGAAAATGCTCCGTAAAACTGCGTAAATTAGGCTATAATGGGAATTAGATGTTGCTTTTAACAATGTCATGATGTATTTTTACAATCCCTTCTTAAAAATTCTTATAGATTCCAGGATTGATACATTATGATAGGCTAATGGCCTCTGGCTATGAAGAAACGGATTTTCTATACCTTACTCACTTCAATTGGCATCCTGCTATTGGTAGTTATTTTGGAAGCCTGTACAAAATGGACACGTTATGTTATTGAAGCAGGGGATCATTCCTGTGAAAAGATAAGTAAGCAACTCATGGGTATTGATGTGATCGATTTCAGTTTCAGAACCAACGATACCTGGTATTATTACGAAAGTAAATCACAGGGCTGGAACAAGATCAGGGGATTCTCACACGGCCACTACCAGAATAACTCATCTGCACGCCTGACTTATAAATGCATTAATGACACCCTCCTGATCGTGGGAGCTTATTGCTATGTCGATGGCGTTAGTCCGCAACAAAATGCGCGGCAAAAAATTATACTTGACACCATCAGTACTGACAAAGAATATAATTGCAGGATCATAAGGGAAGATGGCATGTATAAATTCTATTTTGAAGACAAATACTGGGATTGCCCTGCAGGGGAGGAGCTGAGCTGGGGCTACAAGCTTAATCCTTATATCGGTGGCTCATTTACCCTCAGCCATGATTGGATGGTGGATATCTATGATAATTGATAAAAGCTATTCTATAAGTATTTTTTTTAGATTTCCTCCTATTATTCATCGTTAAACAAAACACTTTAATTAACTCTTTTCCAGTGGAATGATATACTTACTTAAAGTTTTAGTAGAATCAACTCGAGATTTAAAAAAAAGGCTGTCATTGAACTGGCAGCCTTTTTTTATGATCCGGAAACCGGTCTGTATTATTGCACCACAAGCTTCCTTGTCGCAATTTGTCCGTCAACATATACATTACAATAGTAAATGCCGGCAGTAAGATCTGAAACATCCAGTGAGATCCTGTGACTTCCTGCATCCATGCTTCCCATGTTGAGTTGTTTTACGGATTGCCCGACAACATTTACCACATGAATCGTCACATTTGATTTATCATCCAGTCTCAAATTAAACTGAGTGCTTATTCTTGCAGGATTCGGAAAGTTCTGTGACAATTCGAAATTGAGTACTGTTCCGTTTTCTTCTACACCAACAAAGAAGCTTTTCGGCACTGACATCATGACCATATTGTTTTCACAAGGTTCAGACTGTTCACCAGGCCATTCGAAGGTTCCCGGATATGAATCTTCCTGGAAAAGGAAATAAATGGTATTATCCACAACAGGGGCCATTGCGGGATATGCGCATTCCGAAAAGATGAACTGGAAGTCATCGTTCATGTCGTGCGGATCGTTCCAGGTAGCTCCACCGTCAAATGAGCTGTTGGCAACAATATGCCTGTATAAGTAATCGGGACTGGTATAGTCCGGGG
>JAIOSQ010000333.1 GCA_021107535.1 Bacteroidales bacterium | reverse complement strand
GAACCGATATATGAAAACTTTTATGTTCCCAATGCCTTTTCACCTGACGGAGATGGCTTGAATGATGAATTGAAAGCCATCAGCAACACAGAAAACATATCTTCATTCCACATGTACATATTCAACCGTTGGGGTGCACTTGTATTTGAGAGCAAGGAAGTATCCCTGGGATGGGATGGGACATATAAAGGAAAGCCTGCTCCACAGGGAGTTTATGTGTATAAGATTGAGTATTCTATTGGGACTTCTGCTCAGGAAGAAAGTAGGGTTATGTCGGGGACAGTGATGTTGGTGAGGTAACACAAAATCCTTTGCGTATGAGCATCATGAATGGTGCATGATTTACAATTTACACTTATTGAGCACCAAAGGTGCGTAAATCATTAGCCCCGTGCATAGCACGGGGTTTATAATGTGCGATACTTACATAGCCCCATCGGGGCGCAATCATTAATCCCATACAAAACATTCCTCATAATTGATATCATATTCTGTTAGAACCATTGATTCCGCACCTGTGGTGCTTATATAATATTACATTACAGAACCCCCGGGCTGATGCCCGGGGCTATTGAGTACCGCCCCCTTGGGGCTTATATTTTAAACCAAATATACTGTAAAAATAGCGGGACACCCCCAATCACCCAATCGACAATCACATTGTAAATTTTACACACACCCTCCAGAGGCGGGCAAGGAATACAGAATTGTACATTAAACCCGCCTGTTCTAGTTATGACCTCACTTTGTTCCATCCCTGCGTCTGAGAAATGATAGAGTGTTTTTGGAGAATGAGTGCAAAACTGATACTTGGGGGTTTTCTTCCTTCTGCACTCCACTTTGTGTCGTGCCTCCGTTCGAAATGACAAGGCTTTTTTGGGGAGAGGGGGGGAGGCGCAAGGGCGATGTCATCTCGAAGGAGCAAAGCGACTGAGAGATCTCCTTCGTCTCACCTGGCACATCGCATTTTGATCCTATTTCACGACCTCTCAGGTCCTGGGACTTGTGAGGTCATATGATAATTTAATTTAATTCTTAATGATATTATCCCTAATATTGTTTTAACAAATATATGTAACGCGTTTACCTCAATATCAGACTTTTATGACCAAATCCATCGTTTTCGCAATCTCCATTCTAATTACACTGGGTGTTTTTTCCTATACGGCATTCCGTATTTTCAGGTTTTTCAAACTGACCAAAGCTTATCCGGTAAAAGACTGGGGGAAAAGGTTTGTCGTTATGATGAAGGTAGCCTTTGGCCAGACCAAGATCTTCAGGCGGCCAACACTGGGATTGATGCATGCCCTGGTGTGGTGGGGCTTTATCATCATCCTGATAGGAAGTATTGAAATGATCATTGACGGATTGGCCGGAACGGACAGGGTATTGTCTGTTCTGGGGCCCGTTTATGACATCATCACCTCCCTGGGGGATGTCTTTGCACTCATTATCCTGCTGCTGATATTTGCCTTTCTCTTCAGAAGACTGTTTATGCATATAAAGCGGTTTTCAGGCATTGAGATGAAGCATATATCACACATGGATGCCAATTTTGCCCTCTCACTGATCGGCTTGCTCATGGTCAGCTTGCTGGGGATGAATACCTTCTACATCATTTATACCCATTCGGCCGGACATGAAATTGTTGGCCTGTTTCCTGTCAGCTCATATATTGCCGGATTCTTTGGTGAGCTAAGCCTGGAACACGCATATCTATGGCATGAGATCAATTGGTGGTCGCACATCATATGGATCTTTGTTTTTGCGAATGTCTTGCCATATTCCAAGCACTTTCACGTATTCATGTCTGTCCCAAATGTTTTCCTGAGCAGGCTGGAGCCCCTTGGATATCTTCCAAATATGCCTGAGATCACTGATGAAGTCAAGCTGATGATGGATCCCAATGCAGCTTTTGCTGATCCTCCTGCAGAAGAAGGAGAGATAAACAGGTTTGGTGTGTTGGATGCAGAAGACGTGACCTGGAAAAATTATCTTGATTCACTGGCCTGTACCGAATGTGGCCGATGCACAGATGTATGCCCTGCCAATGTAACCGGTAAGCTTTTATCCCCCCGTAAAATTATGATGGACCTCAGGGCACGCATGAAGGAAAAAGGCCCCGGTCTGGTGAAAGATAAGAATTACAGCGATGAAAGATCACTGGTAAGAAGCTATATTTCCGAAGAAGAACTCTGGGCATGTACCACCTGTAATGCCTGTGCACAGGAATGTCCGGTCAATATCAATCATCCTTCCCTCATCATGGACATGAGAAGATATTTAGTGATGGAAGAATCTGCCGCACCGGGTGAACTGAACGCCATATTCACCAACATAGAAAATAATGGTGCTCCCTGGCAGTTTTCACCCGAAGACCGGATGCTTTGGGCTGAAGGACTTGAGGTGCCCGTAATGGCAGATATGCAAGCAAGCGGGAAAACACCGGAATATCTCTTATGGATTGGCTCTTCCGGCGCCTACGACGACAGATATAAAAAAGTATCAAAGGAATTCATTAAAGTGCTTAACCATTTGAACATTGACTATGCCGTATTAGGAACAGAGGAGATCGATAGCGGTGATGTAGCACGTCGTGCAGGGAATGAAATGCTCTTTCAGATGCAGGCCCTGATGATTATCGAAACCCTGAACACCTACAAGGTGAAAAAGATCCTTACCGCCTGTCCGCACGATTATAATACCTTTAAAAATGAATATCCCGACCTTGGAGGGGATTTTGAAGTAATCCATCATAGCCAGTTCCTGAGAGATCTGATCAAGGAGGGGGAAATTAAGTTTACCACCGGGAGCTTTGCAGATAAGAAGATCACCTTCCATGATCCTTGTTATCTGGGGCGGGCTAACAGGGAATACAAGGCCCCGAGGGAAGTGATTACAGCTCTTGACAGTAGCATGGTTGAGATGAAGCGTAATAAAAGCTTTGCCTTATGCTGTGGTGCCGGCGGCGGCCAGATGTTCAAGGAAGCCGAAAAGGGCGACAAGGAAGTATTTCTTGAAAGGATAGAAGATGTTATTGAATGTAAGGCTGATATTGTTGCCACAGCCTGCCCCTTCTGTATGGTAATGATGACCGACGGCATCAAGTACAAGAACAGGGAAGAGGACATGAAGAATTATGATATTGTGGAGTTGGTGAGTATGGGGATGGGGCTGAAGGATTGAGCGATTGAGCGATTGGGCGATTGAATGATTGTCAATTACTAATCTGGTTTTGTATTTAATCGACCAATATTTTACCGGAAACAATATCTGTTTTGCCTTCAAACCACAGTCGATACAAATAAAGTCCTTCCGGGAGTGCGGATGTATTGACCCTGATGTCAGTAGTATTCTCAAAGGTCTTTTCAAGAACTGTTCTCCCCTGCATATCTATAAGCATAAAGCTTCCGCTATGTCTTTCATCCCAGGCTACATTCATGACTGAACAAACAGGATTGGGAAAAATACGCAGATTTACGTCCATTTCCTCCTCTTCCACAAAGGGCATAGGACCGACGGCCAGGAGGTATGAGATATTATTATAATTGTTGCCGGAGGTATCAGATTCAATTTCGGCGACCTGAACACCAACATCGTTAGCCATATAAGTATATTTAAGGGTGACTTCTGTTAAAGATTCAACATACAACCAGAACCCAAGAAGTTTCATCCATACCGAATCTGTCGCTATCCTGATTTCCCTTATTCGTAGAACATCATAGGTACTCACCGGTGTAGTCAGTGTACCCCAGGCATCGACCTTGTCATCTATCTCACTTACTACTTTTAACCGCAAAGAGTCAGCAGGCGGTTCCGGACTGGCAATTGTAACATCCACTACTATTGTTTGCTGCATGCTGTCAAGGTAATTGAGCGGAAAACTGAGCATGATCTCAGGAGGTTCAAATGGTGCCACTACATTCTCAATAATATCATAAGAACCGGCCAGTCCATCAATCTGGTATACAAAACTATTTCGGGTAGTATAAATATATGCTGAATCCATCAAGCCTTCAATGACCATATTTGAGGTTGGAAAGCTTGCTGCAAAGGGAGTGCTTGCAGGATCTACAAAGTATAAATAGTAATTCGTATCCATTATGAATCCGGAGAAATCCCAGTGCTGTGAAGCACCCGGAGGGCCGGGGTCAAAGCCCGGCGGGACATCATCAACATCTGCAATATTTGCATAATCACCCACATTCACGAGGTCATCAAGGGTAATTGTGATCTGCGCTACTGCCTGTGAAAAAATAAAAACTGATAGAATTAACAGAATAAAATATTTCATGTTTAGTTTATTTTGTAAAGAAGCTGTCTCATCATTTTATGATGCTTTCATTTCCTTAATGGCAGCGATCAGTTCGGGAAGCACCTTATGCACATCACCCACGATACCATAATCAGCAGATTCAAAGATGGGAGCATCTTTGTCGGTATTGATGGCCACAATGCATTTTGATGAGCTCACACCTCCCAGGTGCTGAATCGCACCTGAAATGCCCATGGCAAAATAAAGATTCGGGGCAATGATCTTTCCTGTTTGCCCAACATGTTCTTCATGCGGACGCCAGCCTTCATCAGAAACAGGTCGTGAGCATGCCAGTGCCGCGCCCAACTCAGTGGCCAGTTCTTCAAGTGGTGTCCAGTTGTCACCATTTTTCATTCCACGTCCGCCAGATACAACAACATCGGCATCGGAGAGAAGGATCTTTCCTGTAACCTTATTTACATCAAGCACCTTTGTTGCAAAGTCAGTATCATCCAGGGCAGGGCTAAAAGTTTCAATAGCTGCATCACCTCCGGTTTCATTGATTTCAACAGAGTTCTGGAACAGCGTAAGGATCTTTTTTTCAGATTTGATCACCACATTGGCAAAAGCCTTTCCTGTAAATACTTTTTTACTGACCGTAAAAGGATCAAATGAAGATGGAACTGCATTCACTCCGGAGGCAATCCCTGCTTTAAGTTTTACAGAAAGCCTGGGTGCCAGTGCTTTTCCGGTGAAATTATGTGCGAAGATCAACAGCTGTGATCCTTCTTTCCCTGCAGCCTGTGAAATAATGGAAGCATAGGCTT
>JAIOSQ010000229.1 GCA_021107535.1 Bacteroidales bacterium | reverse complement strand
TGGCCACCAAATACCTGGCACGCGATGAAAAAAACATGACGGCAGGGATCTTCGGAAGCGGTGTTCAGGCTCAGATGCAGTTGTGGGCTGTTTGTGAAGTTCGTGACATCAGCAAGGCATGGGCCTATGATATCAATGAGGACGCAGCCAAAAAATTTGCAAAGCAAATGCATGAAAAGCTCGGCATTGAGATCATCATTGCCGCAACACCGGAAGAATTGCTACAGGCAGATATCATCTGTGCAGCTACTTCTTCCCCCACGCCAATTTTTGATGGCTCCCTGGTGAAGGAAGGAACGCATATAAACGGTATCGGCAGTCATACACCCAATGCCAGGGAACTGGATACGGAGATCGTTAAACGGTCAAAATTTATTGGGGATTCAAGAGAAGCCTGCTTCAACGAAGCCGGCGACATCATGATCCCGCTGAATGCCGGAGAGATCCATGAAACTCATTTTTATGCCGAGCTTGGAGAAATCGTAACCGGAAGAAAAGAAGGCCGTGTTGATGACAAGGAGATCACAGTGTTCAAGTCCAACGGACTGGCTGTGCAGGACACTGCCACAGCAAAGCTTATATATGATAAGGCCGTGGAGAAAGGGATTGGAACGGAGGTGAAAATATAAGTTGACGGTTGACAGTAAGCAGTCATTCCGGCTGAAGCTTTGTGTCTTAGATTTTGGTGGTTAATTTGAATGAAGATATCCAAATGATTAATTATTAGTGAAGATGGGTAGGGAAGAGCGATGAGTTTGGAATTATGAGTTCCACCTAACACTCATCACCAGTCATCAACCCAAAATTCAACACTTAACACCCAAAACCATTATTAATAGTCTCTGAAATCTTTTTTCCGTTGCAATTTCAGGTCCTGCAACATACTTGCTTTCACGTTGAGGGCAAAGTTCCATGATTGTCTGCCGCCGATCGGGATCCAGTTAAAGCGCATCTCGAAACAATGCAGGTCGCGATATATGTTGATGGAAGTATAGGAAAGCTCAGCGGCTTCAAAATCCCATCCGGTCCTGAAACCAATTTTCCATTTAGGTGTAACATTGAAATCCCCACTCAGGCCAAGAGTTTGAACCAAATTTTCCTGTCTCTCTTTATTCACCTGATTGGTATACTTCAGCCTTGTTGAATACACCAGGTTATAGGTGATATTCAGGTTCCATTTGATATCCCAGTCGATGTAATCATCATAATTATTGTAAATACTTTCCTCTTCTTCGGACATTCCGAGCTCATCCGCTATCACTTCCATCTTATCCAATTCGTCCTCCCTTGTACTCGTTTGGTCGCCTTTCTTTTTGAAAAAATCAGGGTTCAATCTCAGGTTAGCACTGAAATTCCAGTTGGTCTGGTCAAGCCTGAGCAGGCGCCTGTTTACCTCCCACTCAAATTTGTTAATATTATCAGTTCCCGCTGAATCCAGGATATACGGATCCCAGTTACTCGAATACCTTATATCAAAACCTTTGAATAAAGTAGTCCGGCCACTGAGTTTCAACTTTGACCAATTCAGGGAATCTTTGGCTATGTCGTAAGAAGTCTGGATCGTAAAATCATCGATCAGCTTGATCTTTTTGGTGCCGGTAATGGTGTCTCTTTTCGATCGAACCTTTATCTCAAGGTTATTGCTCAGTGAGAAACTCACCCTCCCCGACTTGTCTTTAGGAGGAGAACCATAAACGCCGTCCTCAAAGATGGAATATTCAACTTCCCTTTCCTGTATAGGGTCATAATAAGATTTATAATAGCCCCATGTCGGGTCCCCCCATTCCGGCGTGAAGGTAAAAGACACCTTGGGTGTGATGACATGCCTGATGGCCCTGATGGGAAAGTTTTTCCCGAACTGGTACATCCCATAAATTCTAGTGTTGATGGATGATGAAAAGCTGGCATCGATGGCATTTTTAAATCCAACGATTGTATCTACCTTAACACCGGGTGGAATGGTATCATTATCCACAAAAAGTGTATCTGCCCAGGTTTTCTCAATGGTCTTGAAGTACATCCTGTCGTTCACATTGATGGAGTTTGTCCAGGTAAAATACTTCAGCAACTTTATGGAACTGCTTACCGGGATGCTGTGTTTGAAGCCATTCTGCATCTTATCCCATGTTTCCGGTTTGAACAGCAGGCTATCTTCTATTGTTACGGTATTTTTGAAATTAACGGTATAGTTTACACTGATATCTTCCCACCATTTCATTTTTCCGGACCGGTTTTTCTTCCGAAACGGGTTAAACCTGTTTACATTGAAAGAGACCTCCGGCAATGTGAGTGTCATTAGTTTTGTTTGTGTATTCTGGCTATGATTTGCATTAAGTGTCAGGAAATACTTCCCTGCAAAACTGGTTTGGTAGGCAATACTTGACTGAAATGTATTGGATAGATAATCCTGGGCAGTGGTAGGATTGTAATAATTCGATTTACGGCTCCGAATGTTAACGTTTGCCGTAAACGAACTGTTTGGCCTTGCTTTGGGATCCTGCAGATGCCGCCACTTGATCTGGTAATCCCTGTCGCGCCGATAATCAGACTGGCCTTCCTCTCCAACAATGTTGATGGCATAAAGGAAGTCGAAATTACCACTGTATTTATACTTTTTCCTATACCGTGTTGATGGCTTGATGGCCCAGCTTCCATGGGTGTAGATATCCCCAACGAGCTTAAAATCAAGGTAGTCATTCACTGCCCAGTAATATCCACCACCTTCAAAGTAGAAGCCCCTTTCGGCTGATTCACCCCAGGTGGGGATTAAGATCCCTGAATGTTGCCCTTTCCGTATGGGGAAAAACCCAAATGGCAGGAACAATGGAGTAGGAACATCTTCAATGACAAGGTATGCCGGTCCTGTAACGATACGTTTATCAGGGATTACCTTAGACTTGAAGTACCTGAATTCATAATCGCGGTTTTCGCAAATTGGACATGTTGAATAAGAGCCTCCCTTGATATGGGCTTCATTGTTAGGCATCTTCTTGATTACCTGCCCACGTATCGTTGCTTCTCCATCCTGGGTCATCACATCTTTGATCAGTCCTTTCTTGGTATCATAATTATACTTCATGGTTCGGGAACGGAATTCCGATTCTCCCTGAATAAAGATCGGCTGGCCTCTTTCTTTTCCTGTAGAATCGGGAAGTCCCTGGGCATATATCTCGGTTTTATTAAAATCTATCTCCACAAAATTTGCCTTCAGGCTGATGTCGTCATAATCGATCTTAGCTTCCTGATACAAGTAAACCTTTTGCTCATGCATATCAAAACGCAGAGAATCTACTGAGTTAAAATCTACCCGGTAAGTAAGGGCATTGGGGGAGATTGCAGGAACCTGGCCTTCATTGTAGGCAGGAAGGCTGTCAATGTTTATCATCCGCCCTTCGGCAGATGCAGCAATGGTATCAAAAGCCATTATGCTGTCGGCAGTAAGTAAGCTATCCGGTTTTGATAATATAGTATCGGGAAAATTAATCATTTGTTCACCGGACAGGCTGTCAGGAACATGCAGGAGTTTTTCCTGTTGTGCTGTTGTCATACTGGCATACAGTAGCAAGCCCAGGATCAGGAGGCAATATATAAGCCGGTAATTTGTTAATAAGTTGGTGAACAAATCAAGTTTGTTGACTATGAATTAAGTATTATTTTTGTAATTGCAGCAATGTCAATTTATTGCCGGACAACTTGAAAACTGCCGGTTTTATGGTTCAAAGCTAATTAAATTATTCCTTAGGTGAAACGTATTGCTTTAATTTTTGGTATACTCTGCATTGCGCTGTTTCAGCCACACGAAATCATTGCCCAGCATAAGGTCAGAAAGGTAGTGATTGATGCAGGGCACGGAGGTAAAGATCCGGGTGCAATTGGCAAGCATGCGAAAGAAAAGGATATCGCACTGTCCATAGCCTTGAAAACAGGCGAATATATTGAAAAGAACCTTCCCGATGTTGAAGTGATCTATACCCGTAAGACTGATGTATTCATTGAATTGCATAAACGTGCACAAATTGCCAACGACCATGAGGCTGATATGTTTATCTCCATTCACTGCAATGCAAATAACTCTTCGAAACCATACGGTACTGAAACTTACGTGATGGGACTGCATAAAAGTCAGGCCAACCTCGAAGTGGCAAAGCTGGAGAATGCTGCGATCCTGAAAGAAGAAAACTATTCCGATATGTATGATGGTTTCGACCCGAACAGGGATGAGGATTATATCACACTAACTCTGTTCCAGAATGCATATCTTGAAAGCAGCCTGATCCTTGCATCAAATGTGCAGGATCAGTTTCGTGAAAGAGTAAAGTTGAAGGACCGCGGGGTCTGGCAGGCAGGCTTCTGGGTATTGTATAAAACTGCCATGCCGGGTATCCTGATCGAAACCGGGTTTCTGTCCAATCCAAATGACGAACGCTTCCTGATGTCGGACGACGGGCAGTCCTATCTGGCCTCTGCGATCTACCGGGCATTCAAGGAGTATAAGTTCATGCTTGAAGACCCTGAGAATAGTGCAAAAATGGCCATCTCAAACCAAGAATCCGGGGATCTATTCAAATACGATATCAGGTTCAGAGTTCAGTTTTACTCCTCCTCCAGAAAAAAATCCCTGGCTAAATTCAAGGATGTGGAGGATGTGATGGAATACGTGCACAATGGTTTGTACAAATACACCTCGGGCAACGAAATATCTTTTGGGGCAGCCATCAGGCTTCAGAACCAGCTGAGACTGAACAAAAAATACCGCGATGCCTTCATTGTTGCCTTTAAAGACGGGGAAAGGATTGGCGTGGAGAAAGCCAGAAAATTAAGCGGGCAATAGATCTTGGCCCGAATCACCTGCTTTTCTGTGAATTAATGTAACCCAAAAGAATATTTCCGAGTAAAATGAGTTAACTTTGTGTGAAACCACTGCATTTTGAAGTATAAACGGGAAATAGGCATCGGATTGATTTTCATCGTGGCCCTGGCCTTATTTATCTGGGGTTTCAGCTTCCTTAAAGGATTCAACCTTTTTAAGGAGCAACGTGTTGTCTATGCCGTTTATGAGCAGGTAAGCGGACTTGACAGGGCAAACCCAGTTTCTATCAATGGTCTTAAAGTAGGGCAGGTTTCCGATATTTATTTCGAACCGGGGTTTTCCGGAAACATTATCGTAGAGATCACCGTGGAAACACAGATCCCGATCCCCAGGAATTCCGTGGCGCTCATTTACAGTTCCGACCTGATGGGATCCAAAGCCATTGATCTTAAGTTGGGAGATGACTCCTTGTATATCAGCAATGGAGATACGCTGAGCACGCGGGTTGAAGCCAGCCTTAAGGAAGCTGTTAACCAGCAGATCGCGCCACTAAAATTAAAAGCCGAAGAACTCATCATGTCCATGGACTCAGTGGTTACCGTGATCAAAGCCATCTTTAGCGAGAAGGCTAAAGAGAACCTGTCGAACAGCATAGCCAGTATTGAGCAAACATTTGCTAACCTGGAGAGCGCTTCTTACAACCTTGACACACTTGTTGCAGCGCAAAAGACAAAGCTGTCGCAGATCATGTCTAACCTGGAAACCATTACTTCTACCATAAGTGAGAACGAAGAAAACATCGACAATATCCTGGCTAATTTTTCTACACTCTCCGATTCGCTGGCCAAGGCTGAGATCCCGCGTACTTTTGCCAAAATTGACCGCGTGATGGGCGACGTAGCCCTGATCGTTGAAAAGCTCAATAATGGGGAAGGCTCTCTCGGCATGCTGATCAACGATGAAGCACTGTATAAAGACATCCAGGAGTCGGCTGAACAACTTCACCTCCTTATGGAAGATATCCGCCTTTACCCGAAACGTTATGTTAGGTTTTCGCTATTCTAACCCTCGTACCTCATACCCCGCACCCCGTACCCCATACCCACTACTCATCACTAAAATCCTTGAGTAATTTACGGTATTCAGAAAAAACATTTGCCCTTGAGATAAACCCGATATACTTTCCGTCTTTGAGCACCGGCAGGTTATAATTCCGGGTTTGCTGAAATTTTTTGGCAACTTCCTCCATCGACTCTTCTGGATCAACATAGGTTACCGGCATAAACATCAGGCTGCTGACGGATGTGGTATCATATAACTCAGGTTTGAACATGATGTTACGGATATCATCCAGAACGATGATGCCATAAAAGTGGTTATTTTCGTCAATGACCGGATAAATATTTCTTTTTGAATCGGCGATCACTTTTACGAGATCTCCCAGCATATCATCAGGCTTAACTGTTTTAAAATTTTTTTCTATTAACTTATCCACTTTCATCATGCTCAGGATGGCTTTATCCTTATGGTGGGTGATCAGTTCGCCGCGTCTTGCAAGCTGGTGCGTATAGACGGAATTCTTGACAAATATTTTTATTGTTGCATATGATATGGTAGCCGTAATCATCAGGGGAACGAACAGTTGGTAACCCGTAGTGATCTCTGCAATAAGGAAGACAGCAGTAAGCGGGGCATGGAGCACACCGGCAATGAGCCCTCCCATCCCGACCAGGGCAAAATTACTTGCATTCAGGTGGCCGATACCCAGGTATTTCAGGAAGGTAGTGAAGAAAAGGCCGGTATACGCTCCCATAAAGAGTGTAGGAGCAAATATTCCGCCAATTCCACCGGCACCAAATGTCACTGAGGTGGCAATGGCCTTAAAGAACAGGATCATCAGGAAGAGGACAAATACCATGATGATCTCATCATGAAAGGAGTAAAAGAGACTGTTATTAAAAAGCGGGCTGTAATCTCCTTGCAGGCATGAGTTCACAGCATCATATCCTTCACCATAAAGGGAAGGGAAAAGAAAGATCAGAATGCCAAGGATCACACCACCGGCAAGCCATTTCAAGTACCATTTTTTCACCTTTGCAAAAGTGGATTCTATGAAGATGTACATTTTTGTAAAGTACACTGAAACGAGGCCGGCTAACAGTCCCAGGAGAATGTAATAAGGAATGTCTTCCAATACGAATCCCACCTTGATATCAAAAGGGTACATCACCGCCTGGCCAAGGAAAAAATACGAGGTCAAAACACCCGTTACCGATGCGATGAGCAAGGGGATCAATGAGGCCATGGTCAGGTCGATCATGATCACCTCGATGGCAAAAACCACTGCCGCAATAGGGGATTTAAAAATAGCAGACATGGCTGCAGCACTTGCCAGTCCTAAGAGAAGAGTGATCTGCTTATAATTCAGCCTGAACATTTGCCCGATGTTGGAACCTATGGCAGCGCCTGTGGAAACTGTCGGGCCTTCAAGTCCAACCGATCCCCCAAAACCAACTGTAAAAACACTGGTGATAATGGATGAGAATATGTTATGCCGTTTGATCACTCCATGTGTGCGGGAAATGGCAAACAACACACTGGGTATGCCATGCCCTACATGTCGTCGTACAATAAAACGTGTATAGATCACAGCAATCAGGACCCCAATGGAAGGCAATACAAAAAACAGGTAATTCTGGTAATCTATCACAATGTTACTTGTGAGCAGATCCCTGATCAGGTGTACCCCGTTTTTAATCAACACCGCACCCAATCCTGCAAGGACTCCAATGATCACACTCAGGATCATTATAAAATTCTTCTGGCTCATATGTTTAATGCGCCAGATCAGGAAACGCCGCAATACAGATGTCCTTCTCATAAACTACTGGTAAACAGTTGCGAATTTAAGGTAAAATGGTTTTGAATTCCTAAAGCCTTTAATTAGTTTTTCACATTGTCCTCTCTAATATTTGATTTTCAGATAAATATAGGACCTGTGAGGTCCCTCTACCTGTGAGGTCATTTTTTGTATCTTCGCTGCTAAAGCAAAATCATATGAAAATCGTTTCTTATAACGTAAACGGCATACGGGCAGCCATTCGTAAAGGCCTGCTCGACTGGCTCAGGGCAGTGGATGCCGATATTGTATGCATACAGGAAACCAAAGCCCGGCAAGAACAGGTTCCTTTGTTCGACATTGAGGAACTCGGGTACAGAAGCTACTGGTATTCGGCTCAAAAAAAAGGTTATAGCGGGGTAGCGATACTGACCAAAAAAGAACCTGATCACGTGAAATACGGTATGGGAATTCAAAAATATGATGATGAAGGACGCTTTATCAGGGCTGATTATGGCGATATCAGCGTGGTGAGCGTTTATCATCCTTCAGGATCCAGTGGTGAAGAACGGCAGGCTTTTAAAATGACGTGGCTGGATGATTTTCAGAAATACATTAACGAATTGAAAAAAGATCGTCCGAAGCTAATCCTGGCAGGCGATTATAACATTTGCCATAAGCCCATCGACATTCATGATCCGGTTAGAAATGCTACCAGCTCTGGCTTTCTCCCCGAAGAAAGGGAATGGATAAGTGGCTTTATCAACAGCGGGTTTATTGATACATTCCGCTATTTCAATGATGAACCTCATCATTATACATGGTGGAGTTATCGTGCCAATGCCCGTGCAAAAAACCTGGGCTGGCGTATTGATTATCACATGGCAAGTGAATCTTTGAAAGACAAGCTCAGGCGTGCCCTGATCCTTCCCGATGCGCATCATTCGGATCATTGTCCTCTTGTTTTGGAGATAGAGAAATAGTTTTTAATTATGAATTATGGATTATGAATTATTTTGGAATTTGGCAAGGCAGACCTCAAAGGTTCCAGGCCCTGTGAGGTCAAAGCACATTACCCAAAAAGGGCCATGATAAGATCTTCTATCTTTCTCACAAAGACGATTTCAGCCTTATACTTTTTTGGATTAAGGCTTTTTTTTGCGTAGGCAGAAACGAATACTTTTTCAAAGCCAAGTTTGTCGGCTTCTGCAACCCGTTGTTCAATCCTGTTCACTGCGCGTATCTCGCCTGAAAGACCAACCTCTCCCGTAAAGCAATATTGCTGCGGTATGGGAATATCGGCATTGGATGACATCACTGAGCTGATGATGGCCAGATCAATGGCAGGGTCGTCCACCCTGAT
>JAIOSQ010000009.1 GCA_021107535.1 Bacteroidales bacterium | reverse complement strand
TTCATGATGATCATTGGCATACCATTGCAGAGGGGACAACCATTGGATATAAGAGGATTTTAAAGGTACAAAAAACAAAAACGAATAAACTCAGGCTAAATATACTGGATGCTAAATCCTGTCCGCTCATTACTTCCTTTGAATTATTTGAGGAAGCTGCTGTTGGTTCACAATATTAATACTTGTAATAAATGAAAGGATTATTTAACAAGATAATTGAGGTCAACCTAAATGATAGAACTCATCAAATAATTGAAATTGCTGATGAAATTTATGAAAATTATCTGGGGGGACGTGGTCTTGGAGTAAAGTTGTTTACCGACAGGGTATCGCCTACAGTAGAGCCTTTAAGCCCGGATAACAAATTGGTTTTTACTATAGGCCCTGTAACAGGAACATCGGTGTCGACCAGTGGAAGGATGTCGTTGGTTACGAAATCTCCGCTAACCGGGACTATATTTTATTCCAACACCGGAGGCATCTTTGGTTTTAGCATGAAAAGGTGTGGAATTGACGGAATTATAATAGAAGGAAAATCTGAAAAACCATGTTACATTATTATTGATGGAGATAAAGGTGTAAAGATCAAGGATGCAGAGGAACTTTGGGGGCTGGATACTGAAGAAACTTATGACAAATTAAAAGAGATCGAAGGCGAAAAGGTACATACCCTGGAAATTGGTCCTGCCGGAGAAAATCAGGTTCTTCTGGCTTCAATTATGAACGATGCCAGCAGAGCCTTTGGCCGTGGTGGCGTGGGTGCAGTTCTCGGATCGAAAAATCTGAAAGCCATTGCCGTTATAAACGGGAAGCAAAAAACGGAAGTCGATAATCCGGAATTATTAAAGAATTATGCCAAATCAGCCCTGGATAAAATAAAAGCTTTGCCGGTTACCCGTGCTGCTCTTCCCTTGTTTGGAACTGCCGGTGTGTTGCATGTAACGAATAGTTTGGGAATGTTACCCATTCGTAATTTCACGTATGGCCAGCATGAAAAAGCCCCTTTGATCGGAGGTGAGGCCATCCGTAAAGAAATACTTGTGAAAACGGAAGCCTGTTATGGGTGTACTATCCGCTGCGGAAGGCTGACAGAAGCCGGAAGCATGAAAGGGAAAGGGCCGGAATACGAAACTGTTTGGTCACTGGGGGCAAATTGCGAGATTTTTAACCTGATCAAAATAACCCAGGCAAATTACCATTGCAATAAGCTTGGATTGGATACAATTTCAATGGGGGTGACCATTTCCTGTGCGATGGAATTACAGGATAAGGGCCTGTTTCCATATGAGGAGGTTAAATTTGGCAATGAAGATGTGTTAAGTGAATTAGTAATTAAAACAGCAAAGAAAGAAGGCATTGGGGCCGACCTTGCTGAAGGTTCGAAACGTCTTGCGGAAAAATACGGTGATGCTGAAACAGCCATTCATGTAAAAGGTTTGGAATTACCTGCTTATGACCCCAGGGGTGCAATGGGGCATGCGCTTGGATATGCAACCAGTAATCGTGGGGGGTGCCATTTGACAGGATATATGGCTGCAATGGAGATCTTCAATGCCCCGAAAAAAATACCACGCTTTACCCTAGGTGGCAAACCTGATCTGCTTGTCTTAAAACAGAACCAAAGTGCAGTAGAGGACAGCCTGGTAAACTGCAAATTTTCAGGCTATGCCCTGGGTTTTGATTATCAGGCAAGGTTTGTTTCAGCTATTACAGGGCTTGATTTTAATGTAACACGCTTATTGGAAATTGGTGAACGCATATACAACCTCGAGAGAGTCTTCAACATAGGTGCAGGTTTTAGCAATGAAGATGATAAGCTGCCTGAAAGGTTTGAAACCGTACCCTTTAAAGAAGGATTGTCGAAAGACCGAGTTGTCCCAATAAATGAAATGCTAAGCGCTTATTATAATGTCAGGGGCTGGGATGAAAACGGCGTGCCCAAAAAAGAAAAACTGGAGGAGTTGGGATTGAAGTGAAAAAACCTCTGTGTATTCTGCACCTCTGCGAGAAAAAACTGATTATCATGAAAATAGACAAAGAAACATTCAACAGCTTCGACCTGGTCGGTAAAGATTTGAGCAACCGGGGATACAACAGTAGCCATGCCGGCAACTTATCCATGAAAAGTGGTGGTAAAATCATTATTACCCGGCGTTCGGCAATGTTGGGCTGGCTGCAACCCGAAGATCTTGTTATAATCGACCTGGAAGAAGAGGACGCCCATAGTGGATTGATCGCCAGCACTGAATCAAATGTTCATCGCAACATTTATAAACATACCGATGCAATGGCTATCGTACATGCCCATGCACCTGCAACCACAGCTCTTTCCATGATAGAAGATGAAATTACATGCATTGATGGCGAAGGAATGTTTTTATACAAAAAAATCCCCATAGTGGAATGCGATATCCCGGTAGGCTCTTATGAAGTAGCGGAAAAAGTAGCACCCGCTCTGCAAAATTACCCGGCAGTTGTCGTAAGGGCACACGGTGTCTTTGCCAAAGGTGTTACCCTGGAAGATGCCCTGGGTGTTTTAACCGGTGTTGAACAGGCGGCTGATATTATTTATCGTGTAAAACTATTGGGGCAACCCTTAAAACGCGATTATTCAAAAGAAAAAGGATTTACAAATTGGTAGATCAAAGGAGAAAACAATGAAAAAAAGACTAAAGCAGAATAAAAAGCTTGAGGAAATAATTCTTCAGGTTGCCGAGGTAGCTCAATACCTCTGGCAAAAAGGCTGGGCTGAACGGAACGCAGGAAATATATCGGTTAACATCGACCATCTTATTGAAGGTGACCTTGATGATATAAGTCAATACCCTGATTTTGAGCTGCCGGAACCCTATCCCGAATTAAATAACAAATACTTCTTTGTTACCGGCACAGGTAAAAGGATGCGCGACCTGGCGCGTTCACCATTGAAAAATGCACTCATCATTAAAGTTACAAACGGGGGTTGCTCATATCACATCTTTTCAAGGCATAAGCGCAATGTGCCCGATTTCAGGCCTACATCAGAGCTGCCAACACATCTTTCCATTCATCAGAAAATAGCACTTAGGGGCAGCAGCGAGAAAGTTGTAATCCATACCCATGCCAATGAACTGGTTGCTTTGACGCATTCTCCTGACGTTAAATCAAAAGAAATAGTCAATAATATTATTTGGGGCATGCACCCGGAGGCAATGGTTTTTATTCCCAAAGGTGTTGGATTTGTACCATACATAATACCCGGATCAGTTGATATTGCAAAAGAGACTTTGAAGGAGTTCAATGATCATGATGTTATCCTTTGGGAAAAGCACGGCGTATTTGCCATCGGTGAAAGTGTATTTGACACCTTCGACAGCATTGATATTGTTAGCAAATCTGCCAAAATATGGTTTATGTGCAAGCAGGCGGGTTTCGAGCCGGAAGGGCTTACGGATAAGCAATTAGATGAATTAAAAGAAACCTATACTTCATTAAATAAATGAAACAAAAAATGCCTGAAATAGTCGTTTCCAGAAAGGTGCTGGTTCCATTTATATTGATCACAAGCCTGTTTGCACTTTGGGGTTTTGCAAATGATATAACAAACCCTCTTGTGGCTGCATTTGGCAAAGTCATGGATATTTCCTCAGGGAAGGCTGCTTTGGTTCAATTTGCATTTTATGGCGGGTATTTTACTATGGCTCTTCCGGCCGCATTGTTTATTAAGCGCTATTCTTATAAAACTGCCATTCTAATAGGACTTGCCCTTTATGCATCAGGGGCACTTTTATTCTATCCCGCAGCTAGTTATGGAATATTTGGTTTCTTTCTGATTGCCCTTTATATCTTAACGTTTGGATTAGCTTTTCTGGAAACCACTGCTAATCCGTTCATCCTGTCCATGGGGAGTAAAGAAACAGCAACACGTAGATTAAACTTAGCCCAGTCTTTCAATCCATTGGGCTCGATTACAGGAATGCTGATAGCTAAAGAGTTTATATTGGGAAAATTGCACGCAGGAGATAACTTTTCAGAACTTTCCCAGGCAGATCAGATCGCTATTAGAGAACATGATTTAATGATTATCCGGGATCCGTATATTGTTTTAGGCCTTGTTGTTATAGTCATTTTTATCATTATTGCAGCGTACAAATTCAATAAATTCAGATCAGAAGAGGAGGAGATGAGTTTTAAAGAAAGCGTAAATACTTTATTTAAGAACAGAAGATATGTCGAGGGAGTTATAGCACAGGTATTTTATGTGGCAGCACAAATCATGTGTTGGACATTTATCATCCAGTATGCCCATAATATTGGAATACCCTATGAAACAGCACAGTTTTATAATATGATAGCTATGGGAATATTCATAGCAAACAGGTTTATAAGCACCTTCCTGATGAAATATATAAGTCCCGGCAAATTATTAATGATTTTTGCAATAGGGGGTGTATTAACCTCTTTAGGCACTATCTTTATAGTGGGCCACGCAGGTTTGATATGCCTTGTGGCTACGTCTGCATTCATGTCATTAATGTTCCCAACCATCTATGGCATTGCATTGAGAGACATGGGCGATGAGGCAAAGATCGGGGCTGCCGGACTGGTGATGGCAATAGTTGGAGGAGCTTTAATGCCGCCTTTGCAGGGTAGAATTCTTGATCTGGGAGGAAAAGGATTTTCTGATATTACTATTCTTAATGTTCCTGAAGTTAACTTCTCATTTGTTTTACCACTGATTTGCTTTATCGTTATTGCCATTTATGGCTATCGCACATTAAAAATTCATGCAAATAATTATTGATTAGAAAGCTAAATAAAATTAAATATGATATATCCAAAGATAGGAATACGCCCAACCATCGACGGCAGAGAAGGCGGCGTAAGGGAATCCCTAGAAGAGCAAGTTATGAATATGGCTGAATCAGCAGCGGAATTTTTGTCTGAAAACCTGAAATATCCAAACGGAAAAGCAGTAGAATGCATTATTGCTGATTCATGTATTGGTGGCGTTGCAGAAGCTGCAGCCACGGCATCTAAATTTGAAAAAGAAGGCGTTGGCGTATCATTAACAGTAACTCCGGCCTGGTGTTATGGAAGCGAAACCATCGATATGAACCCATCCATCCCAAAAGCCATTTGGGGATTTAATGGTACTGAAAGACCAGGTGCAGTTTACCTGGCAGCTGCCCTTGCCGGCCATAACCAAAAAGGATTGCCTGCCTTTGGCATCTATGGAAAAGATGTGCAGGATGCCGGGGATACAAGTATCCCGGAAGATGTACAGGAGAAGCTATTGCGTTTTGTTAAGGCAGGCCTGGCAGTTGCCATGATGAAGGGCAGATCATATCTTTCCATGGGGGCTGTTTCCATGGGGATTGCAGGATCAATTGTTGATGCTGACTTCTTCCAGGAATACCTTGGCATGCGCAATGAGTATATCGATATGACCGAGTTCCTCCGTAGAATTGATGAAGAGATTTATGATACAGATGAGTTTGACAAAGCTTTAGCCTGGACAAAAGAAAATTGCAAAGAAGGAAAAGATTACAATAAAACCCCTAAACCCCGTGATCAAAAAGATACCGAATGGGAAAAGGTAGTCAAAATGGCTATTATTGCCCGCGATTTGATGGTGGGCAACCCAAAGCTCATCGAAAAGGGTTTTGGTGAAGAAGGGCTGGGACATAATGCCATTTTAGCCGGATTCCAGGGCCAACGCCAATGGACCGATTACCAACCCAACGGCGACTTCCTCGAAGCCATACTATGTTCATCATTCGACTGGAATGGAAAACGTGCTCCATATCTCGTTGCTACGGAAAACGATTCATTAAATGGTGTGGTCATGTTGTTTGGATACCTCCTGACAAATACTACTCAAATGTTTTCCGATATACGTACATATTGGAGCCCCGAAGCAATAGAAAGGGTTTCCGGGACTAAGCCGGAAGGAATGGCAGTAAATGGATTGATCCATTTAATTAATTCGGGTGCCTCAGCACTTGATTTCTCCGGCCAACAAGAAACAGATGGGAAAGCTGCTGTAAAACCTTATTGGGACATCACCGATGAAGAGGTAGACAAATGCTTGAAGGCCACCTCGTGGTGCCCTGCCATTACAGAATATTTCAGGGGTGGTGGATTCTCATCCGAATTTCTTAGCAGAGGTAGAATGCCGATTACTATTTCCCGGATAAACCTTGTTAAAGGGATTGGACCGGTGTTGCAAATTGCCGAAGGTTATACCGTGGAATTACCTGAAAATATGAATAAAGTATTATCCGAAAGGACCAATCCAACATGGCCTACCACCTGGTTTGCTCCACGCTTGACGGGTAAGGGTGCTTTTAGGGATGTGTATTCGGTAATGGCAAATTGGGGAGCCAACCACTGTGCTTCCAGCTACGGGCATATTGGTGCTGATCTGATCACATTGGCTTCAATGTTAAGAATTCCTGTGAATATGCACAATGTTGATGAAGATAAAATCTACCGCCCTGGTGCCTGGACAATGCATGGAATGGATAAAGAAGGGGCCGATTACAGGGCTTGTAATAATTATGGGTCATTATATGGATAGAGACGCAAGATTTTGCGTCTCCACCAGATAGGCAATATTGTCTATCCACCACAAAGTAGTAAAGACACAATATTTTGTGTCTCAAAAACAAAAAAGATGAAAACCAACAGTAAAATCATCCTCCTGATTGCTGCATTTTCTTTTCTGGCAATTACTGCCTGTCAGCAAAAGCAACAAGAAGCAACAAACCTACCCAACATCATCTACATCCTCGCCGATGACTTAGGTTATGGTGAACTGGGATGTTACGGACAGGAAAAAATTGAAACTCCCAACATTGACAAACTCGCTGAAACCGGCATGCGTTTTACACAACATTATTCCGGTTCTCCTGTGTGTGCACCTGCCAGGTGCAATTTACTTACCGGCGTGCACCCCGGCCATGCATTTATCAGGGGAAACTACGAGTGGGGAAGCCGGGGGGATGTCTGGAGTTATGAGGCAATGATCAATGACTCCACCCTTGAAGGGCAGTATCCCCTACCCGATAGTACAATCACAATAGCAAAGCTGCTTCAGGAAGCCGGTTATGTTACAGGAATGGCCGGTAAATGGGGCTTGGGAGCACCTCACACCAGTAGTATTCCAAATAAAATGGGGTTTGATTTCTTTATCGGGTACAACTGCCAGCGAATTGCCCACACCTACTATCCTGTGCATCTCTACAAAAATGAAAACAGGATATACCTGAATAATGATACGGTTAAACCTCATCTGGGCTTGGAAGAAGGTGCCAACCCCTATGATATGGCAAGCTACAGCAAATTCAATTTAAATGATTATGCTCCGGATGTGATGCAAAAGGAGGTACTCTCTTTCATTGACGAGAATAAGGATAAGCCATTCTTTTTGTACTATGCCACTCCAATACCCCACCTTCCACTCCAGGCTCCGCAAAGATGGGTAGATTATTATGTTGAGAAATTTGGAGATGAAGACCCTCTTATAAAAGCAGGATATTATCCGCATCGATACCCACGGGCAGCATACGCAGCTATGATATCTTATCTCGATGAGCAGATTGGTGAACTTGTTGCCAGATTAAAAGAACTTGGCATTAATGAAAATACCTTGATCATTTTCACCAGCGATAACGGTCCAACATATCTGGATGCCGATACTAAATGGTTCGAAAGCGCCAAACCTTTTCAAACCGAAACCGGCCGTACCAAAGGCCATTTATATGAAGGAGGCATTCGTGTTCCCATGATTGCCTCCTGGCCGGGAAAAATTAAAGCAGGAACAGAAACCAAGCACATTTCAGCTTTCTGGGATGTGATGCCGACATTTTGCGACATCGCCGGAACTGCGACACCGAAATTTACCGATGGGATTAGTTTTCTTCCTGTCATATCAGGTAAAGAACAAACGGCCCATGAATATCTTTATTGGGAATTCGCCGGCTATGGTGGCCAGCAGGCTGTAAGGATGGGGCACTGGAAAGCCATTCGAAGAGACATCAATAAAGGGAATATGGACATAGAGTTATACAAGCTTGATGAGGATATCAGGGAAGAAAATAATGTGGCATCTGACCATCCTGAAATAATCAGACAGATGGAAGAAATCATGATAAAAGAACATGTTCCTTCAACTATTGAAAGGTTTAAAATGGAAGCTCTTGGCGATAAGTTAACTGATTGATGATGCTTTAAGTAATATCTTATGCAAAAAATTAAACTACTGATATTATTACTTTCCGGAATTTTGCTTTTCGGTTGCTCACCCGATACAGTTACAATCAAAGTAATGACCTGGAATATCTGGCATGGAGGACTTCACGGTGATAAATCAACTCAGTTTGAAAAAGATACCGCTAACACCATAAATGTGTTAAAAGTTATCGAATTTGAAGATCCTGATATTTTGTTTATGCAGGAAACCTATTGTTGCGGGATGGAAATCTGCCAGAAAGCCGGTTATCCTTATTCCTGGCGATCAAGCTCTAACCTTTCCATACACAGTAAATACCCTATTATTGATACCATAAATATTTTTAAACCATTTAATTCGCAAGGAGTTGTTATTGATATTGAAGGCACGAAAGTGATGTGTTTTAATATTTGGCTGCATTACCTTCCTGATTATTTTCAGGATATTAAACACTTCTCTCCGGACTCTTTAATAGCAGGAGAGAAAGAGACCAGGCTAACAGAAATATCTTCTATCCTGGCTTCCATTGACAGTATGCACTTAAGCACACAATTGCCTGTTATTATCGGCGGTGATTTTAATTCAGGCTCTCATCTTGATTGGATAGAAAGCACAAAACATGAGCATTATAACAAAG
Source organism: Bacteroidales bacterium (assembly GCA_021107535.1). Taxonomy (GTDB): domain Bacteria; phylum Bacteroidota; class Bacteroidia; order Bacteroidales; family B18-G4; genus B18-G4. The sequence goes on along the minus strand of JAIOSQ010000009.1, from coordinate 19,921 downwards.
TGATTGAATGGCCGGTAAGTAAAAAAATGACAGATAATGGGTTTAAAGATTCGTTTAGAGAAGCAAACCCTGACCCAGTAAAAACTTTAGATGGAACATGGGGCCATTTAAACGAAAATATCATCTCTGACAGAATAGATTATATCTACTATAAAGGAGAGCAGTTGAAAGTGAAATCTTCAAAAATTGTGATGGAAGACCCACCCGGAGGGTTCTTCAATTCAGACCATAGGGCAATATTATCTGCTTTTGAATATGCGAAATAGACTGTGAAAAAGGAAATGATTATGTTAAAATATAAACTATGAGAGGCATTGCTTCATATTACACCCTTGTATTTGCAGGTGTTTTGTTCTTATTCTCCTGCCAGTCATCAAAGCAGGAAAAGATAGCGGAAGGGAAGAAACCCAATATCCTCTTTATTTTTGCCGATGATCAGCGTGCCGGTACAATTAATGCCCACGGAAACAATGAAATCATCACACCCAACATCGATAAGCTCGCCGATTGTGGCGTTAGTTTCACAAATGCCTATATCATGGGCGGATCGAGCGGGGCTGTATGTGCCCCAAGCCGTGCCATGTTAATGACTGGAAGAAATCTTTACGGGATTGAAAAGCAAGGATGGCGGGCAGATATCTCAGAAAAGAACAAAACACTGCCCGAGGTATTGCAAGAAGCCGGCTATGAGACATTTGGAACGGGAAAGCAACACAATGGGAGAGCTGTTTTTGCAAGAGGTTTTTCTGATGGTGATGAGATCTTTTTCGGTGGCATGTCTGATCCCTGGAATGTGCCGGTTTATTATTATGATTCAACGGGAAAATACGATAAGAAAACACCATTTATTAATAATCCAGGGCAGAATAATCATATTGAGTATATCGGAAATTGTGATCATATCATAAGAGGGAAACATTCCAGTGAATTATTCGCCGATGCAGCCATCGACTTTTTAAAAAGACATAACAAAAAGAAACCATTCTTTGCCTATGTATCATATACAGCACCGCACGACCCACGTTCTATGCCGGAAGAATATCTCAATATGTATGATACGGCATCAATTACACTTCCTCCTAACTATTTACCACAACATCCATTTGATTTTGGCGAATATAAAATCAGGGATGAAATGCTGGCAGGTTTCCCGCGAACCAAAACAGAGGTAAAAACGCACCTCCGCGACTATTATGCAATGATTACCCACATGGATAGTCAGATTGGAAGAATAATTCAGGCACTGAAAGAATCCGGTGAATATGAAAATACCATCATAGTTTTTTCTGCTGATAATGGTTTGGCTGTGGGCCAGCATGGTTTAATGGGAAAACAAAATGTGTATGAACATAGTATTGGTGTACCCTTGATTATTTGTGGTCCCGGAATTCCTGAGAATGAAAGAAGAAATGCTTTCTGTTATCTGTTTGATATCTTTCCTACCCTTTGTGAACTGACAGAAATGGAAGTTCCTGAGACAGTTCAAGGGAAAAGCTTTGCTTGGGCAATTGCTGATAAGGAAACAAATCATAGGGAAACCATGATTTATGGATATAAAGAATATCAGAGAGCCTACAGAAAGGGTGATTATAAGTTAATTGAATATTTTGTGAATGGTGAAAGGAATACCCAATTATTCAAGCTGGCAAATGATCCCCTGGAGTTCAATAATTTGGTCGATAATGAGAAATTTGATTTAATATATTCTGAGTTGAAAGAGGAGATGATTCAGCAAATGAAAGCCATGAATGATACAAACTTATTTTATAAAGAGATGATTATTGATTGATAAGATTGGTACAGCAGCAAGAATGGATGGTGACATTTCTGCTCCGGAGCTTGTATTAATAATTGACAAGTAAAAACCAGATATTATGATTGAGAAAGAATCATTTAAAAAAACGATATCAATTATCCTGGCCATGATGTTCACTGCTTATACAGTATGGTCACAAGTTCCGATTGATAGTAGTAAAATTATTAAAGTACTCTCGTTTAATATTCTTCACGGGGCAACCACTAAAGGTGATTTTGATCTGGATTTAATTGCCAAAGTAATAATAGATGCCAATCCTGATTTTGTTGCTTTACAGGAGGTTGACTATAAAACAAACCGATCAAAAAAATATGATCTGGTAACCGAATTGGGATGGAGAACTAAAATGGCACCCCTCTTTGGCAGGGCAATGTATTATGATAATGGTGAGTATGGTGAAGGTGTATTATCAAAACATACATTTATACAAACCAAAAATATTGCACTGCCTTGTACTCCCGGGAATGAGCCCAGGGCCGCTCTGGAAATTATTACCGTAATACCATCCGGTGACACCATAGCATTTGTGGGAACCCATCTGGATCATTTGGATGATGAAAAAGACAGAGTTGCTCAGGCGAAAAAAATCAACGAAGCGTTTTCTTCACCTAAATATCCCACTATTTTAGCAGGGGATTTAAACGCAATACCGGGGAGTAGGCCCATTAACATCCTCCAAGAAATGTGGACACCTTCTTACAATAAAGATAATCCTATGGCTACATTTCCATCAGATAATCCTCAAAAAAAAATTGATTATGTAATGTACCATCCAAAAAATAGGTGGAAAATACTTAAAACAGAAATCATTCAGGATACTGTGGCTTCAGATCATTGTGCTTATTTGGTAACTATGGAATTTTTAGATAATTAAATAATAGGATAAACATGAAATTTAAATTTCTAATACTATTACCTTTAATAGGTCTGTTATCCTGTTCAACACCAAATGAATATTTGCTAACATCACCTGATGGGAATGTTCAATTAACCGTTTCAAATAAAGAAAACGCCAGCATGTTTTCTGTGATATACAAAGGTGATGTAATCATAAAACAATCTATTGTTGGATTACAAGTAAATGAAACGGATTTTACAAAGGATGTTTCTATTACTAACTTTAGTGAAAATGAGTATGATGAAACATGGACTACAATAAATGGGAAGCAACCAACTGTCCGCAATTATTATAAAGAATATAAATTCAAATTAGAAAATATTAAATCGGGAAATGAATTTTATGAAATTATTTTCAGACTTTATAATGATGGATTTGCTTATCGGTACCATTTCCCAAAACAGGATTCCTTTGATATCCTGACACTTTCAAAAGAATTAACCAGGATTAACTTTTCAGATGACTTTACTTATTGGGCATATAATGGCGAAAATAACAACCTCGGGCCATTGAAAGGGTCTGACACTTCATTAATGTCGATACGGACACCCATAGTAATGGAGTTTACAGATAAGCTTTTTTTATCAATACACGAAGCGGAAATTATCCGCTATGCACCCTTTGACTTAATAAGTGAAGGAGGCAAACATACCCTGGAATTTTTTATTTCAGAAACGAAAGATAGTTTGCCTGTAAAAACTTCATGGAGGGCATTTATTCTGGGGAATAAACCAGGTGACTTAGTGGAATCGAACCTGCTGGTAAACCTTAATGAGCCTTGTAAAATTGAAGATCCTTCCTGGATTAAACCCGGCAAAGTAATGTGGGACTGGCGTGTGTGGGGATATAAAGCCGACGATGGTTTTGAATATGGATTAAATACCACATCCCATAAACGCTTTATTGATTTTGCTGCCGAAAACAACATACAGTATTTGCTAATTGATGCCGATTGGTATGGCGATGAATTTAACGAAAACTCTGACCCTACCACATCAAAAGAGGGGGTTGATATTGAGGAATGTATGAGATATGCAAAAGAAAAAAATGTGGGTGTTATCCTTTATTTGAATGATGTTGGGGCTAAAAAGTTTGGATTGGAAAGAGTGCTTAAACAATTTTCAGAATGGGGAGTCATAGGTGTGAAGTATGGTTTTATGAGAGGTACAGCTGAAGAAAAAGTTAAACAAACCAGGAAAGTTGTTGAATTGTGTGCACAGTATAAACTTATGGTAAATTTTCATGATAATCCTGTGCCGCCAAGTGGAGACAGACGTACATGGCCTAACCTTGTTACCAAAGAATTTGGCCATTCACAAGCTGATGCAAAAAAATCATACTTCCCTGAAAAACCGATTACATCTTCATTTGTAAATATGATTGCAGGTCCAATAGATATGTGTAACGGCTGGTTCGATTTAAACAATGCACAATTGCGGGTGCGGGTGTTTGAAGAAATTCCCGGAACTGTTGCTGCCGAACTTGCTAAACTTATTGTGGTTTATACCGGCTGGGCCATATTGCCCGATAGCCCCGAAGAGTACCTCAAAAAAGATGACCTCTTCGATTGTATCCGAAAAATGCCTGCTCAATTTGATGGGTTTAAAGTGCTTGATGGAGAAATTGGGGAATTTATTACTGTTGCCCGAAAGGCCGGAGATAACTGGTTTGTAGGTTCTCTTACAAACAGGGAAGCAAGAACAATTGCGATTGATCTTAGTTTTCTGCCCAAAGATAGGGTTTATGCCGCCACTTTTTATGAGGATGCCGATGATTCTCATTTTCTAAATAACAAAGAAGATTACCAAATAAGAAAAGTAAATATTGATTCCCACACCAAATTAAAAGTAAAACTTGCCCCCGGTGGTGGGAATGCTATCTATATTTCAGATGAATTACAAATCGAAAGTCAAATATCAAAAGCCAGGATTTCGGATAAGAACAAACTAAGCCACAACGACTATTTCACCTGGGGAGGCAGTGTAATAAAAGGCGATGATGAAAAATACCACATGTTTTATGCCCGTTGGCCTCATGGAGCTAAAAACAGAGTAGATTCGATTGCTGATAAACCATTCCTGGGGTTTAAGGGTTGGTTGAAATATTCCGAAATTGCCTATGCTGTTTCTGATAATCCTGATGGGCCTTTTACCTATGTTAAAACCTTAATCCGGGGTTCGGGCGATTCCACAAAATGGAATTATTTTAATGCGCATAATCCACACATAAAACGATTTAACAATAAAATTTACCTTTATTATATTGCCACAAATCCTTTGTTAAATGAAGAAGATACGCAAAATACATGGATGCAATATATTGGAGGGCAGCGTATCGGACTAGTCCAAGCCAACAGTATTAAAGATTTAATATCAGGTAATTACGAAATTAACTCCGAACCACTTATTGTACCTGATAACATCAATACCTTGAACAGGGTAATAAATCCTTCAGTAACTCAGGGGCCGGATGGCAAATACCTGATGATGTTCAAATCAAGCAGCCAAATGAATGGCCACGGACATATGGCCCATTGGATTGCCTGCTCTGATAATCCCGAAGGTCCATTTAAGCTCATTGGCCCTGTATTTACTGATGCGACATATTCTGCCGAAGATCCATATTTTTGGTATGATAAAAAACGGAATACGTTTTATGCCATCGTTAAGGATTTTTCTCATTCGGGTAAGCTCACGCCGCAGTTTGGGTCTTTGGCGCTTATCACTTCTAAAAATGGAATTAGCGGCTGGAAACCTTCAGAACACCCTTTAGTGTCGCTACGACAGTATATTAACACGGCAGGAGATACAATAAAACTTGCCCACCTTGAACGTCCACAATTATTATTGGATGAGGATGGACAAGCATTAGTGCTGTATGCAGCTGCATCGGAAAAGTCACCTTATAGTGTACATGAACCGGTAAAAGAAGGAAAGCCGGAACACAACAGTTTTAATGTTCAAATTAAAATTCTGAATAAAGAAGCCGAAACCAGGCATCCCAACATTGTTTACATCCTGGCCGATGACTTGGGGTATGGTGATGTTTCCTGCCTGAACGACAGTTCGAAAATTCAAACCCCAAACCTGGATAAGCTGGCGGAACAGGGCATTATTTTTACCGATGCCCACTCCAACTCGGCAGTATGTACTCCTACGCGTTATGGTATTCTCACAGGGAGGTATGCTTGGCGTAGCAGGCTAAAAAGCGGAGTTAGCTGGAGCTATGATGAGCATTTAATTGAGCCCGACAGAACTACAGTTGCTTCGCTACTCAAAGAGTTTGGTTACAGCACAGCTTGTATTGGAAAATGGCATTTAGGATTAGATTGGGCCAAAGATACTGCTGGTGTACCCGATTTTATGGAACATATAAATAATAGCCCGATTACAAATGGCTTTGATTATTTCTTTGGGATTAGCGCTTCATTGGATATTCCGCCTTATTTCTATATTGAAAATGACCGGATAACAGCAACTTCCATAGATACCATTGAAGCAATGCAAGGTAAAATGTTTTGGCGAAAAGGCCCGATTGGTAATGACTTTAAACATATTGAAGTCTTACCTAAACTGACTGAGAAAGCAGTCGCTTATATAGCAGGACAATCAAAAACCGATGAGCCTTTTTTCCTGTATTTCCCTTTGCCTGCTCCGCATACACCAATTCTTCCAACCAGAGAATTTCAGGGAAAAAGCAGCACCAATGAATATGGCGACTTTGTCTTGATGGTTGATGATGTGGTTCACCAGATTGAGCAGGCAATAGTGGAAAATGGTGTTGCTGAAAACACCCTGATCATTTTCACCAGCGACAATGGTTGTTCGCCTATGGCTGATTTCGATGAACTGGCAGCTTTGGGTCACGATCCCAGTTATATTTTCCGGGGCCATAAAGCTGATATTTATGAAGGTGGCCACAGGGTGCCCTTTATTGTCAAATGGTCTGGCAAGATTAAAGCGGGTACTTCTTCAGCCGAAATCATTTGCACCACCGACTTGCTTGCCACTTGTGCAGCTATTGTTGGCGATACATTACCTAATAATGCAGGGGAAGATAGCTATAATATCCTGCCGGCCATGATGGGTGTGAAAAGAGAAAAGCCAATTCGGGAAGCAACGGTTCATCATTCATGTAATGGATTTTTCTCTATAAGAAAAGGAGAATGGAAACTTGAATTTTGCGCGGGATCAGGTGGTTGGAGCCATCCTACCGAACCTATGGCAAAAGAACAGGGCTTATACCCTATTCAATTATACAATCTTGAAGAAGATATTTCTGAACAAAATAACCTGGCTGAGCAAAATCCGGAAATTGTAAAAGAACTTACCGCTTTAATGAAGAAATACATTGATGAAGGGAGAAGTACACCGGGCGCTGTACAGTCAAATGAAGGGGAAACTCCATTTCTGCCGGAGGGGTTTAGCTTAAAATAAACGTATGAAAATTATGAAAACTTTTTCGATAAATATAGCTGTTGTATTTTCATTGATGTCATCATTATTACTTGCCCAGGAGAATATTCCACAGAATGAAATTCAACAACCTAATATCCTTATAATACTCGCAGACGATATGGGCTGGGGCGACCTGGGCTGTACCGGCAGTGAAGTGATTAATACTCCTAATATTGATCGTTTAGCCGAAAATGGAATATTATTTACTTCAGCCTATGTTACCGGCAGTGTATGCGCCCCGTCAAGGGCAGGTCTTCAAACAGGAAGGTTTCCTCAACGATTTGGATTTGAGAACAACCTCACTCATTGGGACGAGTCAAGGCCAGAACAGGAACAATTTCATGGACTTGATCCTTCTGAACTTACCATTGCAGACCATCTAAAGGCCGAGGGCTACGAAACAGCGCTCATTGGCAAATGGCATCTTGGTTATGCTAAAGTTCATCACCCCAATAACAGAGGATTTGATTATTTCTGTGGTATGTTAGGGGGAGGACATAATTATTTCCTTAATGAAAATAAAAACAACCTTGAAAGGAATGGATCTCCGATAACATCCTTTTCCAATGAGTATATTACTGATTTTTTTACTGATGAAGGTGTCAAATGGCTAAGTGAAAGAAGCAATTCCCCGTGGTTTCTATTTATGTCATACAATGCACCACATACACCCATGCAGGCAACAGAAGATGATATCAAAGCTTGTTCTCATATACAGGATAAAGGAAGGCGAACTTATGTTGCAATGATGCGGGCATTAGACAGAGGTGTACAAAGAATAATTCAGGAACTTAAAGATAAGGGCGTCTATGAGAATACATTGATAGTCTTTTTGAGTGATAACGGAGGTGCAACCAATAACCATAGCTGGAATGGTCCTTTATCAGGATGTAAAGGAAATTGCAGGGAAGGGGGAATACGCGTTCCTATGATATGGCAATGGCCTGGGCAAATCCCTGCTGGTAAAAGAAATGATGCAGTTGTTTCCAGCCTCGATCTATTGCCTTCTCTTCTTTATGCAGCAGGTGCAAAACCTATTGATGCTACAGATAAATCAGGAAACAAAGAAGTGCCAAGGACTTATGATGGAATGAATATCCTGCCAATGATCAAAGGAGAACAGGAGCCAACAACACGAAGGTTATTCTGGCGATTGCAGGGTCAGGCAGCAGTTCTTGATGGAGAAGATAAATTAATCCGCTTGGGGCATAAACCTGCCCAGTATTTCAGGCCTGTTGATGATATAGGTGAAACAAAGGATTTATCGGCCAAGAATAAGGAAAAGTATTTGGAGCTTTATGAGTTATTATTCAAGTGGGAAGTTTCTTTGCCTACCGATCCTTATTTTTACACCTCTCCTTACTGGAGAGGGCGGTCTGCCAAAAACTACGAATCCTGGAAACCAGAACCAGAACCAAAATAAGCTCAAAGAAATGAACCAAAAAATAGTCATCGTCCTCGATTGTGGAGCCACCAATGTACGTGCGGTGGCTATTAATGAAAAAGGGAATATCCTTGCCCAACAATCAGTACCCAACAATACCCGGCCCGATCCGCATTTTTCCGGTGGCCTAATTTGGGATGTGAATGAAATTTGGGGCAAACTGGTCAAAGCAACAAAGCAAGTGTTAAGCCTGATCAATAAGACAGAGGTCATTGGCATAACCATAACAAGCTTTGGGGTGGATGGCGCACCCATGAAAAAGTCCGGGGAAATGCTTTATCCTGTTATTTCATGGGCCTGTCAGCGTACCGCTCCCATCATGAAAAATATTGAGAAATATATTCCTCTGGAAAGGTTGTATGAGATAAGTGGTGTCAATACATTCAGTTTCAATACCATTAATAAGTTCATCTGGTTTAAAGAAAACAAAGCTGAAATACTCGATCAGATGGATTATTTCGTTTTCATGCCTTCCTTGCTATTACATAAACTTACTGGTGAATTTGTAACTGATACTACCATGGCCGGAACATCCATGATGACAGATATCAGAACCCGGAAATTCTCAGAAGAGATTTTAGATGCCATTGGTAATGAAAATAAATTTCCAAACACAGTTGAACCCGGAGATATCGTGGGGAAGGTTAATTCAAAGGCATCAAAAGAAACCGGCATTCCGAAAGGGATTCCTGTAGTGGCAGCCGGCCACGACACCCAGTTTGCTATTTTCGGGTCAGGAGCGAAAAAAAATGAGGTCGTTCTCAGCTCAGGCACCTGGGAAATCCTGATGGCACGCACGGCTAACATCAAAACCAGTAAAGAACTATTGGATCAAGGTGTTACCATCGAGTTTGATGCCAGGCCAGGTTTATACAATCCGGGCCTGCAATGGCTGGGATCCGGCATACTGGAATGGATCCGGCACACCTTTTATACAGCAGAATCAAATCAAAAAAATATTTATGATATTATGATACGGGGAGCTGAAAAAGCAGAAAGCACAAACCTTAGTATGGGTATTGATTTTCTTAACGAAAACGGTATCCTTTCAGGTCTCGGCATTCATACAAAACGGGAAGAAGTGTACAGGGCAACATTGGAAGCATTAGCGAAAAAGACCAAAAATAGCCTGCAAATCCTGGAACAGGCAGGAGGGTTTACAGCCGATTCTATTATTGTAGTGGGTGGCGGTTCAACAAACAAATTATGGAATCAATTGCGGGAAAAAGAATTGGGAATCCCGGTAAAACCAATAGATCAAAAAGAAACCACAGTTTTGGGTGCCGCAATGGTTGCAATACGTGGGTTGGGGGATTGATGGTAGAGACGCAAAATTTTGCGTCTCAATCCAATGATAAAAATATTGGCCTACCATAATAATGAAAATAAATGGCAAAATTCAAAAACAAATACCGTATTGAATCCACCCGTTACCCAAAATGGGATTATGGCTGGAACGGTGTCTATTTTATTACCATTTGTACCAAAAACAGGGAATTATATTTTGGAAATATTGAAAATGGCAAAATGAATTTGTCGGAAATAGGAAAAATTACCCGTCAATATTTTTTGGAAATACCAGATCATTTTCCATTTGTGAAATTGGGCGAATTCGCGGTAATGCCCAACCATATCCATGGAATAATAATCATTGATAAAACCCACGTAGAGACGCAAAATTTTGCGTCTCTACCGATCCAACCGAATCAACCGGTTCAACCATCGCCACCACACGCAATCAACCAACCATCAAAAACAAAAAACCAATTCGGACCACAATCACAAAATTTGGGATCCATTGTTCGCGGATTTAAAACCGGGGTGAAAAAATTCGCCACGATAAATAATATTGATTTTACCTGGCAACCCCGTTTCCACGATCACATTATCAGGAATAAATCTGAATACAACAGAATAGAAAAATACATTATAGATAATCCTGCAAATTGGGGAAATGATAAATTCCATAAATGATGAAAAAACATTACACCAATAATATTGTAAAGACACAGAATTTTGTAAAGACACAAAATTTTGTGTCTCTATTGTTTACAGGATTGATCTTTTTTCTTGTATCCTGCAATATGCATATGGAAAATGAATTTACAAGTAAACTGCCAAATGATATAACCCGCACCTGGATTGGTCCGGAATACTGGGCAAATCCCCTGCAAGACTGGCAACTAAAAGACGGACAAATTGAATGTGTCGTAAGCGGTGGCTTTCGAAATGTATTTTTGTTAACCCATGAAATTAGTTCGCAGGAAGGTGATTTTTCCATGAGTGTGAATGCCAAAAATCTCAATCCGAATATAGACACCCTGAATGAGGGCTGGATTGGCTTTGAAATTGGTATCAGGGGTGAATTTGATGATTACCGTGATAATGCCATTCGCGGACGGGGTTTCCCTCTTGGCATCACAACCAATGGCTGGTTGTTTATCGGTAAAATTGATTCAATACAAAAACCAATTCCAAATATTTCATTGGATAATATCATCATTGAAATAGAGGCAATCCAACAGGATGATGGTAATTATTCCATTAAAATGGTTGTGGTTGTGGTAGAGACGCAAAATCTTGCGTCTCCACAATCCCCAGTACAGACACAAGATAATATCACCAGGGAAAATATCCCTGCCGCCTGGATCGAAGGCGGCATTGCCCTGATGTGCCACAGTGGCATATTAAAAGAATTCCCAGATGAAACAAAAACAAATGAATATCCAGGTTGGGGAACAAGTCGTGGAACACAACGCAAGGGAAATGTCAATTTTGGATTTTCTGACTGGAATATTTCCGGTAAGAAAATTACTATTCATAAAGAAAGGACATTTGGCCCAATCCTATTTACCCAATACACACTGAGTAAAGGCATTTTAAAAATGACAGCACAAATGCCACCTATCGGCAATAAAGACGGACAGGCAGTTGATCTGCAAACCAAAGCCGGTATCCATTGGAAAACAATATCACAAGTTCCTATTGACCCCATTTCCAGAACGGCAACTTTTAGGATTGAAGATTGGGACGCATCAAAGAATATATCATATCGTTTGGCTTATCAGCTTTATGCTGAAGACAATAAATTAAAGGAGTGTTATTTTGAAGGGTGCATCCGCAAAGAGCCTTTGTATAAGGAGGAATTTGTAGTTGCCGGATTTACAGGCAATAATGATTTGGGTTTCCCAAATAATGATATTGTTGAAAGCGTAAAATATCACGACCCTGATCTTTTGTTTTTCTCAGGTGATCAAATTTACGAAGGTGTAGGTGATTACGATGCACAGCGTACACCCCTGGATAAGGCGTGCCTCGACTACCTCCGCAAGTGGTATTTGTATGGCTGGGCTTACACAGACCTGATGCGTGATCGTCCAACAATTGCCATCCCTGACGATCACGATGTGTATCATGGCAATATCTGGGGAGCAGGTGGAATAGCAACTCCTGAAGGATTAAGAGGAGGTCATGCCCAGGATATGGGCGGCTACAAAATGCCTGCTGTCTGGGTAAACATGGTGCAGCGTACCCAAACGGCTCATCTACCGGATCCTTTCGATCCAACACCTGTTTCCCAGGATATTGGGGTATATTATACCGATTTGAATTATGCAGGGATAAGCTTTGCCATTATTGAAGACCGCAAGTTTAAATCGGCCCCCAAACCCTTATTGCCCGAAGCTGACATCTACAATGGTTGGGCGCAAAATAAAACATATGATGAGCTAACTTACAGCGATGTTGAAGAAGCTGTATTGCTGGGGCAACGCCAGCTGGATTTCCTTGAGAATTGGAGTGCTGATTGGTCTGATAATACATGGATGAAGGTGGTGCTTTCACAAACCATTTTTGCTAATGTAGCCACCTTGCCTGAGACCGAAAGCTATTCGGATGCAATTGTGCCTAAACTCAGGATCATGGAAAAAGGGGAATACCCTCCCAACGACATTCCCGTTGCTGATTTTGATGCAAACAGCTGGCCACAAACAGGACGCAACAAGGCATTGAAGGCCATCAGAAAATCCTTTGCTTTTCACATTGCCGGCGACCAGCACCTGGGAAGCACTATCCAGTACGGTGTCGACGACTGGTATGATGCCGCTTATGCTTTTTGTGTGCCGGCCATTTCAAATGTTTGGCCACGCCGCTGGTATCCTAATATAGAAGGTCAAAACCGGGCTGCCGATGCTCCAAAATACACAGGAGATTTTGCCGATGGTTTTGGAAATAAAATAAGTGTTTTTGCTGTTTCAAATCCAATCTTCACCGGACAAAAACCATCCAGATTGTATGACAGGGCTACAGGCTACGGAATTGTGCGATTCAACAGAAATACCAGGGATATCACAATAGAATGTTGGCCCCGGCAAGCACACCCTGCAACAGATGCCCAATACCCCGGCTGGCCTATAACCATCAAGCAGGAAGACAACTATTTGAAAAATGCCACTTTGTTTTTGCCGGAAATTAGCATAACAGGCTTGGATAATCCAGTCATCCAGCTAATCGATGAAGTAAACAACAAAATTATCTATACCATTCGCATTAATGGGTCAAGCTATCAACCTAAAGTTATTAAAGAAGGGTTTTATAGTATTAAAATCGGTGAACCCGGAACAGAGAAGGAGAAAACACTAGATCATATTCTTGCAGGGAAGAAAGAGAATCTGGAAGCCATTGAAGTTGTTTTTGAATAAGCAAATTTGAACACTATTATCCATAATTAAAAAAATACAGATGATGATTAAATTAATAATAACTGCTGTTTTTACAATTTTATACAGCCTTCTTGTTGTAGGGCAGGATATTAAATTTTATCAGGGTTATAATGAAAGTATCGGAGGATTCAATTTCAATTATCATACTCCTTTAAAAGACTATGGTACTTGCCTGCTTTCACGAGCACAGGCGGATTATCAGCCCATCATCTGGAAAACCGAAGAGGTTCCTGAAAATTATGAAGAAGAAAACATTACGTTTTTGTGGGCCTATGGTATGGATGTTACATCCGACAGTCGTGATTTTGATGTTTATGTGAATGATGAAAAATATTTTACAATTTCAAATCCAGTAAGTAATAATTTGAAGGAATGGATAGTAGAGGGGGAAAATGGGGCGACACTGAAATTCAATGTTACTAAAATTGATAAACATAAAGACCAGATGGGATTTGTCAGCCTTACCCTGCCATATTCTTCCATTATTCCTGGTGAAGCTGTTATTTTGAAAGTGGATGGGGAAAAAGCAACAAGCAATAGCTGGTATATGACGTTTACAGAAAAACTGGAAGAAGAGTTTTCTGTCGGACAAAAAGATCTGGTAGCTAAAAAAACAGGGAAGCTGTTTTATGTTATCGGCATTGATTACATTAACATCGGTGAAAAATCAAAGGGAAAAATCAAAATAAATGATATTGCTCAAATAGTGGAAATCTTGCCTGGTTCTAATTTCTACGAAGTTTTAATTCCAAAAACAGAGTCAATTGAAAATGTTACTGTTTACCTTAATATTCCTCAGAAAAAGGAACTGTCAGAGAAGATCGAAATAAAACCAGTAAAAGAATGGACAGTTTATCTCGTACAACATACCCACACTGATATTGGCTACACCAGGCCACAAACTGAAATATTACCCGAGCACCTCCGCTATATTGACTATGCTCTGGATTATTGTGACCAAACCGATAATTATCCTGACAATGCAAAATTCAGATGGACTTGTGAAGCTTCCTGGCCGGTAAGAGAATATTTAAATAGTCGTCCGAAAGAACAGATTGAAAGATTAGTAAAGCGTGTGAAAGAAGGAAGAATCGAAGTAACTGGTATGTTCTTTAATTATGGTGAAATAGTTGATGAAACCAACCTGGCAGCTCAATTACAACCCCTCTCAGATTTTAAAAACATCGGCATTGAAGTAAAAACCCTCATGCAGAATGATGTAAATGGGATAGGCTGGTCACTGGTTGATTATGCTGAGAATACAAGCATAAAATATGTTCTAATGGGACAACATGGCCATCGTGCCAGAATCCCTTTTGATAAACCCACGGCATTCTGGTGGGAATCTCCTTCCGGGAAACGCTTGCTGGCATACCGAAGCGAACATTATATGCATGGCAATGTACTCGGACTTACATCGGGTAATATTGACACTTTTAAAAACGGATTGGCAAATTACTTGTCTGAACTTGACAAAAAAGGATATCCGTTTTCTGAAACTGCCTTCCAGTTTTCGGGTTCTATTACTGATAATGCCCCCCCATCTACCATTGCCTGCGAAATTGTAAAGCAATGGAATGAAGACTATGAATGGCCAAAAATTAAATTATCATTGGCAAGCGATTTTCTTAGCCTACTCGAAAAAGAGCATGCAGATGAATTACCAGTACATCGTGTTGCATGGCCTGATTGGTGGGCTGATGGGTTTGGTAGTGCCATGCGCGAAACACAAGCTGTGCGAACCACACAGGAAGATATGATAGCTAATACAGGATTGTTGTCTATGGCAAAATTATTAGGCGCAACATTGCCGAATGATATTCAGGATGATGTTAGCGCTGTTCAGGATGCCATTCTGTTTTATGACGAACATACCTTTGGTGCCGACGAAAGTATCAGTGCGCCGTTTTCTGAAAACTCAATGGTGCAGTGGGCTGAAAAATCATCCTACGCATGGGATGCCGTGATGAAATCAAGATTACTTAAAGAGAAGGCGATGGGCTTCATCCAGCCCTATTTTCAAAAAACAGATGTTCCAACCATAGTGATTTTCAATACCTTGAACTGGAACCGGACGGGGCTGGTACGCGTATTTATTGATCATGAAATAATCCCAATAGGGAAAGATTTCAGAATTGTTGATAAAGACAAGCATGAAATAAAGGCACAAGCCCTGGAAAGCAGTGGCGGTGGGACTTATTGGAATTTATGGGTAGAAGACATTCCATCATTTGGTTATAAGACTTACCGGATCGAAGTCAATGATGAAAATGAAAAGATCCCTGTTGAAAGCCCTGCTGTAAATGAATTTAGCAATGCGTATTATCATATCAAACTTGATAAAAACACCGGAAATATTCTTAGCATTTTTGACAAGGAATTGCAACTGCAACTGACTGACACAAAAGGTAGTATTAAAACCGGCCAATTTATATACGAACAATTGGATAACAGACACCAATTAGAGCGATATACTTCTTCAAAAATGGACACGGTTTATGTGCCTTTGGAAGGCAGTCGTCAGATGCTTCAGGAGGTTCAATTTCTATCAGTTAAGAATGGGCCTATCTGGAAGAGCCTATACTTAAATGGAAAAATCCCGGCTTGTGTTAATGATGGGGGTGTTAACATTGAGATACGGCTATATCATAATGATAAACGAATAGAATTCTACTATAGCATGCTTAAGCTGCCTGTTACAACACCCGAAAGCGTATATATATCTTTTCCTTTCTATTTGCATGGTGGTAAATTAATTTTTGAAGCACAGGGGGGTATGCTTGAGCCGGGTGTAAACCAGCTGGAGGGCACAGCATCCGACTGGAATACCATTCAGCACTTTGCTTCCGTAAAAAATGACAAAGCCCAAATTGTTTTTGGAAGTAATGATATTCCCCTGGTTCAGTTTGGAGCCATTAACACCGGGCAGTTTTACTATAAGCACCAACCCGAAACCTCTTATATTTACTCCTGGGTTCTAAACAATTACTGGACAACCAACTTCAGGGCAAGTCAGGAGGGCGAGATTAAATGGAGCTATTATATCACTTCGGATAATGATGTATCGAATACGTTCGCTACCCGCTTTGGCTGGGGATCTTCAATCCCTTTCCTTACAAGGGTTTTACCCAAAGGAAATACTGAAAATCCGTTAATGGCAGAAAGCCTGTTACGTATTGATGCACAAAATGTCTTGTTGGTAAATAGTAAGCCTTCAAAAGATGGAAAGGGAATCATTCTATACCTTCGTGAAACGGATGGAAAACCGGCATCAATAGATTTGTCAAATTTGTTGAACACTGAAATAATTGAGAGATTTACACTGGTTAATGTGTTGGAAGAAAAGGTAAAAGACTTATTAGAAAAAATAGAATTAATGCCGCATGAGATTATGTTTATTAAAGTTGAGAATGCCGAATAAAACTTTGTTTATGAAAAAACTCAGCCTATTACCAATACTCTTGCTGTTTGCAAGTACCTTGTTTGCTCAGCTTGAATTACCCGCATTATTCAGCGATAATATGGTACTACAACAGCAGTTTGAAGCACCTTTCTGGGGCTGGGCCAATACAGGTGAAATTGTTATTGCTAAGGGAAGCTGGAATAATACAGCCATTGAAGTGGAAACAAATACAAATGGGAAATGGAGTCTTAAATTACCAACCCCAAAAGCTGGTGGGCCTTATATTGTTACTATAAACGAAGACACCCTGCACAATGTCATGATTGGCGAAGTATGGATTTGTTCCGGCCAGTCGAATATGCAATGGGCCCTCGACAAATCGATGAATGGTCAAGAAGAAATTCCAAGTGCCAATTATCCAAACATTCGTTTGTTTTATGTGTCTCGTGATAATGCCGATGAACCAAGCAAAGATTGTTACGGAAAATGGGAAATGTGCACACCTGAAAGTGCTAAAACATTTAGCGCAGTGGCATATTATTTTGGTAAAGAATTAAACGGTGAGTTGAATGTTCCAGTAGGGTTGATACATACCAGCTGGGGAGGATCAACTGCCCAGGCATGGACCAATTACCAGGTCTTGCAATCAACACACGAAGGCCGTTACTATATCGAAAAATACAAGGAAAAGATAAACAATACTACACCCGGAATCTTACCACGAAACCACGAGTCTCCTTCAGGGCTGTATAATGCAATGCTTCACCCTTTAATTCCGTATAGTATCCGTGGAGCCATCTGGTACCAGGGTGAATCGAATAGGTGGGAACATTATCTATACCGCGATTTGATGGAAACCTTGATTTCCAGCTGGAGGGAAGAATGGGGCCAGGGAGACTTTCCTTTTTATTATGTACAATTGGCTCCGTTCGAATATAATATCCCATTAATTGGGGCAGCTTTAAGGGATGCACAGAGAATCTCACTGGATATTCCAAATACAGGAATGGCTGTTACTATAGACATAGGCGATCCGGAAGATATTCATCCCTTAAATAAGAAAGATGTGGGGAAACGCCTTGCAGTCTTGGCTTTGAACAAGGTTTACAGAAAAGATATTGCATATTCGGGTCCATTGTATAACGGCTATGAAATGGAAGGAAACAGCATTCGTATTTTCTTTGACTATGTACTAAATGGGCTTGAAAGTAATGGCGAAGAATTATCTCATTTTGAAATTGCCGGGGAAGATAAAGTGTTTTATCCCGCCAGTGCTACCATTGAAAGCAAATCCGTTTTGGTTACTTCACCAGATGTTGCAAATCCGCTTGCAGTCCGTTATGCTTTTCATAATGCTGATGAACCAAACCTGTTTAATAAAGAAGGATTTCCTGCCTCATCATTCCGCACAGATGACTGGGAAATATTTACGGATAATGTTGAAGTCTTTTGCGAATATTTGATGGAGGAGGATCTTTTTCTCATTACCATGGAAGGTGGTGACAGGACTACGGCTATCAGGTATACAACGGATGGAAGTGAGCCCGAAGAAAATACAATGATTTATGTGGAACCGTTTAAGGTCAAAGAGTCTGGAGTTATTAAAGCTAGGGCATATTTAAATAATACTCCTTCCTTAGACTTGCAAATGAATAAGATTTTAATGCATCTTGCTGTCGGGAAAACAGCAACTTATTTGCACAAATATAATCAAAGATTTCCTGGTGGAGGTGACTTGGCCCTTGTAAATGGAATTACGGGAAGTGAAGAATTTTCTGATGGAAACTGGCAGGGATTTAACGGTAAGGATATCGAAATAATCATAGATCTGGGAGAAGAATATAGAATCAATAGTCTTTCTGCAAGTTTTCTGCAGAATCAGGGTTACTGGATCTTATTTCCTGAAAAGCTTGAATACTTTGGCTCGCAAGATGGCCATAATTTCGATAAACTTGGTGAGGTCGTTAATGAAATCCCGAAAAACGAAAAAGGGGCAATAAAACAGGAATTTACTTTGAATAACGTTGCCGGCACATACAGGTATATAGAAGTAAGGGCGTCGAAATTAATGTTACCCACTTGGCATTCAGGGGCCGGTAATGATGCCTGGCTATTTATAGATGAGATTGTCGTGGAAAATTTAGGAATGAGAGCCCAGGAAGAAAAACCACCTCATTGGGAATCTCTTATTAAGGGTAAAAGCCTTAAAGGATGGGAACAAAAAGGCGGTAAAGCTGAATACAGGCAGGAAGGGGATATGACCATTGGAAAAACCGTAGCCAATACCCCCAACAGTTTCTTGTGTTCAAAAGAGATCTTTGGTGATTTTATACTTGAGTATGAAGTGAGGTATAAAGAACCCGGCAAATATTTTAACTCTGGTGTTCAAGTACGAAGCAACAGCTTTCCCGATTATCAGGATGGAAGAGTGCATGGCTACCAGGTGGAAATTGACCCATCGGACCGTGCCTGGTCCGGAGGTATTTATGATGAAGGCAGAATGGGCTGGTTAAATAATTTGACACATGATGAAAATGCCCGAAAAGCAATCAAACTCGACGACTGGAACCACTTCAGGGTAGAAGCTATAGGGAACTCTATCCGTACCTGGCTGAATGGAGTGCCTTGTGCAAACCTTGTGGATAATATGACTTCCGCCGGGTTTATCGGCTTGCAGGTGCATAATGTTTCTAAAGCTGATGATGTTGGCAAAGAGATCATGTGGCGAAACATTCGGATCATTACCAGGCATCCTGAAAAATTTCGCACGGAAACAACAGCAAGAGAAATCTGTACCATCCCCAATCAATTAAGCAGAGATGATATTGCCAAAGGCTGGCAACTGTTATTCGATGGCAAAACCATTAATGGCTGGCGTGGGACGCACAAAGAAAATTTCCCTGAGAAAGGCTGGCATATCGAAAATGGAGAGTTGGTAGTTGAAGCTGCCGATGGTGCCGAGTCAGGTAACGGTGGGGACATCGTTACACGGGAAGAATTTGATAATTTTGAGTTACTGCTTGATTTCAACATTACAGAAGGGGCAAATAGCGGGATAAAATATTTTGTTACAGAAGGCTACGATTCTAAAAAATCTGCCATTGGCCTCGAATACCAAATTCTGGATGACAAAAATCACCCGGATGCAAAAAATGGAATTAATGGAAACCGGACACTGGCTT
>JAIOSQ010000043.1 GCA_021107535.1 Bacteroidales bacterium | reverse complement strand
GATGACTTGCTATATAGGTGCGCTTGAAAAATGTAATTACTAATTATTTAATTCTTCATTTTTGAAACCAATAAACCTCAACATAGATCAATTATACGCTCGAATGAAATGTTTCGAACACTCGTAACTCAACATTTAAAATTTAAAACTCAAAATTAAAAATCCATCTAACACCCAACACCTAACACTTAACACCTTATTGAATGATGAGATCCTATTGATTAATGATTATTCATTCAATAACGTTAGCGTTTAACAAACTTCTCCCTCACATCCCTATCCTCCAACCTGGCCTCGAGGATGTAGATGCCTGGAACCAGGGATGAGACATCTATATTACTTCCATTCCATTTCTGCTGTAGAAGAAGATTTCCATATTGATTATAAATATTGATATCAATCAATTTTGCGTCTCCTACATATTCAATATTCAATTCACCAAAGGCCGGATTGGGATAGATCTTTATATATTCCTCTAAAACAGCCTCCGCAACTCCAACCCATATGCAGGCCGAATCTACCTCAATCTGGCTGTTGCACCCTTCTGCGTTGTCATAAATATTAACTATACCCCCTGGGGCTGCCAAATAGTTACAGATACTTAAAACATCACAAGTAGTTAATGAAACATTTCCGTGAATGCTTAGGTCAGTAATTGATGCATGATCTATATTTTCTAATCCAGATAAATTAGATAGGGTGCTGTTATCTGAAATAGTAAGAGAGCCTGAAATAGAAGTAACATTCTCCAGGCCCGATAAACTTGCCAGGACCTCATTATTTGAAATTGACAATTCACCTCCGATAGAATCAATGTTTTCAAGCCCTATCAGACTGGTCATGGATATATTATCATGAATTTGAAGGAGACCATCTAGAGAGATCACATTTTCCAGGCCTGACAAATTTATAAGTGAATCATTTTCTACCACATATAATCCCATAATCAATTCCAAATTATCCAATCCTGTCAAATCAGTCAAAGATTGATTTTTAAGAATACTCAGGTATCCACCAACGGATGCAATACTTTCCAATCCCGTTAGGCTGGTAAGGGAATTATTATAGTAAATTACAATTCCTGCTCCCATGGTCTCTCCCACGGTAGCCAAATTTTCTAATCCCGATAAATTGGTTAATGTTTCATTTCCTTTGATCAAAAGCCTCCCCCCTATGGAAGTCAAATTATTTAGTGCTGCCAAACTTGAAAGAGCACCGTTGAACTCTATATCAAACTTATTTCCAACACAAGTAATATTGTCAAGCCCTGCTAAATTGGTCAGGGCATCATTGTTGTAAATCTCAATAATTCCTGGGATTGAAGTCAAATTTTCCAATGCTGATATATCTGTCAGGGAATTATTACCAATGTGTGTGTAAGCTCCAATTTGAATATCGCCAGCATGGGTCAGATTTTCTAATCCAGTCAAGCTTGTCAGAACAGGGCTGCCACAAATACTAAGTCCTCCACCTATGGAAGATAAATTATCCAGACCAGTCAAACTGCTCAGAGCACTGTTGCCCCAAACCAAAAGGCTTCCACCTATGGAAGATAAGTTATCCAGGCCAGTCAAACTGCTCAGGGCACTGTTGTCCCAAATATGAAGGCTTCCACCTATGGAAGATAAGTTATCCAGGCCAGTCAAACTGCTCAGGGCACCATTGTACCTAATTTCAAGCATTCCTGCTATGGAAGTCAAAACATTTAGTCCATTTAAATTGGTGATGTCATCTCCCTCAATCTTAACATCTCCTTCAATTTCAATGCAACCCGGATTGTTGGTTTGAAAGTTATCAATCTGTGACTGATCTGAAAAGGTAATTCCATCCGGCAAGCAGGATTGGGATGAAACAGCCATTGAAACACTCAAGGCTATTATAATGAGTAAGCTTATTTTTTTCATGATATATATTATTAAATGGTTTCATTGTTTCACTGTTTCATGGTTTCATTGTAGTGGCAACAGGTTCCAGGAAAGCCGAATTAATTTAAAATTCAAAACTTAAAACTCAAAACTGCCTATAACCTAACGCGTAACGCCCATCGCCTATAATAAAAAGAACACAATCAATATCACCAGGGCGATCACTAACCGCAGTTGCACTGTAATATGCGTCATTCCCTTCATGTTATATCGCAGGAAAAATCCGTTGAGTAAAAGCACAAGGACAAGTATGCCCAGGCCAGTGAAAAAAACCGGACGGTGAAAAGCATCCATCAGCATCAGCATCAGGATGCCCGCCGCTGCCAGGATCATAGCCAAATTGTTTAACCAAATAAAAGCATGCTTCACTACCTCTTCTCTTCCTTTAATTATCTTGTATATCCTGTATAGAAATATTATTTCGAGCAAGACCAGGCCCACCGAAACCATCAACATACCAACATCCTCACTAGCCACCATAAGCAACATCCCAATGGCCACCAGCATGCCCAGGATTATTTCCTGCTGGAGGAAAGGCTCCTCTAGATTATATGTTTGTTTGGTGGACATCGCATAAATTTAATTGCATTAAAGAATGATTAGTGATTAATTATTAATGATTAATTGAGAGTGATAATCCTGAATTTTGAGTGTTGAATTACTCGAATTTCTTCACTTCATTCTTCACATAAAACAAAAATGCAAATCTTGCTTTCAAATCACCTGGTCCTAATCAGGTTAAATGAATAAATTCAAGCTAAATATACTGCATATGGAAAGTGAATATGAAACAGATGTATGAACGCCGGGATTTGGGGGCTGAACGCTGGGGAATTTCTTGCGAACGCCAAAAAAGGTTTTGGGTTTTGGGTGTTGAGTGTTGGGTTGGTTAACAGTTAAGAGTTGACAGTAGGCAGTAGACTAAATTCCTTTGTGATACTTTGTGATCCCGATAGCTATCCGGGATTGTGTCCTTCGTGTTAAAAAATACTTCTTCACTATTAACTTCAATTAGGAACTAGCCACTCGGAACTAGGAATTAGGCACTCGAAAGCGTACCAACGTCCCACTCGGATTACCTTCACTATCTTCCAGATCAAGAATCTCCAGAACTTTCTCAGGCTTCTTCCTTCCCCACAGGCTTTGCAAACGGGAGCGAGTGAGGGATACGGCCATGGATTTATGATCTTTCTTTTTGTCTTCCTGGATCTCGGCCACTTTCTTCCTCCCGACACCATCATCTTTTATCTCATAGACGATGCAATCCTCATCTTTCCTGATCCTGACCGAAACCTTGCCACTCCCCTCCTTGTTACGGATGCCATGCTCAATAGCATTCTCTATGAATGGCTGAGCCAGCATGGGTGGGATCGCGGTAATCTCTGCATCCAGGGCTTCATCCACATCGATTTCATACTCCAGTTTGTCTTCCATACGCAATTGCTGGAGTTCTAGGTACTGGCTGATCGTCTCAAGCTCATTTTTCAGCGATATGCTTTCCAGGCGGGAGTTATTCAGGATATTTCGCATCAGCTTCGCAAATAAGGCAAGGTATTTGCCTGCGGAAAGCGGGTCCTTTTGAAAGATATAATGCTGGATGTTGGTCAGGCTGTTAAAGATAAAATGCGGGTTCATCTGTGAGCGGAACAATTGCTGCTGGTTCAATAATGCCTTTTGTTCGTTGCGGATGTTAGCCTGCCGTAAAAACAGTATAGCAAATATGATAATAATGATCACTATCCCTCCCAAGATGATGATGATATATCTTGATTGCTTTACGTTTAATTCCTTTAGCTGGTTCTCTTGTTCAAGTTGACTTATCTGTCTTGTCCTTTGCTGAGCTTCATGCAAAGCCTGCATTTCAGCCAGTTGTTTATGAGTTTCAAGCGTAAAGACTGAATCATGCAAAAGGATATAATCTTTCAGATATTTATTTGACAGATTTAAGTCTCCCTTTTCATCGTAGAGCGCAGCAAGTTCGAAGGTAGCATCTGCCTGTATGGCGATCATGCCCATGGATGCTGCCCCATCAAATGCTTTTTGCAGTGCATCCAGTGCTGCAGTTCGTTCACCCCTCAAGATCCTGGCACGTCCCAGATCAAGATAAACTTCAGGGAGTTCGCGCGTAAATCCCTCTTCAAGATAGATGTTCAGCGCAATTTCAAGATGCTCCAGGGCCTCGGGCAATTTTCCCTGCATTACATACAATCTCGCTAAGCCGGTCAATGCCTTTGCGATCAAAGATTTGTTTTGCATGCTCTCAGAAAGTTCAAGGGATCGTTGAAGATATTTGAATGCTGTATCCTGTTTCCCTTTTTGTTGCCACGCTATGCCCCGATAATACTCCAACTGCGCTTCTCCTCGCTTATAGGCAACCTGGCGGTTCAACATTATTGCTGTATCATAATACAGCAGGGCATCATTAAACTTATTCCAATCTGCAAATACCTGACCTAGTAATAAATAAGTCTCCGACTGGCTTTCAATTTTCTGCGCTCTTCTTGATGGGTCTATTCGGGAACTGCGAACACAAGTTTTCCATTGTAAGGACTCTTGAAGTAAAAGAACCGCCTCCTGATATCTCCCCATCATCCTTGCCAGTACGGCTATTTCATCCAGAGACATGCCCACACCAAGCGAATCGCCATTGCATTTACGCAGCTCAAGGGATTTTTCCAAGTATTCTCTTGCCAGTTCAAAATCCCCCTGCTCACGATATATCATACCAATATAGCAGTACTGGTTGGGTATATTAATATTTTTCTCAGGAAACCCATAATCCGTGAAACGCTTCAAAGCCAATCGCCTGTATTTCATAGCAGAATCCAGTTTTCCCCAATGCTGGTATACGCGGGCAATATTGGAGGCTTGCCGGGCATGGTATCCTTTTACCCGTATCAATACCAAATCCAAATTGCCATATATGGAATCTGCCTCACTAAAATATTTCAAAGCTTCCCTGTAATTCCCATGTGTCAAATAATAATAGCCCAGGGACCTGGAATATGTGACATATCCATCTCTCAGATTTGTATCTGTGCAATACTTAAGTGCTGCATATCCATCAAGATAGGCCTGCAACTCGGCTTCGTGGTCTCCAATTTGGGAGTATAGCTTAGCCATGTTGAGATTACGGTTTGCTACCACGCTACAATCCCCAATTATTTTTGCAATTCTCAAGGATTCCATGCCGTAGTAATAGGCGGAATCATACATTTCAAGCCCCCTGTATGATATAGAAAATTGCATGTATGCACCCATAATATTATGGGAATCAAGGTCGGAAGAGAGATAGATCAATCTTCTGCTGTAATTCAAAGCATTTCTGAACAAGCCAAAATTATTATTAAGATAAGCTAAACGATGATTAGCACGAGCTTCTCCAATAATATAACCAATCTCCTGCGAGATTGAGAGAGCTTCAGTACATATTTGAATGGCGCTTCGCGTATACTTGTTACTACCAATTAAATGAGCACTACTTTCTAGTACAAGCATCGCATCAACTTTAGCTTCCCGAAAAGAAGTATCAGCAATATAAGCCAGGCTGTCCAGTGTTTCTGATTCTCCTTGGTTCTGGGCTGGTAATTGAAAAACAAGAAAGATGCACATACATAAAACCGTGGAGCGAAGAAAGTCCTTTACTCTACTGGCATTTAAAATATTTCTATTAAAAATTATCATGGCCTTAATGACCTATTTATCAATAAGCATGTTATTCGGTAAGCTTCACCAATAGCTGCATCAACAACTCCCTTTTCCTTGACGCCACAGGCACCCTGACTTCATCTGGCATCACCACATAGCCTCCATCCTCCTTTTCAAAGCGCTGCACTTTCTCAAGGTTTAGCAGGTAGGATTTATGCACCCTGAAAAAGCCGTAATCATGGAGCAATTCTTCATATTCAGCCATGGGTTTAGAAACCAGTATCATCTTATCCTTGCCGGTAAAGAAGCGGGTATATCCTCCATCTGCCTGGCAATAAATAATGTCAGATACATGGATAAGGTGTATGCTTTCAGCAGTTTTAAGGAGTATCTTCTTTTCTGCCTGATCATTGTTCTTCAGACTATCCTTAAGCTGGTTCAGTTGCGCTTCCTGCACATCTTTGATATTCTCACCGGCACTTTGAACGGCTTTAATAAGTTCGTCAGGATCTACCGGTTTCAGAATATAATCCAGTGCACTGAACTTTATGGCCTTTAAAGCATACTCCTGGTAAGCTGTTATGAAAATAACTTTAAAATCGATCTTATCAAATTTTTCAAGGAGGTCGAAGCCGGTGCCATCATCCATTTTTATGTCGAGGAGAACCAGTTCCGGCTTCAGGCTATGTATTTTCTCAACACCTTCCTTAACACCTCCCGCCTGGCCAACCACCTCAGCACCATCACAATACCCCTTCACGATCTCTGCGATCATTGCACGGATATTGGCTTCATCATCAATAATTAAGACACGTAGCATGATTAAATTATTATCCCGTTTGTGGTTTTTACAGTATAAATATAGGAAAAAATTGGCAATCTGATATTTGGCTGTTAGCAATAGGTAGTAGGAATTATTCATTAACGCATACCTCACCCCCAGGCAGTATGCCTCCGGTAGCCCTTAACCCATACTATTTTTCCCTTAAGCGTGATATTTATCAAGCTTTTTTCGTACCTTCGTAGGCTTAAATTTCAAAAGTCAAGTAGTTTAAAATCAGAAACATATAAAACTAATTATTATAATGAGTAATCAAAAACACGTTTATAAGTTTGGAAACCACACTGCCGAAGGCAATGCCGGGATGAAAAACCTGCTGGGAGGCAAAGGCGCTAACCTGGCCGAAATGAATCTGATCGGTGTACCCGTACCTGCCGGCTTCACCATCACTACGGAAGTATGTAATGACTATTACGAAAAAGGAAAGGATATTACCATTGAAGCCATCAGGGCTGAAGTGGAAGAGGGTGTTCGTTTCCTCGAAGAAGCGATGGGTGCTACATTTGGCAGCAGCGAAAATCCTTTATTGCTGTCTGTCAGGTCAGGTTCCAGGGCATCTATGCCCGGAATGATGGATACTGTCCTCAACCTCGGGCTAAATGACCAGGCTGTGGAAGGTATCGTCAGGAAGACCGGTAATGCCAGGTTTGTATGGGATTCATACCGCCGTTTCGTACAAATGTACGGGGATGTGGTCATGGACATGAAACCTGCTTCTAAAGAAGACCACGACCCATTTGAGGTGATCATTGACCAGCTAAAAGAGGAAAAGGGTGTTGAGCTTGATACCGACCTCACTGCCAACGACCTCAAAGAAATGGTCCGCCGTTTTAAAGCTGCAGTAAAAGAAAATACAGGCAAAGACTTCCCCACCGACCCATGGGAACAACTCTGGGGATCGGTACTTGCCGTTTTTGACTCATGGGGAAATGACCGCGCTGTCTATTACAGGAAACTCAACAGCATCCCCGATGAATGGGGTACCGCTGTAAACGTACAGGCCATGGTATTCGGCAACATGGGAAATAATTCAGCTACCGGAGTTGCCTTTACAAGGGATGCCGGAACGGGTGAAGACATTTTCAACGGAGAATACCTGATCAATGCCCAGGGCGAAGATGTGGTTGCAGGCATCAGAACACCACAGCAGATCACCAAGGAAGGTTCAGTACGATGGGCAAAATTAGCCAATGTTTCAGAAGAAGAAAGGGCTGAAAAATATCCTTCCCTCGAAGAAGTGATGCCAGATATCTACAAAGAACTCGATGAGATACAGCAGAAACTGGAAGATCATTATACTGACATACAGGATCTTGAATTCACCATTCAGGATGGCCGCCTCTGGTTGTTGCAAACCAGGAATGGTAAACGCACCGGTGCCGCCATGGTGCGCATTGCCATGGAGATGCTCGCCGAAGGTATGATCGATGAAGAAACAGCATTGCTGCGCGCTGAACCCAACAAGCTGGACGAACTCCTGCACCCTGTCTTCGACAAGGAAGCCATTCAGGCTGCGCAGATAGTGGCCAAAGGACTTCCGGCCTCACCCGGGGCAGCCACCGGGCAGATCGTTTATCATGCCGACGATGCCGAAGAATGGGCTGAGAATGGCAAAGAAGTGATCCTCGTACGTATTGAAACATCTCCTGAAGACCTGAAAGGAATGAATATTGCAAATGGTATTCTCACAGCCAGGGGGGGAATGACATCGCATGCTGCCGTAGTTGCTCGCGGAATGGGTAAATGTTGCATATCAGGTGCGGGCACGGTTAAGATCGATTATAAAACCCGGACCATGACGGTGGATGGAAAAACATACAAGGAAGGCGACTGGATCTCCCTGAACGGAACTATCGGCGAGGTGTATGACGGTAAGATCGCCACCATCGATCCGGAACTCAGTGGAACATTCAATGAGCTGATGAAGCTGGCCGATAAATATGCCAGCATGCTTGTACGCACAAATGCCGACACACCCCACGACAGCAGGGTTGCCAGAAGTTTTGGAGCACAGGGAATCGGCCTTTGCCGTACTGAGCATATGTTCTTCGAAGGCGACCGCATTACAGCCATGCGTGAGATGATCCTTGCTTCAGACGAAGAAGGAAGAAGGAAGGGCCTTGATAAGCTTCTTCCCATCCAGCGTGAAGATTTCGAAGGCATCTTCGAAGCCATGCAAGACCTTCCGGTCACCGTACGCCTGCTTGATCCTCCCCTGCACGAGTTTGTTCCTCATGAAGAAGAGAATCAGAAAGAACTGGCAGATGAAATGGGCATCAGCGTGGAAGAAATAAAAGCCAAGGTGGAAGACCTCTCTGAAGTCAACCCCATGCTTGGCCATCGTGGCTGTCGTCTCGGGAACACCTATCCTGAAATCTCCGAGATGCAGGCCAGGGCAATTATAGAAGCGGTCCTAAACCTGAAAGCAAAAGGCATCAAGACATATCCTGAGATCATGATCCCGCTCACCGGGACACTGAAGGAAATGAAGATGCAGGAAGATATCGTTCGCGATACCGCTGAAAAAGTATTCGAAGAACGCGGAGAACGTATCGACTATATGGTCGGAACCATGATAGAAGTACCCAGGGCTGCGCTTACCGCTGACAAGATCGCTGAATCAGCAGAGTTCTTCAGTTTTGGCACCAACGACCTCACCCAGATGGCTTTCGGTTATTCAAGGGATGACGCCGGCAAATTCCTGCCCGTCTATTTGGATAAAGGCATACTAAAATATGATCCATTCCAGGTACTTGACCAGGAGGGCGTTGGACAGCTCATGAAGATCGCCGTGGAGAAAGGACGCATAACACGCCCGAATATCAAGATCGGCATCTGTGGTGAACATGGCGGAGAACCTTCATCCGTTGAATTCTGCAATACCCTTGGATTCAACTATGTAAGCTGTTCTCCTTTCCGCGTACCTATCGCCAGGCTGGCTGCAGCACAGGCGGTTATTAAGCAGAAGTAGGCGGTGGGCGTGAGTCAGAGAATCAGGGAGTCAGAGAGTCAGAGACTTTGAGACTAAGGGACTAAGTGTCATACAGTCTTCCAGTCTTCCAGTCATGATTCATCTCTTTTTCTAATATTCTATTATACATATATTAATAATCATCCATATATTTGTATCTTCGTAAATCGTCATTGAGAATATTTCACTCAGTGTTTTTCAATTATTTTGATTAATCTTTAAAATAAACCGATTAATTCATACATCATGGCAGTTAATATTGACAAAATCAAAGAGGAATTGCGCACTTACGGAATTCCTGAAACACAAGAGATTTATCACAATCTTTCTTACGATAAGCTTTTCGAGCACGAAACCGATCCATCTCTCGAAGGCTTTGAACGTGGGTTTGAAACTGATACAGGAGCTGTATCAGTAGATACCGGTATTTTTACCGGCCGGTCTCCAAAGGACAAGCACATCGTTGATGAAGAAACCTCAAGGGAACATATCTGGTGGAGAAACCCAGAAAGAAAGGCTTCAGACAACAAGCCTGTCAGTGAAGAAAACTGGAAGAAGATCTTTGCCATAGGAAGCAGGCAGTTGACCGGCAAGAAACTTTATATTCAGGATGGATATGCCGGTGCCAATGAAGATACCAGGCTAAAGATACGTGTGGTGACCGAGATTGCATGGATGGCCCATTTTGTAAAAAATATGTTTATCCGTCCCACGGAAGAAGAACTGGAGGATTTCGAGCCTGACTTTGTCATGCTGAACGCCTGTAAAACCACTGATCCTGACTGGGAAGAGCACGGCTTACACAGCAAGGTTTTTGCCATATTCAATCTAAAAGAAGGAAGAGCTGTTGTTGGTGGAAGCTGGTATGGCGGAGAGATCAAGAAAGGTTTCTTTTCCATCATGAACTATTTCCTTCCGCTTCGCGACATTGCTGCCATGCACTGTTCGGCCAATATGGGTGAAGATGGTGACACTGCCATTTTCTTCGGACTGTCGGGAACAGGAAAAACAACCCTTTCTGCCGATCCAAAACGTGCACTTATCGGAGATGATGAGCATGGTTGGGATGATGATGGCGTATTTAACTTTGAAGGCGGGTGCTATGCAAAATGCATCCATCTCAGTGAAGAAAAGGAACCGGATATTTATCATGCCATCCGCCGTGATGCGCTTCTTGAAAACCTTGTCTACGACGAGCATGGCAAGATCGATTTCGAAGACAATTCGAAAACCGAAAACACACGGGTCAGCTACCCAATCTATCATATTGATAACATTGTAAAGCCTGTCTCCAAAGGAGGTCATCCCCAAAAGGTGATCTTTTTGACAGCAGATGCTTTCGGTGTGCTGCCTCCGATCGCCAAACTTACCGAAGACCAGACGAAATACCATTTCCTGAGCGGATATACGGCTAAGGTTGCGGGTACGGAATTGGGGATTAAAGAACCTGTTCCCTCTTTTTCTGCCTGCTTTGGAGCAGCTTTTCTCCTGCTACATCCCACCAAATATGCCGATGAGCTGATAAAAAAGATGGAAATGCATGGATCAACAGCCTACCTTGTGAATACCGGATGGGTTGGAGGCCCCTATGGCGTTGGTGAAAGAATGGATCTGCCTTCTACCAGGCTGATCATCGATGCAATTCTTGACGGAAGCCTCGAAAATATTGAATACGAAAAACTTCCCTATTTCGGTCTTCAAATTCCTAAGGCAATACCCGGTATCGGAGAAGGCATCCTTAATCCCAGAAATGCATGGCAAAATCCTGAGGATTGGGACAAGTCAGCAAAGAGCCTTGCACAAAGATTCATTGATAATTTTGTAGCCTTCACGGATAACGAAGAAGGAAAAAGGCTTGTTGGAGCAGGCCCGAAGATCTAGAGAGAAGGTTGTTTAAGGTTTCCTTGCTCGTTGCTCGTTGCTCGTTGCTCGTTGCTCGTTGCTCGTTGTTCGTTATTGATTAAGCATCACCGGCATCACCAGCATCAGGATGTCTTCGGCTTCGTTATCGGTGGCAGAGGGGTGCATGATGCCAGCACGATTGGGTGCAGACATTTCTATGATGATCTCCTCCGTATCAATATTGGTTAGCATCTCCTGCAAAAAACGTGAGTTAAACCCAATCTCCAT
This sequence comes from Bacteroidales bacterium, assembly GCA_021107535.1. Taxonomy (GTDB): domain Bacteria; phylum Bacteroidota; class Bacteroidia; order Bacteroidales; family B18-G4; genus B18-G4. The sequence continues at coordinate 804 of JAIOSQ010000043.1, read as the reverse complement.
ATCCTCTCCATCATAACTACAGGTCAAACGTTCCTTTGCTTCATTTGAGAAGTCAATATCCTCCGCGGAAAGGATCAATTCCTTACCTGATAATTTAAACCTGACCTGATGTGTCGACTGGTTGGCAAAGATAGCCACACGGCGGATGGAATTCAGCAACGAGGCTCTGTCAATTGTTAATTTATGTGGGTTTTCAGTCGGGATGACCGCCTCATAATTCGGGTATTTCCCATCGATCAGCCGGCAGATCATTTTCACATTTTCGAAAGTGAATACCGCATTCGTCTGGTTATAATCAATGCTCACTGCTCCTTCGGAAGTGGACAGGATATTTTTCAATTGGCTCAACGGTTTTCTAGGCATAATAAACGAAGCGGATTCTGCTGCACTAAAATCTGTTCGCCTGTACCTGACCAGTTTATGGGCATCTGTTGCAACGCATGTGATATCATCAGGTGTGAGTTCGAAGAATACCCCTGACATCACCGGCCTGAGTTCGTCATTTCCGGCTGCAAACAAGGTTTTATTGATGGCATTTACCAGCAGATCTGAATCCATGGAAATAGCTACAGTTTCTTCAAGTTCAGGCGATGTTGGAAACTCATCGCTCTTATGTCCGCTTAATTTGTATTTACCTTCTCCCGCAGAGATCTCAACACCCAGTGTTTCTTTGTTGATTGTGAACTGAACGGGAATATCTGAAAAAGTCTTCAGGGTATCGATCAGGATTTTTGCAGGAATGGTCACAGCACCGGGATCTTCTGCTTTATCCAGCGGAATAGTTACCGTCATGGTGGTCTCCAG
>JAIOSQ010000341.1 GCA_021107535.1 Bacteroidales bacterium | reverse complement strand
TTGGGATGACAGTGGTGGCATTCGGTACCAGTATGCCCGAGTTTGCCGTAAATATTTTTTCATCCATTCACAAAAATACGGACCTGGCCATAAGCAATATCCTTGGAAGCAACATCTTCAATATCCTTCTCATTCTTGGCATAGCTGCCTTGGTCACACAGAGTTGAACATTGCCGTTCTGGTCACGATACTGGCCAGCCTGCTCCTGCTCATTTTTACTTATATCCCTAAAAACAGCCATCTGACAAGGGCAAAAGGAGGGCTGTTCATTGGGCTTTACCTGGTGTATATGGCGTATATGCTTTGGGGGAACTGATGAAGAACGAAGAACGAACACCGAGGAACGAGGAACGAACACCGAACAACGAACTTGGGGGAGGGACTTCCATCAGTTACTGGTTGCTGGTTACTGGTTACTGGTTGTTTAGTGCAAGAGAACAGTGTCATCTCGAAGGAGCAAGGCGACTGAGAGATCTCCTTCGCTTCACCTGGCACGTCGCATTTTGATCCCAAGCAGCATTCGGTATTTTCTTTCCACACTGTGACAATTTTCATTTTTTGGTATTAATAGGTAGAGGATATGGTATCACAAATTGTGACCTTAAAGAGAGAACAACACTCAAAATACCCACCTTTTGCATTCACAGAGCAAGGTATACCAGCAAGTAATTTAATGCAGCCTTGATCTTTTGGTACTTTTCCATCAAGGGAAAAGTACATAAAACAATTCTTTCATACATTTTTACACATACAAAAAAAGTACAAGAAGATATAATATTAACTTACTTTTTGCATGATCAAAAAGTAAGCAAAAAATCCAGGGAGCAGAATACCGAACCCTCCCTATAGCCCCTCACCACAATCCACCCCTGAGCAACTTTCTACACCAAGCTGGCAGAATTAATTTACCAGCGTATTGCCAGCCGATAGAGGTCCTTCTCCCGCCTCGCTTCCGCAGGATCAGGATGACAATTTCTGTTTAATGACCTTGGTGAGTAAATTGGATATAAACAAGATGGGCCCACGCATTATTAACACTGGCTATACTGCATGAGATATTTTTGTACTTTTAGAGAAACAAATAGAGTCACGCGGCATAGCTGAGGCCGTTACCTGCAAGGCAAAAAATCAATAAAATCCTCAACAGGAAACATCCAGAATGTTCATATAATGAAACAAATTAAAGCACATATACAAAATTCGTGGATGTCAATTATGGTGCTGTTGGTATTGTTTCATCCATCTGCATCTGGACAAACATTCAATAACAGTATCTCTGCAGAATTGTCTTCCGGGTGTTCAGTTTTTACAATATCCAAAAACAACCAGGTCTTCTTTGGTGGAAATGATGATTATATCAACCCTGATTCATACTATTGGGTTGATCCGGGCGATGATCAGCATTATGGCGCAATATGGATTGGTCAACCGGATAATGTTCAGCAAGGGATTAACCTACATGGTCTTGCTTATGACGCTAACGGATTGCCGCGCATTGACGTTAATCCTCATAATGAACGACTGATGGTCGAAGGTGGCTATACAAGTTATCCTATTCAGATTTTACGGCAATGTACTACGGTTGATGAGGTAATCACATGGATAAAAACACATCGGTGGCATTCCTTTATGCACGATCAATTACATTTTGCAGATGCAACCGGTGATGCTGTGATCATTAGTGCAGGAGCAGACGGAGAGCTGGTTTTTACCCGTAAACCATCGGGAAATGGATTCCTGGTATCTACCAATTTCAATGTAGCCCAACCATCCAATGGTTTCGGTTACCCCTGCTGGCGCTATAATAGGGCACAGGAGATGCTGAGTGATTTAGTAGATCAGGAAGAACAGCTTACAGTTGAAGATGTGGCCGGTGTGTTAGATGCGGTTCATGTAGAAGGTATTGTCAGTTGGACAATAGAATCACTTTTAGCAGATTTGTCAAATGGTATTGTGTACATATATTATTTCTACCAATTTGATAACCCCATTGTACTAAATGTAAAAGAAGAGGTTGCCAACCCAAGAGATCCCGGACCTTTAAGCAAGCTTTTCCCGGACGAAGTAAGACAAGAAGCTGCAGAACGATATCAACAGATTCAGGACAAATCTAAACGTTGTGGATTGTTCGGTATGATCTGGACAGCTCTGGTATTTCTATGTACATTATTGTTTTTCTTTCTCTCACGAAACAACAGGCAAGGACTCAGGTATTGGTTGCCGGCAATAGTTATCTTAGGTCCGTTAGCTTTTGTGTTATGGTTAATAATTGGACAAGAATATAAGAAATCTAAACTGAGAGCTACACTAATTGAAACAATAGGTGACGTAATGCCGTCTGTTTTTACTTTCGTGATAATACTTTTTACTTTAATAAAAGTTCTTGTGTTACAAGAGGCTTGGTTATTACAGATTTTAATTTATTTAATAATGCCTGTTTTGTTGCCTTGGATATTATTTCACGGGCTTCTGCTCATCGGTGTTTTGGGTGAAAAACACAGGTATTTTCTCGTCCGACGATTTCCGCATGTATTGGTAGTGACTAATCTTGCCTTTGGCGGTATAAGCATAGTAGCAATACCGTTGGTAAATCAAAGTTTATTAATTTGTTCAATAATGCCTTTATCTGCTTGGACTGTTGTAGTATTTTGGATTATTGTTGTTATTGGTTCGCTGCCTGGAGGAGTGTTGGTTTTTCTTTATGAACGTTGGGTTGTAAGACAAGGTTTTCATACATGGAATGTTGCCGTATGGAAAAAAGGAGATGTGAGTACTCCTTTCTGGCGTAAATTGTGGTGGTGGTTATTGCTAAGCTATATAGCTCTACTTGCCGGCCTTGCTGTGGGTGTTATCCTTCAACAGTAAATAAGATTAAGTAAAAATGTTATGAATAAAACTGTAAAAATAATTTTAGGATTTTTTGTTACTATTTTTATTCTGATGTTATCAAGTACTTTTGAAGTTAAAATAACATCGATATTTAATTTTGTTCCATCTGGCCTTACCAGTCAAATTGTTATTCTTACTTTTTCAAGTATATTAATCTATTTCTTTAATAAAAAAGGAATTATCAACTTCAATATAGGGAAAGTAGCTATTACGCATATTATTCCACCAATTTTATTAACCGTTTTATTATTAATAATAGCTGAATTTATTTATTCAAGAGTATTGGAAAATGCGAATGAAGAACATTTTACTTCATCTATGTCGGGAATACAGATAGTTTTTATTGTTGTAATTCTTGCCTCCATAAGTGAAGAATTATTATTTCGCGGATTTTTACAAAATATATTGGAACCTATTAAATCTTACGGAATAAAAATTTTGAATTTAAAATTAAGTTTACCTGTAATAATCAGTGGAATCTTATTTGGATTAATACATTTTGGAATAATAACTACTGGAGGGAGTTTCAATTTTGCAATAAAAATAGTATTGTCGGCAATAATAATGGGAATGATTGCAGGATATTTTCAAGAAAAATATAATAATTTTCTATTTGCTATTATTGTACATATGACAGCAAATATAAGCGGAGTATTATTATCAATAATTGTAAATTGATTAAATACTATGCCCAACATCGTAATTCATGCTTAAGTTTGAGTTAAAACAAAACGATAAACATTTTAACAAACCGATTTGTTTCAGCAAAAAATCCTGCGGATTTTTGGTCGCACAAATCTTATACAACACATTGGCGTTCATTATTATTAAACTAAAATAAGCAAGGGATGTATATAAAAAGATTTATACTACTAACATTTATTCTACTCATAATTTCAAAAACAGAAACCATTTCCTGTACGATTATTATGGTCTCAGACTCCAATATTGCTCTTGCTGGCAGCAATGAAGATTCTGTGTTTCCCCTAACTCTCCTCTGGTTTGTACCGGCTAAAGAGAATAATTATGCCAGGATATGCATTGGTTATAAGATGATTTTCAATTCTGTTCAGGGAGGAATGAATGAAAAGGGTCTTTTTGTAGATGGGAATTCCCTGGGTAAACAGGGTTGGAAACAAGATGAAACCAAGGAGGCCATGTTTGGCTCATTACTTGACAAACTTCTTGCCACCTGTGCCGATATTAAAGAGGTTAAGGAGTTTTTTAACACATATAACACTCCTAATCTTGATCGGGCAAGAATCCCGGTGATGGATAAAAGTGGTGCATCAATGATCGTAGAGTGGTATAATGGGAAAGTAGTCTTCCTCGAAACAGATAGATCATACCAGATTGCAACCAATTTTGTCGGATCAAAATTGCTGGGTCAGGAAAAACCATGTTGGCGGTACAACAATGCTGTTGAAATTCTTGAAACAAAGGATACTTTCTCTGTCGGTATTGTCCGGGAAACTCTTGAAGCAACTCATTTGGAAAATGAAAATTCAAGAACCGTATACAGCTTCATCTGTGATTTGAAAAACGGCGATGTATACCTTTACAATTACCATGACTATTCTAAATCTTTAAAATTCAATCTGGAAGAGGAAATAATAAATGGACAGCAGGAATATTACCTGGGGCAACTGTTTACTGACAGAAATCCGGACTATGAAAAATTTATAGAGGAAGGTCCTGGAAAAATGATAGAACGGGGCTATACTATCAATAATAGTATGGCTTTGATGTTCTATAGTATATTAAGGACCCACTACCCGAAGGCTTTCAAAAAAGACATTGATATTAATGTCTTGAGCCAGCTTGGGATGGATCTCGTGGGAAAAGGCAAACTTGAAGATGGAATTACATTCCTTGAGAGGAATATGCTTGAATTCCCGGATTCTGCCAGATCGCATTTTGAGCTGGCGAATGTTTACCTGAAAACCAATAACAAAGAAAAGGCAATAGCTGAGTACAAAAAAACACTAGTTATCAATCCAAATCATAAGCAGGCTAATCAGGGATTAGAGAATTTATTGCATCATTAATACATATAAGTTGAATAAATAATGAAACGCCAATCGAGTAGGCGGCTCCGCCGGTAATTAACCAGCGGAGTGCACCTCTCACACCACCCTGCGTACGGGTCACGTACAGGGCGGTTCGGAAACCATCAACAAACAGCTCTTTTCACCTGTTTGGCTAG
>JAIOSQ010000301.1 GCA_021107535.1 Bacteroidales bacterium | reverse complement strand
CCAATGTGATCTCTCCTATGATGAGTTTCTTTGCCCTGATCATTGCTTTTGTCCAGAAGTATGACCCAAAAGCTGGTATAGGAACTATCATTGCTACCATGGTACCCTATTCCTTTGTTTTCCTGATCTTATGGGTTTTGCTTTTAGTATTATGGTTGCTTTTGGGTCTACCGCTTGGCCCGGATGCAGGAATTCACTATACACTGCCTCGCTAAAAATAAAAAGTAGGTTTTGCCAACGCTGGAAAACAGAAAGACAATAAGTCTCTGATTCTCTAAGTCTCTATTTCCCAGCTTGGTATCCGATTATCTGTCCGCCTATGCAAGCGCTTCTATAACAAGCGGAATACTATCCGAAACCAAGAGCTCGCGTTTGAAATTTCCCCAGACCCTGATGTCGGAAAATCCAGATTGTCGGACAAGCTGTAACAGTTCTGCCTGGCGCATGGGATACAAGTGAATGGTGTTCCTGATCTCTCGTTTATCTGCCTTTATGGTAAGTATAGTTTCAAAATCCAGCAAATTTTCTTTCGGGTGGTATACATATTTCCGGGTAAACTTTATACATTCATTTTCAATGCTGGGCAATCCTTTAATATTTTGATCAATGATCCGGTCGTAATTAATAATCTGGATCAATAATTTTCCGGGAGTTTTTAAAACATGCTTTGCCTGCTGCAGGAAACTGAGGATATTATCGTTTGAATCCAGATGTACAAGGGTGTTGCCAAAACATATCAGGGTATCAAAGGAAGCTGCGCCGAATTTATGTCGGAGTTCAAGCATCCCGTCTGGGAAAAAATGAAGATTGCTGTGCTTGCCCTTTGCTTTATCCTTCGCTTTATTAAGCATACTGATATCCGGGTCGATCCCTGTTACTTTGCGGAAAATACCAGCCAGTTCAATACAGAGGCCCCCGGTTCCGCAGCCAATATCAAGGATTGACAGATCAACTGTTGTTCCCGTAGCAATTTTAATAAAATCAAGCTGCATCCTGTTTAAGGGAAAGATGTGGTCGTAATATTCGGAGATGCTTTGGTAGAAAGTCATAGGTGCAAATTTATGACAATTAAATTGGTTGAATCGGTTGAATGAATACTTCTTTAAAGTTCAGCTCTACAAAACTTACATATCTGATTTAATTTAATTATTTTTGAATGAACGATTAATAAAACACTATATCGTTATAAATCATAGGCACACACCTACCTCCTTTCGCTTTTTTCTACAAACAAAACTTATAATCGGTTTTTAGTGTTTAGCATTATAGTTAGCAGATAAAGGACGGTCATCCCGAGAAGCGAAGCGACGAGGGACCCCCTGGCTTCTTGCTACTAGCCGGCAAATAGCATTATCAGCTTTGTGCATGGAGCTGGCAGAATGATTTACCAGCATTTATGCAATCAGCCAACAGGAAATATCAACAGATTTCGATGCCAGCCGATGGAGGTCCTTCTCCCGCCTCGCTTCCGTTCCGCGTGATCAGGATGACAATTTGTATTTACAGACGTTGACGAGTAAGTTAGATATTAACAAGCTTGGCCTACGTATTCATAACAGCCGTCATAAGCAATGCCGCGTGATTTTTATAGCCTTAAGCGTTCATATCTAAGATTTCCGTATCTTTAAGCCAATAAGAAATAGGATCGGCGGCAGAGCTCATGCCGGCAATCCGTTATGCCGCATGCAACCAAACAGAAAATAAATTGCAGAAATACTTGCGATATATACTAAAAAGATATACCTTTGCAATATAAAATTCAAATATCATGAAAAACGTATCCCTAAAGATTGATGATTCTATTTTCGGAGAAACCGAAAAAATCCTTTTAAGAATTAAAAAGCCTCGAAATAGATATATTAACGAGGCAATAGATTATTATAACAAGTTGCAAAGACGATTGTTCTTAGAGAAAAGACTTAAAAAGGAATCAGAATTAGTGAAAAATGACTCAATGAAAGTGCTTAAAGAGTTTGAGGAGGTTGATTATGTCGACTAAGCAATTCGAGATTTGGATAGCAGACTTGAACCCCAAGATTGGAACAGAACCTGGAAAAACCAGACCTGTTTTAATTGTTCAGACTAATTTATTGAATAAGATTCCTCATCCTTCGACAATAATTTGTCCTATCACTACAAATGTGAAAAAGGACTCTGAAATTTTAAGAGTACATCTAAAAAAAGGAATGGTAAACTTACACCAAGCCTGTGACATAATGATTGACCAAGTTAGAGCAATAGACAATAAAAGACTTATTAAAAGAACGGGCAAGTTACCAAAAGACTTAAGTGAAATTGTCAAAGAAAACTTGCTAATAATAATGGATCTAGATTAAAGCACGGCGGCATAACAGCACCTATATCACATGGTCGCATTAAGGTTATCAAGACAAATAATTAGTAAACTTTAATTACTAGAATCAACATAAATTTGAGTAGTGAACGGCCACGTGCTATAGCTGCAAACCGTTGAGTGCTGTCTTTAGGGCGGTATCCTAAGGGTTTTCAATATAAAGCAAAAAAAATATGTTAATCGATTTGAAGAAAATAGAACAATTAGGGAAAAAAAGAGAAAGTGAGAATTTTAAATTTCGTTCATTTCTTAAAGGTCAGGATTCTGAGAAAATTGATAGAATTGTACACGCACTAAATAAATACTATAGTTCAAAAATTGATTGTGCTGAATGTGGAAACTGTTGTATAGCACTTCAAGCATTGATAAATAAAAATGATCTGGAAAAACTAACATTGGGACTTAAAATCTCAGATTCTGAATTAAAAAAGAAATATACTGAAGTAGATGAAGATGGGGATTTGTATTTCAAGCATAAACCTTGTAGGTTTCTCAAAGATAAAAAATGCGAAATATACAACTTCAGACCTGAAGATTGTGAGTCATATCCTCATTTACACAAAGAACATTTTATTGGTAGACTTTTTGGCGTCATTGATAATTATTCTATTTGTCCAATAGTTTTCAATGTGTACGAAGATTTAAAAATTGAATTAAAATTTAAATAAAAAACAATGAATGCTTATTTTGATGATGATGGAAATGAACTAAACCCAAACTTAATACCAAAACCAAGTTTGTGTATATCCTGTGTAAAGAATGAAGATCCGGATGAAGAGGTTTTGTGTAACTTAAACCGACTTGATCAAGCCAATGAAAGCGAGTTTAAATGTTATGCATATGAACAAATTTGAAACCGAGCGAGATGAACCCAGTATTTCAGTATATAATTGTTGAGACTTTAAAGCTCAAAAATAAAAAGCAAAAACTTCCTTCAAAGCAATTTGAGAAGCAAATAATTAATGCGAAGGTTGAATTTACTCACTTAATTCGTGATAGCTTCTTGATTGGATTAGGAATATTATCCGCCTGTTTTGGATTAAAAGGATTTTTACTGCCTAATTCGTTTATTGATGGAGGTGTAACAGGAATCTCTCTTATTGTAACTGAACTAAGCGCAATACCACTCTCAGTTTTATTGGTCGCAATAAACATTCCCTTTTTGATAATGGGTTTTTCCACAATCAGCAGAAAATTTGCTTTGAGAAGCATCATTGCAATTGTATTACTTGCTATTTCAGTTCATTTTATACAGGTTCCCATTATTACTGATGACAAATTGCTTATTGCAGTTTTTGGTGGTTTCTTTTTAGGTTTGGGAATTGGATTGTCAATTCGTGGCGGCTCTGTTATTGATG
>JAIOSQ010000190.1 GCA_021107535.1 Bacteroidales bacterium | reverse complement strand
TGGTCTGGCTGTGGTAGACTCCCAGCCTGTTTGCGATCACTTCTTCCGTATCGTCTTTTCGGCCTTCGATTTTTGCACGATTGAGCAATCGCTGCATGAGTTCATCATCCTGTACATCCAGGGCCAGAACCATATTCACACCAGCATTGTTTTCCTGCAATAATACTTCAAGGTCATTTGCCTGTTGTAAGGTACGCGGATATCCGTCAAACAGGAAGCCGGCTGTACCGGGATGCTTATCCATGGCAGACCTCAGCAGGTCAAGCAGCAATTGATCCGGTACCAGTTCACCTTTTTCTATAATGTTGATCACTTTAAGGCCAAGTGCAGTTTTGGCTTTGACCTCACTACGGAATATATCACCAGTAGAAATATGTGTCAGGCCGTACTTTTCGGCCAGTTTAATGCTTTGGGTGCCCTTTCCTGATCCCGGAGGGCCAAAAATTATGATGTTGAACATAAAAGAATATTTGGTTAAATTGTTAAATTGCTAATATATACATATCCCGCCAATCATGGAAGCTAAATAATGATTAATTTTGCAATTATCATTGATCATTTTCTGAGCATTGCAAAGCGATACAACAGATATTAACATTCAAACAGCAGAAGTCCTGCCGGATACTTTTCTTATTGCTCCTTCTGGCAGCTCAGATAGCATATTCGGTACTGAACAACCTGACTCATTCTTTCATACGGTTTCTATTAAAAATGGACTTAATGAAATCCCTTACCCGGGTCATGATCATCCAGCCTGGGTTGCCGGAGTAATCGTTCTGTGTTTTATACTACTGGCCTGGGGACGTTTATTTTTCAGATACAGGCTGGGGATGATCTTTCGTAGCGTATTTGCAAAAAACTATGCCAATCAGCTAATAAGGGAAGGGAACCTGTTCAATGAAAGGATTGCCCTGGTTCTTTTTCTGATTTACCTGGCTGTGATATCCTTGTTTGTTTACCTTGCGATTCCTGTTTTTGAGCCAGATCTGTCTTACATTCCGGAATACCTGCTTTACCCCGTTATTTTCGGATTTTTTCTGGGATTATGGTTTTTAAAGGTCTTTATCGTTAAATCACTTTCCCGTTTATTCAATACTACTGAGCATTCCAGAGATATGCTTTCCAATATGTATTTATTCAATCTGTTTGCTGGAATCACATTGCTTCCCATTGTTGCTTGCATGGCTTATGCCCAATTAGAAATCTTTTTCTATATAGGACTGATTATCATTGTATTAATCTATTTTTTCAGAATAATCAGAGAAGCAATAATAGGATTTTCTGTTATAAATTTTTCTGTTCTTCATTTAATTTTATATCTTTGCACCCTCGAAATTTTACCAATGATCGTTCTGGCTAAAATATTGACGGGAAATATGATCCTATAATAAAAATAGGACTGATAAGAGAGAGAACCATTCGTTTCATTAAAAGGTACAAAAGTGAAAATAAAGAATATACTTGTATCACAACCTGAACCTGCTGACATAGAGAAATCTCCATACGGTGAACTTGCAAAGAACCATAACCTGAATATTGAGTTTAATAAGTTCATCAAGGTAGAGGGTATTTCATCAAAGGAATTTCGTCAAAACAGGATACAATTACTTGACTTTACCGCTATCATCTTTACCAGCAGAAATGCTGTTGACCATTTTTTCCGGCTTGCAAAAGACCTGCGTGCTGAGATACCCGATAGCATGAAGTATTTCTGTATCTCAGAATCCACAGCTTTCTACCTGCAAAAATACGTTCAGTATCGTAAGCGCAAGATCTTCCACGGTAAGCAAAGCTTTGAGCAATTGATGGAACTGATCAAGAAACACAAGGATGAAAAATATCTTCTCCCTTGTTCGGATATACATAAAGCCAGCATGGCTAAGCAAATGGAAGACAATAATATCAATTTCCGGAAAGCAGTCTTTTACAAGACACTGGCAAGCGATCTTTCCCATCTCGAAATTGAGGGCTATGATATGCTTATATTTTTCAGTCCTTCAGGGGTAAAGTCTCTCTTTAAGAACTTCCCTAAATTTGAGCAGAACTCCACACTGATCGCTGCTTTCGGGCCTACCACATCGAAGGCAGTTAAAGAGGCTGGCCTCAATCTTGATGTTGCTGCACCGACAAAAACTGCTCCTTCCATGACCATGGCCATCGAACAGTATATTCAGAAAATGAATAAAAAGAAGTAAGTGATCGTTTTTATTATACAGATAATGAAGGGGGTAAATAAATTTATCCCTTTTTTTGTGCGATGAACACATCCCACGTTTTATGAGACAGACATTTAGAAAAGAAGAACGGCTTAAGAGCAGCAAGGCGATTAAACAGCTCTTTTCACAGGGGAATAGTTTCCTGGTTCATCCTTTCAAGGTAAACTGGATCATCGGGGAAGAAAAAGAGAAATATCCGGCAAGGGTACTTATCGGAGTATCCAGAAAGAACTTCAGGAAGGCAGTAGAGCGGAACCATCTGAAAAGGCTGGTCAGGGAAGTGTACAGAAAAAACAAGTATTTATTATATCAGTATCTTGAAGACAGGCATAGTTCCTGTGATTTTTCAGTGATCTACATTGGAAAAACCGAAGAAGACTATTCTGTTATTGAGAAAAAAATAATTATCCTATTACAGCGTTTAATTTCAGAACTGGAATCTCATCATCCGGAAAAAATATAAATATCATGAAGTGTAAAACAATACTCAGGCATACCCTCTTAAGTATACTCGTCCTTATTTTTGTCACTTTCAGCGTCAGGGGGCAAAATGAAAATAATTTTGAGATTTCAAAAAACCTGGAGATATTCATATCCATGTTCAATGAACTAAACAAGAGCTATGTAGACGATATCAACCCCGGGGAACTTATGGAAACCGGCATAGAATCCATGCTGAAAACCACTGATCCTTACACCGTTTATATTCCGGAATCACAGGTTGAAGATTACCGCATGATCACTACCGGGCAATACGGCGGTATCGGATCGTTGATCCATAGAAATGGCGAGTACGTTGTGATCTCTGAACCATACGAAGGCTATCCTGCCCATAATGCAGGCCTTAAAGCCGGCGACCGCCTTTTGAAGATCAATGGGGAAGACATGATCAATAAACCCTCTGATGAAGTGAGTAAATTCCTGAAAGGACAACCCGGAACTTCAGTTTCCCTGCTCGTGGAAAGGGACGGGGAAGATGCACCACTGGAATTTGAGATCAACAGGGAGAATATTACCATAAAAGATATCCCGCATTATGGCATGCTTAACGAGCATATAGGATATATAAAACTCACAGGTTTCACACAACAGGCGGGTAATGAAGTGAAGAAAGCCCTGATGGATCTTAAAAGCAACAATGAGGTGCAAGGTATCATTCTGGATCTGAGGAACAATGGTGGAGGATTGCTGGGTGAAGCAGTAAATATTACCAATATTTTTGTTGAAAAAGGGCAATTGGTAGTCAGTACAAAAGGCAAGCTCAAGAATAAGAACCAGGATCATTATACACGCTATAATGCCATCGACACAAAAATTCCGTTGCTTATACTCATAAATGCACACAGCGCCTCAGCATCGGAGATTGTGGCCGGGGCTATCCAGGACATGGATCGCGGGGTAGTATTGGGACAACGGTCATTTGGCAAAGGCCTGGTGCAAAATGTGATTCCCCTGAGTTACAATTCCCAGATGAAAATAACGGTTGCCAAGTATTATATCCCTTCCGGGAGGTGTATTCAGGCAGTTGATTACTCGATGAAAGACGAGGATGGTTATTATACACAAATTCCTGATTCTCTCGTGAACGAATTTAATACAAGAAATGGCCGTCCGGTTTTCGATGGCGGTGGAATAGAGCCTGATATTTGTATGAAGCCCAGGAAATTCAGCCAGATCCTTACCAGCCTGTTCTCCAAGTTCCTTATATTCGATTATGCAACCAAATACACCCTTGAACATCCTTCGATCACCTCGCCCGAAGAGTTCTCTATCAGTGATTCTGATTTTGATGATTTCGTTTCTTTTCTCGCCGATAAGGATTATGACTATACCACCCGGGGGGAAGAAAAGCTCAGCGAGTTGAAAGATGCTGCCATTAAAGAAGATTATTTTGAAGCCATTGAGCCCCAGTATGAACTCCTGAAACAAGCCATGATCCATAATAAGGAAGAGGATCTGGTCACCTATAAGCATGAGATCAAGGAGCTGCTCAGGATGGAGATCGTATCCAGGTATTATTTCCAGGAAGGGAGGATCAGAACTGCCCTGCGCCACGATCCTGAAATTAAACAGGCAATAGAGATCCTTGAAGACCCCCTTACCTATAAATCTATACTTAACGGCACCTATTCAGGTGAAAAAGCGGTATCTGGAGATAATAAGGATAAGGAGCAGGGGTAAGCATATTTATTCCGGGCATCAAAATAATATGAAGGTTATTGATATTTCATAATAATTGATCTGTTGTAATTTGAAACTGTTTGATGGGTTTTCCTGTATAATAAAACTGTTTATTATTAGAAAAATGAAAATTAGAAGCATACAGCTAAGTATTGAGGAGTATGATTCCATGGAGGATATTCCTCAGGCTGACAGGCAACTGATAGAATTGGCGGAGCAGGATATTAAGAAGGCCTATGTACCTTATTCACATTATCGTGTCGCTGCTGCCTTACGTCTTTCAAACGGAGAGATCGTAAGGGGAACCAACCAGGAAAATGCCGCTTATCCTTCCGGGCTTTGTGCAGAAAGGGTAGCCATGTTCTATGCAAAATCAAAATATCCTGATGCCAGCATTGAACGCATTGCCATAGTTGCAAAATCGGATGAATTTGTCATACATGAGGCCGTATCACCCTGTGGAGCCTGCAGGCAGGTCATGGCAGAATATGAAATACAGCAGGGCAAAGATATCCGGGTTATTATGAAGGCTGAGAAAGGTCCGGTGTTGGCTGTTAACGCTATCAATGAATTATTACCCCTGATGTTTCATGCAGAAGAACTTAAAAAGAAAGATTGATATGGAACTGGTATCCTCTCAAATATGCAAAACCGGTGATATCGGCATCTATAACAACCTCTTCGGGGGCAAGTTGTTATCCTGGCTCGATGAAGCAGGAGGAACTCGTTTGCTCAACAAGCATTACCTTTGTAAGAATTGACGAATACGGACAGGCCGTACCAATTAGTGAAGAGATCAGAAAAAAATATAAACACCTTAAAAAAATAAAAAAATGAAAAGAATTTTCTTCCCATTGATCATTGCCGCTATAGTTTTGATGGCCATGAAAACTGACAAAACTGCTTACAGGTTCTTCGATCAGAAAGGCAAAAAAAGCTCATATGAAAAGATGCTGAAGGAAGCCAAAGAAGCAGATATCGTATTTTTTGGAGAACTGCACAACAACCCGATCTGCCATTGGCTGCAGCTTGAGCTGACCAAAGATCTCTTCGAAGAAAAAGGACAAGATCTGATGCTGGGAGCCGAGATGTTTGAAAGCGACGGGCAACTGATCCTGGAGGAATATACAAATGCAACGATAAGCACCAGAAATTTTGAATCACAGGCAAGGCTCTGGCCTAACTATGAAACCGATTACAAACCCCTGGTGGAATTTGCCCGGGAAAACAATCTGGATTTTATTGCTACAAATGTGCCCAGACGATATGCATCTGTGGTTTTTCGTGAAGGTTTTGAAGGCCTTGACAGCCTGAGCAGCCATGCAAAATTTTTCCTTCCTCCCCTGCCCATCCCTTATGATGCGGAATTGCCGGGTTATAAGGCCATGCGCAAAATGGGCGGTGGCATGGGTGGACACGGAGCCGACAACCTGCCAAAAGCACAGGCACTTAAGGACGCCACGATGGCTCATTTTATCCTTGAAAATCTGGAAGAGGGAAAATTATTCATCCACTATAACGGGACTTATCACAGCAATGATTTTGAAGGAATCGTCTGGTACCTGAAACAATCAAAGCCCGAACTTAATATCATGACCATTGCAAGTGTTGAACAGGCCTCAACTGACGAACTGGAAGAAGAAAACATTGGTCTGGCTGATTTTATTTTGCTGATACCGGAGACAATGACGAAGACGTACTAGTATTAAATTCTAAACAAATTCAAAACTCAAAACTCACTGTGTCCGCCGTAACGAAGTGAAGGAGGAAAATTCAAAACTTTCATCCATAATCCATAATCCATAATCCACAATTAATCATTGCTTAGCAAAAATCAAATAAAGCATATACAATCTCTAAAGCAACTTAAGTTTAGAAAAGAACATGCTTTGTTCGTAGCGGAAGGGCCTAAGATTGTTGAAGAATTGCTGGCAGCAAACTATAGGATTGATACGGTATATGCTACTGAAGATTGGATAGAAGAGAAGAGAGAAAAATTCGCACAAAAGTTTGCTGAGTTTATCAGGATCTCCCCGAAAGAGCTGGAACGTATCAGCAACCTTAGCACTCCCAACAAGGTGCTTGCTGTTTGTCGCATGCCTGAAAGGGATTTGCAGGAGATCAGTGATCCGGAAGGGATACTGCTGGCTCTGGACGACATTCGTGATCCGGGCAACATGGGAACCATCATGCGTACGGCCGACTGGTTTGGCGTAAAGACCATCATTTGTTCAAATGATTGCGTGGATGTCTTTAATCCAAAAGTGGTACAATCAAGCATGGGTTCACTGGCGAGGGTAAAAGTTTATTATACCGACCTTGAAAGTTATATTTCTGAAAGCAAAGTAGCTGTTTATGCTACGGTTCTCGACGGCACTTCCATTTGGAAAAGCAGTGCTGACAAGGGGATTTTCCTTATCGGAAACGAATCCAGGGGCATCAGGCCGGAAGTCCTCCGGCATGCTACACACAGAATATCAATTCCTTCCGGCGGCAGTGGCGCTGAGTCGTTAAATGCTGCGGTAGCGACGGGGATTGTTTTGGCGGCTGTTAGCAGAGAATTAGAGAATTAGAGAAT
>JAIOSQ010000163.1 GCA_021107535.1 Bacteroidales bacterium | reverse complement strand
TGTTGATCGGTACCCATGCCCTTCTCGAAGAAAATGTGAAGTTTAAAAATCTCGGCCTTGTGGTAATTGATGAACAGCATCGCTTTGGTGTTGCCCAGCGTGCCAGGCTGTATTATAAAAATATTATCCCGCCTCATATCCTTGTCATGACTGCTACTCCTATACCCAGAACCCTGGCCATGACATTGTACGGTGACCTCGACTTTTCCGTTATCGATGAATTGCCACCCGGTCGTAAGCCTGTTAAAACATTTCACTTTTTTGAATCCAGGCGTCTGCGTCTGTTTGGCTTTTTGGAAGAACAAATCAAACTGGGGAGGCAGATATATATAGTGTATCCCCTGATCCACGAATCTGAAAAACTGGACCTTAAGGATCTTATGGACGGCTATGAAAGCATCACCCGTGCTTTTCCTCTACCCAAATATGCAATCAGCATGGTACATGGAAAGCTGAAACAGGAGGTCAAGGATTTCGAGATGCAGCGTTTCATTAAAGGTGAAACACAGATTATGGTGGCCACCACGGTAATTGAGGTCGGGGTCGACATCCCCAATGCCAGTGTGATGGTGGTTGAAAATGCAGAACGATTTGGTTTATCGCAACTGCATCAGCTCCGGGGACGTGTTGGCAGGGGAGGCGATCAGTCGTATTGTATCCTTATGTCGGGAAATAAGGTAAGCGAAGAAGCCCGTGTCCGGCTGAAAACCATGATTGACACCACCGATGGATTTATGATCGCAGAAACTGACCTTAGACTCCGTGGGCCAGGCGATTTGGCAGGTACGCAACAAAGTGGTATCCTGGACTTGAAAATTGCCAACCTGCTCAGGGATGAAAAGATCCTCAAATATGCAAGGGACCTGGCCACAGATATACTGAAAGACGATCCCGGACTAAACCTGCCCGAAAACAAAAATTTAAACCAGACTTTGAAATTGATAAATAAAAATCAGCCTGATTGGGGCTCTATAGGCTAAAAAAATGGAAATTTACTACCTTTACCGCCCTGTAAACGAATGTAAATTTCTTTTTGCGGGAAGATCATATTCAGAATAATAGAATCATCGGGAAATCCCGGGTAAAACTTTTATACAAATGAAAATATCCTACAACTGGCTGAAGAGGTATATTGATTTCGATATGGGAGCGGAAGAACTGAGTATACTGCTTACCAACAGTGGCCTCGAGGTGGAAGGAATTGAGAAATTCCAGTCGGTGAAAGGTGGCCTTGAAGGATTGGTGATTGGAGAAGTGATCACATGCGAAAAACATCCCAATGCCGACAAATTGAGTGTTACTACCGTCAATGTTGGTGGAGACCGACTGCTTCCCATTGTGTGCGGAGCACCCAACGTTGCATCCGGACAAAAAGTTATCGTTGCTACCATAGGTACTTCCCTTCATTCAGACAAAGATTCATTTGAGATCAAAAAGACAAAGATCCGCGGTGAAGTATCCGAAGGGATGATCTGCGCAGAAGATGAGATCGGCTTGGGTACATCACACGAAGGGATCATGGTCCTGAAAGGAGATGCAGTTGCCGGAACCCCTGCAAAATCCTACTTTAATTTCACAGAAGATTACGTTTTCGAAATCGGACTTACTCCCAACCGTACTGATGCTACTTCCCATATCGGCACTGCACGTGATATTGTAGCCGTTATTAATTGCCATGAAGGGAAAGGCAGCAAGAAGCTTCAAATTCCCTCTGTAGATGCCTTTAAAGCTGATAGCCAACAAGCTGAAATCCCTGTTATCATTGAAGATCTGCAGGCCTGTCCAAGGTTCAGCAGTGTTCACATTTCAGGAATCGAAGTAAAGGAATCTCCTGACTGGATGCAGGATCTGCTCAATGCAGTCGGCATACGGCCCATTAATAATATTGTGGATATCACCAATTTTGTGCTGATGGAAACAGGGCAACCTCTACATGCTTATGATACTGCAGCTATAAAGGGCGGCAAAGTGGTGGTGAGAAAGGCACATAAAGGTGAAAAGTTTATCACCCTGGATGAAGTTGAGAGAAAACTCAGCACCGACGACCTGCTGATCTGTAATGCAGAACATGGTATGTGTATTGCCGGAGTATTTGGTGGTGAAAAATCAGGAGTTACTGACAAAACTGTCAATGTCTTCCTCGAAAGTGCACATTTCGACCCTGCCACCATCAGAAAGACTGCAAAATTGCATGGCCTCGCCACCGATGCATCTTTCAGATTTGAACGTGGCTCAGACATTAACATATGCCTTTACGCTATGAAACGGGCTGCTCTGTTGATCACAGAGCTGGCAGGTGGTACTATTTCATCAGAGCTTGAAGATATCTACCCGGCTCCTGTTGAAGGCTGGAAGGTAGATGTAAAATACAGCAACATCAATCGCCTCATTGGGCAGGAGATCAGGAAAGAATTGATCGACAATATCCTTGCTGACCTCGATATTGAGATCACCAAAAAAGGAGGGGACGCTTTTAGTGTCAGGGTACCAACCTACCGCTATGATGTTCGTCGCGAAGTGGATATCATTGAGGAGATCCTCAGGATATACGACTATAACAATGTTGCTTTCCCCCACGGGATACGTTCATCTCTTGCCCATCACCCCAGGCCTGATCCGGATAAACTGCAAAACAGTCTTGCTGAGTTACTTACCGGCATGGGATTCTCTGAGATCATGAACAATTCTCTCATGAAAGCAGCATATGCTGAAAAGTTTTCTGCCTTTGAAGCAAGCCATTCGGTTCTTCTGGAAAACCCGCTTAGCAATGATCTGAACGCTTTGAGACAAAGTCTTCTTTTCGGAGGACTCGAAAACATTGCTTTCAACCAGAACCGCAGGATCACCGATATTCGTTTCTTTGAGTTTGGGAATATTTATTCCAACAATCCCGCAAAAGATACAGAAGATCCACTGCCGGGATATCACGAAGAAAAACGGCTGGCCCTGTTTATCTGTGGCAGGAAGTATGAGGAAAGCTGGAATACTGCAAACCAAGCTTCTGACTTTTTCCAGTTAAAATCCGTTGTGGACAATATTATTCTCAGGCTTGGAATGCCTGCAGCCAACATGGATACCGGGGAGGCAAGCAAAGGGATTTTCGCCGAGGGAATGAGCTACCTTCTGGACGGGAAGCCACTTGTATCCTTTGGTAGTCTTGACTCTGCTTTTACAGATGGATTCGAGATCAAACAAGAAGTATTCTTTGCCGACTTCTCATGGGATATGATGCTAAGTATTTCACGTAAAAATACTATTACATCCCTTCCTGTACCAAAATATCCTGAAGTCAGGCGTGATCTGGCGCTGCTCATTAATAAAGATATCAGTTTTGAACAGATCAGGGATATTGCCATGAAAACCGAAACCACCCTGCTCAGGTCTGTTGGCTTGTTCGATGTTTATGAAGGTGAAAAAATCGGGAAAGATGAAAAATCATATGCCGTGAGTTTTATTTTCCGTGATGAGGAGAAGACCCTCACTGATAAAATCATTGACAAGACAATGAAAAGGCTGATTACCGCATTTGAAAAGCAAATTACTGCCAAAATCCGGTAATGATCCTAAAAAAAAACAATTTAACTATAATCAAATGAACGAAAAAGAGTTAGTTTATTCTGTTACCCCAATGGGTGAAAAATTTGCACTTCCACAGCCGGAAGAATATGGTCAGGAACTTGAAAGAATTGAAAAACTGGTGCAAAAAGCAAAAGCAAAAGGTCAGGAAATTGTTGTAGTCATGGGTGTTGGCTTTGTTGGAGCGGTAATGGCTGCCATCGTAGCCGACGCCAAAGATGAACAGGGCAACAATACTAAATTTGTGATCGGTTGTCAGCGGCCCAGTATGCGAAGCTATTGGAAGATACCCATCCTGAACAGGGGTGTTTCCCCGGTTAAGGCCGAAGATCCTGAAGTAGAAGAACTTATAGAAAGATGTGTTCTGCAATCAGAAACTCTTGTGGCTACATATGACAGCAACTGTCTGCAATTTGCGGATTACGTAGTGGTAGACGTACAATGCGACTACTCCAAAAATGATTTGGGTAACATGCGCACCGGTGAAGTAGAAATGGCTGCATTGGAAGCCACGGTGCAGACCATCGGGGAAAAGGTCCCGGCAAGTGCTCTCACCCTGATCGAAACAACAGTTGCTCCGGGCACTACTGAATTTGTTGCCTGGCCAATTATGAAAAAGGCTTTTGCCAAAAGAGGAATGAAAGAAACTCCTTTGCTCTCACACAGCTTTGAGCGTGTGATGCCGGGTAAGGAATACGTAAGCTCTATCCGTGATTTCTGGAGAGTATGCTCAGGATGTAATGATGAGGCACGCGACAGGGTAGAAAAGTTCCTGCACGAGATCCTGAACACTGAGGAATTCCCCCTCACCGTGATGGACCGTCCCATTGAATCTGAAACTACCAAGATCGTAGAAAACTCATACAGAGCCACCATCCTGGCTTACCTCAATGAATGGAGCATCTTTGCCGAACGCAATGGTGTTGACCTGATCAAGGTGATCAAGGCCATCAAGGTACGTCCGACCCATAGCAACATGATCTTTCCCGGCCCCGGGATTGGTGGTTATTGCCTTCCGAAAGACGGCGGCCTCGGCTACTGGGCATATAAGCATATTCTTGGATTTGATGACGGTGACAGCATTTTCAAGATAACCCCTACTGCTATCGATATCAATGATACCCGCTCACTGCATGTGGCCACACTTACGCGCGATGCACTCCGAAACATGTCCAGGTATATAGCCGGATCCCAGGTACTGCTATGCGGTGCCAGCTACCGCGAGGACGTAGGCGACACCCGTTACAGCGGAAGTGAAATGGTGGTCAGGAAGCTGACTGAAATGGGTGCCGACATGCATGTGCACGACCCCTATGTTGACCACTGGCATGAATTTGAAACACAGGATGGCGAGAGTGCCGAATATTCATGGAAACGCTTTTTTCGTAACCAGGAAGGACTTGATGAGAT
>JAIOSQ010000244.1 GCA_021107535.1 Bacteroidales bacterium | reverse complement strand
GACATTGATGATCATGCTGTTGTATTTCATATAAAGCCATCCCCAGAAAAGGCCACAGATAAGGGCTGCCAGGACAAGCACTGTATTGCCGGTAGCTATATGAACAGCCGTGTACAGCATAGTTGCCAGCAGGAAGCCAGTAGCTTTCCCAAATCGTATACTCAGCCTTCTCTGCAGGTAGCCCCTCCAGAATAATTCTTCTCCCGGGCCAATGATCAACAGCATCAGGATGCCAATACGCAATGGTGAAGCTTCCTGTTTGAATGAATATACATTTTGAATGCCCTCTCCTGCCCCTTCGACAATCTGCCGGATCAGAAAATTTCCAAGATAAAAGATGACAAACAGGGTTCCTGCAAACAGGATACCCATAAGGGCTTTGCGATATGGCATTACACTGAAATCCTTACTGATTTCAGTTGCATTGCTTTTGTCAGCGATGAAGGTGAGTGTAAGGAGTATCAACAGGTTGCTGCTCATCCAATACCAGAAATCAAAACTTCCGGCCTTTTTAAAAAAGAACATGAGCGTAAAAAGGCAAACAGCAAACAGGGTAATCCACCATAGTTGATTACCCTGTTTGTGATTCTTAATTTCTTTCAATGTCATATCCAGTAGCTGATTACAGCATCGAGGACAAGAGCAAGGGAACATAATATGCCAAATGCGAGGTTGAACTGCGCCGTTGCTCCGTCAAGAGCGACAAAATCAATAGGATTTTTAGGCTCTTTACGGTTCAGGGCTTTTTGCCATAGCTTAAGTGCCATTGGGAGTGAAAGGATCACGACGCCAAAAGTGAATGGCATAAAGGCGAGCTCAGGAAATGCAAAGTAAGGAATAATGATCAGGGCCAGAACCATAAAAAACGGCCCGAAGATCAGGTAGCCATAATAACGAAGTGAAGCTTTATCACCAAGAAGAGATGCGATAGTATAAATATGCCCTTCCCTATCCGTTTTGATATCCCGCCAATTGTTGGCATGCAGGATGGCAATGACCAGGGTTGACATCGGGATGGCCCACAGTACGGGAATCCAGGAAAGACTTGCTGTCTGTACGTACCAGGCCCCTAAAGAGCCGAGAATACCGAAATTCAGGAACACTGCAAGGTCGCCAAGGGCATGATATTTAAGTGCAAACCTTCCACCAAGGGTGTAAAAGATCCCGATGATCAGGCCGGGCACACCAATTAGCAGCAGCGTCGGACCTGTCAGGAATGCCAGGGTAACACCTATGATGGTACCGGTGCTTAGAAAAAGTATGCTGGCAATTTTAGCTTCCCGGATGGAGATCAGCCTGCGTACGACTCCTCCACTCACCGGTGCAGGAACTTTGTCTAATCCCTTGTTAAAATCAATGACGTCGTTAAGTATATTGGCACCGGCATGCAGGATCACCATGGCAAAGAATGCCAGCAGGAAATACCAGACATTAATGCTTTCACCTCCATATACATAAGCCAGAACTGTTCCGAAAATGACCGGCATGGCAGATGCCGGAAATGAAAACGGGCGAAGGGATATCCACCACTTTTTAATAAATGAAATCCTTTGTTCTTCTGTCATTTCAGGAATATTTTTTTTACTGATAATTTAATATTAAGTCTCTAAATAGTGTAATTGAATTGCAAATTTAAGAATAATTAAGCAGCTAGGAAATAAATTAAAGATATAGGGATGCCATCCTTTTTTTTTATAAATAAATACTCCAACATATCTATCTTCGCATAACAATTTAAAAAAGAAACAATTGAAACGGCTACTCTACGACATATGGGAGTCCATCACAGGGACTGAGCAGGATTTCACTTCCGGGAAGCTCGGGAGGGCAATTTTATTATTGTCGGTACCAATGGTATTGGAAATGGTTATGGAATCCATCTTTGCCATTGTTGACATTTTTTTCGTTTCAAAACTCGGACCGGATGCTGTTGCCACTGTCGGCATCACAGAATCGCTGATCACAATAGTCTATGCCATAGCGGTTGGTCTGAGCATGGCTACCACCGCACTTGTTGCGAGAAGGATTGGAGAGAAAAGGCCTGAAAAAGCTGCTGAAGTTGCCTTTCAGGCCATCATCACCGGCCTGGTAATATCGTTCATGATCGCCTGGGTGGGATGGTTCTTCGCACCTGAACTGTTAATGTTGATGGGGATTTCGCATGAAATGGCGCAAGACATGTCAGGGTATACTGCCTGGATGATTGGAGGCAATACGGTTATAATGATGTTGTTCATCATCAATGCTGTTTTCAGAAGCGCAGGAGATGCTGCCATTTCGCTAAGAGTACTTCTTGTTGCGAATACGCTGAATATTTTTCTCGACCCATGCCTGATCTTCGGGATCGGGCCTTTCCCTGAACTCGGCATAACAGGCGCTGCTATTGCTACGAATATAGGTAGAGGCATTGCAGTGGTGTATCAATTGTATTTACTTTTTGGGAAGAAACACCGGATCAAGTTAAGCAGAGCGAGTATCAAGGTGGATTTCCGTATAATCAGGGAGATCATCCGGATCTCTGCCGGTGGCATTATGCAAACCTTGATCGCAACCTCCAGCTGGATCGGGATGGTAAGGATATTGTCCGTGTTTGGAAATGAGGTGCTGGCCGGGTACACCATTGCCATCCGGCTTATCATATTTGCCTTGCTACCATCCTGGGGTGTCAGCAATGCAGCGGCTACACTGGTGGGGCAAAACCTCGGTGCGGGAAAGCCGGAAAGGGCTGAACGCGCTGTCTGGTTCACAGGCCTTGTCAATGTAATCCTCCTGGGAAGCATTGGAGTCTTCTTTGTATTCTGGCCGGGATTTTTTATGAGTATATTCATTCAGGATAATAATGTAGTAGAATACGGATCTGTTGCCCTGCGTATTATCAGTTACGGATTCCTGGCATACGGCCTGGGGATGGTTATGATCCAATCCTTTAATGGGGCCGGAGACACCTCCACTCCTACCTGGATCAACTTTTTCTGTTTCTGGATGCTGGAAATCCCGCTTGCTTACAGCCTGTCTCTGACCATGGGATTTGGAGAAGATGGGGTATTCTATGCCATTCTCAGCGCCGAAACCGTGATGACGATCCTTGCTGTGATCCTTTTTATGAGGGGGAAGTGGAAGTTGAAGAAGGTTTAAAATTAAGGATGCCATCCCAATATTATATTTTCATAACTTTACCCCAACCAAACATTAAATTACACCCTATGAGCAACCGCAGAAACTTCATCAAAAAGACCGCAGCAGGCATTGCTGCCATGGGAATCGCATTGCCGGGATTGGGAGCAATCGGGAAAGAAATTGAAAGCCACCTGACCACTCCCCTGCCACTCCCCGGACAAAAATCCGTTATGGGACTGGCATGCGAACCGCTGGGAACCGTGCGCATTGGGCTGATCGGCCTGGGCATGAGAGGTATGGGAGCAGTGAGCAGGCTGCTGAATGTTGAAGGTGTAGAGATCACTGCAGTTTGTGACATCCTGCCCAAAAGAGTTAAAAAAGCACAGCAAATAGTTATCGATAAGGGCAGGCCGGAACCTGCCGCGTATGGAGAAAGTGATGAGCACTGGATGAAAATGTGCGAACGCGATGATGTGGACCTTGTTTACGCTTGCACTCCCTGGAGATACCATACCCCAAATGCGGTTTATGCCATGAAACAGGGAAAACATGCCGCCGTGGAAGTCCCGGCAGCCATGAGCATTGATGAGTGCTGGCAACTGGTTGATACTGCGGAACAGACCCAGCGCCATTGCATGATGCTTGAAAACTGCTGCTACGACTTTTTTGAACTGGCCACGCTAAACATGGCCAGGAATGGTGTCTTTGGAGAAATTAACCATGCTGAGTGCGCTTATATCCATGACCTGCGCTGGCTGAAGTTCGATAAGGAAACCGGCTACCAGGGCATGTGGCGCTTGAAGTGGAATGAAAGCCATACCGGGAACCTGTACCCCACTCACGGCCTGGGCCCGGTGGCACAGATCATGGGCATCAACAGGGGTGATAAGTTTGAATACCTGACTTCTATGTCAACAAACCAATTGGGGATGTCGCTGTATGCTGAAAATAAATTCGGTAAGGACTCACCCGAAGCCATGCAAAAATATGAGCTGGGGGATATGAATACCACTTTGATCAAAACCAGCAACGGTAAAACCATTATGGTGCAACACGACACCACCAGTCCAAGGCCTTACAGCCGCATTCATCTCCTCAGCGGCACCAAGGGCATTGCACAAAAGTGGCCCGCCAGGAAAATCGCCCTGGAACCTGATCCACATTCATGGCTGGATCCGGAGAAATATGATCAACTCATCAAGGAATATGAACATCCGCTGGCCAAAAAGGTAGGTGAGAAAGCACGTGAAGTAGGTGGGCATGGTGGAATGGATTTCATCATGGATTGGCGCCTGATCCAGTGCATACATGAAGGCCTTCCCCTTGATCAGAACGTGTATGATGCTGCAGCATGGTCCTCCATTGTGGAATTAAGCGAGATTTCCGAAAGAGACAAAAGCAATTCGGTGAAAGTGCCGGATTTTACCAGGGGAGTTTGGAAGGATACGGAACCGTTGGGAATTATTAGTGATTAATGATTAATAACGATTGGTAATTATGAGTGTCGAGTGCAAGGGAAGTAAGATAGAGAATCTGGGAATCAGGGAATCAGAGAGTCAGAGAGTCAGAGAATCAGAGAATCAGAGAATCAGAGAGTCAGAGAGTCAGAGAATCAGGGAATCAGAGAGTCAGAGAATCAGAGAGTCAGAGAGTCAGAGAATCAGGGAATCAGAGAG
>JAIOSQ010000183.1 GCA_021107535.1 Bacteroidales bacterium | reverse complement strand
TTGTTTCACAGGGTTGCTGGTTGCTGCAACTGAAATTTGCTGAAGCTGCCAGCGGGATCAGGTTTTCAATGGGTACCATTGTTCCCTGAAGGATCTCTTTGGTAGTTTCATCCTGTATGAAGGCAACCAGCTCGATATGTTGGGAATTCCAGGTTGCATCAATTGTAAATGAATAATTTATGATCATCTGGTTTCCACTGGCAAAATTTACCGTAGTCCCGGAGTGATCAGGATACATGGCACGGCAGACATAGTTCAATTCCGACATACCTTGCCAGTTATACGCAATCTCTGATTCAGTCAATACAAGATGTGCCTTTAGATTAGAAGGGGGAGTACCGTTTACCAGGTCAATGATCACCGTGACATCGTAATTAAGGCCACTGGTATTCTGTCCATAGATCTCTGCTTCATAATCACAGGGAATCACTATTCTTTGATTATAAAGTGGCAGGTAGGTACTATACATACTTTGTGTTGCGCTGCCTCCACTACCTGTAAGAACACCATCAAATTTAGCAGTGGGGAAACCTGTTATACCGTAATAGGAGATTCTGGAGGTTGATGCTGTATTTGAAAAGGCATCACCACTATGGTATTCGATCACGGCTACGTCACAGCCGGCGGCCACCAGGTCGTCAGCACCCATGGCTGCACCCGGGCAATACATGCACCAGGTACCTGTTCCGATCTCAAGAACAACCCGCTCCCTGTCTACCTGCTGAGCAAATACACCGGCGGTAAAAGTTAAAACTAAAAGTGTAATAAAGATTTTTTTCATGATTATGAAGATTAAAGAATTTGATTTTGCGGCACAAATATAAATACAAATAAAATTACATATGTAAATAATATATTGAATTTATGCACTTTAGCGATAATTTATAAGACATCTAAATAACACAGAATTCCCATCCATCAGCATGTCTCCATTGCTTTAGCGTAGGTACAAGGGGTGTATGAAGTGTTTCTTAAAAAATCCTAAGCACAAATATCTAAATCCTAAACAGGATCTCCTATCCAATGGACATATCATCGTTCCATTGTTGTTTAGGCGGGATGGCACCTTTGTGGATACCTTCCACGAAGCTATCGACACATTTGCGGATATCGAGGTGGTAGCCACCTTCCAGGACTGCAAAAATATCTGGGAATGCTCTTCTTAACCTGAAGGCACATTCGTAATAGCCTCGGGTAGTAAAATTGAGGCCGAGCAGACGGTCGTCAGCATAGCTGTCGAAACCGGCAGAAACGGCAATAACATCCGCATGGAACTGCCTTGCCAGAAAAATTGCCTTATCAACGATCTCAAGAAATTCCTTATCCCCTTTCCCCGCATAAATTGGGAAATTTGCAGTATAGCCTACACCTTCCCCGGCCCCGGTTTCTATGGCAAAACCTGTATAGGGAAAAGCGTAATTTTGATGCACTGAACAATAGAAGACATTACTCCGCTCGTAAAAAATATTCTGAGTCCCATCTCCGTGATGGCCGTCTATATCAAAAATAAAAACTCTTTTTCCATCATTGACAAGCTTTTGCGTAGCAATAGCAATATTGTTAAAAAGACAAAAACCATGCGCCTTTTCAAGGCCTGCGTGATGTCCCGGGGGCCGTATGGCCGCAAAGGAGCTGTTTTCGGCCGCAAGTACGCTCAAGCCCACTGCTGTCTTTGCTGCTTCCCAGCTGTCAGGATTCAGGTTTACCTCTGCAAAGAATTCGTCATCTTTACATGCCTGTTTGATCCTGTCAATATGCTCTCTGCTATGTACAAGTTCCATGTATGCTTCACCATCCGCCTCAGTGTCTGGCAGGTCACCAAAATCAGCGATGCGATAAGCTCCTTCAGCCTCACTATCTACATTGTGTTTCAGGAACTTTTTATTAAACAGGATATCCATTGCTTATTGTTTTGCGGGCAAAATTATAAAATAAAAAAGGATGTTCGGCCTCCCTGAGGAATAAATCAATGAAAAATTAACTAAGAGGCCGGCTGTTTAAACCGGCCTCTGTTCGCCTAATGTAATGTTTAAAAAAACTTATATGGCAGGAAGTAATTCGCCTAAAGTTTTTATATAAAACCAAAGCTAATATAAGTATACAAAACATCTATTGTGCGGAAATATTCACAAACGGAGCTTATGACCTTATCATTCGCAAGTTTCCCCTAACGCCTGAAAGTATAATTACAAGCAATTGTCCTTTAGGCTTATTTTGCTTACTTTTAAGAAAAACTTTGCATAAATCATGAACAGGAAAACTGTTATCGTTACAGGAGCAACAGGTAAAATTGGTTATGCCATAGCACGTCTTATGGCTATGAAAGCCGGATACAGAATCTTTATGGTTGGCAGAAACGAAGAAAGCCTGAACCTTAAGCGACAGGAGCTCATAAGCCATACCGGGAATTCAGAAATAGAATATTGCGTCGTTGATCTGTCCCTGAAAGAAGATATTAACAATTTTGCGAAAAGGTGGTCAGGCCCCCTGCATATCCTCATCAATAACGCGGCAACATGTCCACGAAAGAGAGAGGAAAATACAGATGGAATTGAATTACAGTTTGCTACTAATGTATTAGGCTATTACAGGATGATAAAGGCTTTTGAATCCATTCTGAAAAACTCAGGGCCTGCCAGGATAATTAATGTTGCAAGCTACTGGGCCGGTGATCTTGACATAAACGACCTTGAGTTTAAGCATAGAGAATATGATAACAACACTGCATACAGACAATCGAAACAGGCAGACCGGATGCTGACTGCCTCATTTGCTGTTATTTTCCAGTCATCGGGGATCACTGTTAATGCCTGCCATCCCGGTGACGTAAATTCAAAACTCAGCAACAGCCTGGGTTTCGGAGGCCATGAGAGTCCTGAGCAGGGAGCTGCCACCCCGGTATGGCTGGCAAGCTCAACAGAAGTAGAAGGAATAAGCGGAAAGTATTTTGAGCATCAGAAAGAAACAGTTTGCAGCTTTGGCAAGGATAAAGCTGCGGCTAACGCGCTGATAGAGATTTGTGACAGATACTGACGATTGAAGCGGGAAAATTATCGATTGCTTGCTGTGCTAAAAGCGTGGTCTATTGTATGCTTCTGATCTCTCTAAAACAAATCCTTCTTTCCCTTGTTTATAGATAACGGTTTTATGCAACAACTTAAAAGTATCCATTTTGGTGCCAGCATGATATTTCTAACACTTCTAAGCACTTCTGCCATGAGTAATGAAAAGCAAGACACAGTAAGCTTTGCATCAGGGTGTTTCTGGTGTACAGAAGCTATTTTTCAGCAGCTTGAAGGGGTTAAAAGTGTAATGTCAGGCTATACCGGAGGCCACGTAAAAAACCCTGCTTACAGAGAAGTATGCTCAGAAACTACCGGCCATGCAGAAGCAGTTCGTATCATTTACAATCCTGATAAAATATCATTTATCGAATTACTTGAAGTATTCTTTCAAACCCATGATCCCACAAGCCTGAACAGGCAAGGTGCCGATGTCGGCACCCAGTACCGTTCAGCAATATTTTACCATAGTGAAGAGCAAAAGCTTGAAGCAGAAAGCATCATTAAGGATCTGAACAAATCCGGGTTATGGAATGATCCCATCGTAACAGAAGTCAGTCCAGCGGGAAGTTTTTATGCAGCTGAAGATTACCATCAGGACTATTTTAATAACAATCGCACGGCAGCCTATTGCAATTTTGTGATTGTCCCTAAACTTGAGAAATTCAAAAAAGTATTCAGCGAGAAGTTGAAGTAAAATCACCGGTGTTTATTCATTGACTTATTCTATTTATGCTTCAATTTTTAGGGCATCTTCCTGTAAGCGCTAAGCAATATTTTCCTACCTTTGACAATCCTTTTCATGTATGGGCTTTATTATAACATTCATTAAACTGTAAATAATGGATAAGAATTTTTCAGACAATTTCAGCATACAATTTCTTGGGGCAGCAGCTACGGTTACCGGATCAAAAACACTGATCAGGGCAGGAGATTCGAAAATCCTCGTGGATTGCGGTTTATTCCAGGGTTTAAAACACCTGAGGGAGTTAAACTGGCTGCCTTTGCCGGTAGATGCCTCCGAAATAGATGCGGTGATCCTGACCCATGCCCACCTGGATCATACAGGTTATCTTCCAAGGCTTGTTCGCCAGGGATTTGAAGGGCCAATCTATGGATCCGCTCCAACTTGTGAAATTACAGAAGTCTTACTGCTCGACAGTGCAAAAATACAGGAAGAGGATGCCGAGCATGCCAATCACAAAGGTTATTCAAAGCACAAGCCTGCAAAGCCTTTGTACGATCTTGATGATGCCATGAATACCATACCATTACTGCAGGCACAGCCCGAGGATGAATGGAAACAGTTGACAGATGATATCAGATTCAGGTTTCAGAACAATGCACATATTATTGGGGCCACTCATGTCGATATTGAAATTGGCGGAAAACGTATCATTTTTTCAGGAGATATCGGACGGATAGATGATCCTATGCTGGAAGTTCCTGACAAACCAGAAAAAGCAGATTATCTAATTGTTGAATCTACATATGGCGACCGAATTCATCCCAGCATTGACACAGAAAAACAATTCCGTGATATTCTTCACAAGGTATCGGAAAGAAACGGGATCCTGATCGTGCCCAGCTTTACGGTGGATCGTGCCCAGGATTTCATGTACCTGTTCTGGAAACTGGAACAAAAAAAGGATATCCCTGAGATACCCATATATCTTGACTCACCTATGGGGACTGATGTCAGCAAGGTTTTCAATAAATACCACAAATGGCATAAGCTGGGGTCTGAAATCTTCGATGAAGTATTCAGAAATACAAAAATGGTCCGCTCATACAAAGAAACAATGCAGCTGGCAAGCGATAAGCGCCCGAAAATCGTAATAGCCGGTAGCGGGATGATGAACGGTGGCAGGGTTCTGACCTACCTGAAAAGACATCTTGGCAACCCTGATTCCACCATTATCATCCCCGGGTACCAGGCCGAAGGCACCAGAGGAAGAAGTCTCCATGACGGGGCACATGAAATCAAAATTCATGGAAAATATTTCCCTGTCCGGGCACATATTGAAGATATCCGGACCATGTCATCTCATGCCGACCAGGCCCAGATCATTAACTGGCTGTCAGGCTTGACAAACAAGCCTGAATGTATTTTTATCAATCATGGTGAACCTAAATCATCAGATGCATTACGGGTCAAGATCCAGGATACTTATGGCTGGAAGGTTGTGATACCACAACTTGAAAGTGAATTTTCACTCTGATTCTTTTTTTTGCAGTCCCTGTTCGTGTTTTACATTAATAAACCAAATCCCTGTACAAAATATTCGGAAAATATTTTTAACAGTATTACACGTATTTCAATTGAGCTGAATAAACAGTGAAATCCGAGAGGTCAATTTTTTTAAAAGCCTGTAATTTGTTCTATCCCTATCACTTACAAAAGATATTCTGATTAACTCGGTGATTTTCTCCAACGTGTTTAATAGCTGTTAAACATAAGGACAAGCAGGCCATGTATGCCCCTGATAAAAAAAATCTCAACAAAGAATTTTGCAATCTGTCAAGTATTATGTATATTTGAGCGAACGAACAACTTATTACTAACCCAAAATTAACTACACATGAAAAAATTTACACTTTCCATGCTGGTGCTATTGTCATCAGCATTTTTTCTAACACAGAGTGTCTTTTCACAAGGTTGTGAAAACTTTGACAGTTACACTCCAGGAGATTATGTAGCTGTTGTGGTGCCCGGATGGACTACCTGGAGCAACGCCCCAGGCACCGCAGAAGATGCTTTGATTACCGATGTTGTTTCATACAGTGCTGATAATTCTTTCATCGTTGAAGGAACTACAGACCTTGTACAGCTTTTTGCTGCCGCCAATATAACATCAGGTGTGCATTATTATAGCAATATGATGTATGTACCTGATGGTTTCTGCGGATATTTCAATCTGCAAAAAGATGTTGTGATTGGTGTCGAATGGGGATTCCAGGTAATGTTTGATTCAGATGGAACAGCAACTGTTGATGCCGGTGCTGCTGCTGCTGCCGTTTTCAGTTTCGGTTTTGATACATGGTATCTGAATGAACTTATTGTTGACCTTGACAACGACCTTGCAGAATACTGGTTCGATGGTGTGCTTGTTATTGCATGGCCATGGTCTCTCGGAACATTTGGGAACCCTGGAGCCATGACAATTGGCAGTGCCAATTACTTTGCTAATCCTGGTATTACCGGCCCGAAGGCATATTTCGATGATTGTTGTTTCATGGAATATTCACCAACTGTATGCGAAGATTTCGATGCATTAACAGTAGGTGGTTATGTTGCCGAACAGTTAGGCGGATACTGGACCACATGGAGTGGAGGTCCCACAGATGATGCAATGGTTACGGATGCACAATCTCACAGCCCGGACAATTCCTTTGTAGTGGATGCTGGTGCTATCGACCTTATATATCAATTTGGCGACGATCCTTTATCAAGCGGTCAATGGTTGTATTCTCACTATATCTATGTCCCAGCAGGATTTTCAGGATACTTCAATGTTCAGACAGAACCTACTCCTGGTATTGGCTGGAACCTGGAATTGTATTTTGATGACGATGGAACCGGTTATTTTGGAGGCCAGGTTTCAGATAACTTTGTATAC
>JAIOSQ010000215.1 GCA_021107535.1 Bacteroidales bacterium | reverse complement strand
CCAGGGAAAAGCTTGGCTGGGAGCCCGAATACGACCTGCACGGACTCATCAGAGAGATGATGGCATCCGACATCAAACTGATGAAAAAGGATGCACTCCTGAAGGACGGAGGATATGAAACGCTGAATTATTTCGAATAAAATGTTGATTGGATCTTATGCACAAAAAGGATAAAATATACGTTGCAGGACATACCGGCCTGGTTGGCTCTGCCCTGGTCAAAGCGCTGCAGAATAAAGGCTATACCAACATCATCGGCAAAACCATTGAAGAGCTCGACCTGCGCTGGCCGGATGCCGTACTGTCATTCTTCGAAGAATACAAACCGGATTACGTTTTCCTTGCCGCTGCCAGGGTTGGCGGGATCGTTGCCAACTACATCTACCGGGCAGAGTTCATCTACGACAACCTGATGATACAGAACAATGTCATACATGCTGCCTATATGTATGGCGTAAAGAAGCTCCTTTTCCTGGGAAGCACCTGCATTTATCCGCGTGAATGTCCGCAACCCATGAAAGAGGAATACCTGCTCACCGATACCCTTGAATACACCAACGAGCCCTATGCCATCGCCAAAATCGCCGGCATCAAAATGTGTGAGAGCTACAACATACAATACGGAACAAATTTCTTATCCGTTATGCCCACCAACCTCTATGGGCCCAATGATAATTTCGACCTGGAGCGATCGCATGTTCTGCCGGCCCTTATCCGAAAGATTCATCTCGGCAAATGCCTGGAAGAAAAGAACTGGGAAGCCATAAGGGCCGACCTGGACAAAAGGCCCATAGAAGGAGTAAGCGGCAAGGCCGTGGAAGAGGAAATACTGCAAATACTGGGTAATTATGGCCTTCGAAAGATAAACGATCATAACAGTGATGTCAGCGTGGAGATCTGGGGCTCGGGCAAACCCATGCGCGAGTTTTTATGGTCGGAAGAGATGGCAGAGGCCTGTGTATTTCTGATGGAAAAAATAGACTTTAAAGAAGCGGTGCGTGTGAGCGGAAACAAGAGCGCAGAAAAAGAGTGGGGAAAAGAAATACGCAACACCCACATCAATATAGGCACCGGAAAAGAAATATCCATAAAAGACCTGGCCCGGCTGGTAAAGGAACACATCGGTTTTGACGGGAAACTGATGTTCAACACCGAAAAGCCGGATGGCCCCATGCGTAAGCTTACCGATCCCACAAAACTGCATGAACTCGGATGGAAACATCAGATTGAAATCGGGGAAGGGATCAGCATGCTGTATGCATGGTATACAACAAATTTATAATATCATTTTAAAACGAACAACTCATGGAAACCTTATTATTAGTTGCTGCAGTCTTTCTGTCGTGCGCATTGGTAATTATAAGCATACCAGCCATTGTCAGGGTTGTAAAAGCCAAAAATCTCTATGATCAGCCTGATGCCCGCAAGGTGCACAAACGTGTTATACCCACAATGGGTGGAATAGCGATATTTATCGGTATCAGCATTTCTGCATTAATACTGTCGACAGGATATCCTATCCTGAATGAAAGAATTATTTTTGCAGCGATGATCCTGCTTCTTTTTATCGGGATAAAAGATGATATCATGTTAATATCGCCAGGCACAAAGTTTATCATACAGTTCCTGGCAGCCGCTGCCCTGGTCATCGTAGGCGATTACAGGATCACAAATATGCATGGCTTACTGGGAATTTCAGAGCTGAGCTATATAGTAAGCATATCCTTGTCGATACTGGTCGTCATAACATTTATCAATGCATACAATCTGATCGATGGCGTTGATGGATTGGCAGCAGGCCTGGGGATACTGGGATCCTTGTTTTTCGGAATATGGTTCTTTTTGAACGGTTATTTCTTCATGGCTATACTGTCCGCTTCCCTGGTAGGCAGCCTGCTCGGCTTTCTGAGGTATAATCTCTTCGGAAAACGATATAAGATCTTCATGGGGGATACCGGCTCCCTGCTTGTCGGCTTACTCATGGTTGTGCAAGTTATTGACTTTATAGAATTTAACCTGGATAGCACCCTGCCCTATTATATCATGTCATCGCCATCGGTGGCACTGGCCTTTGTGATCATCCCCCTGATAGATACCCTGCGTGTGTTTACGATCAGGATCGTAAAAGGCATGTCGCCTTTCTACCCCGACAAAAATCATATCCACCACTGCCTGCTAAGAATTTTTAATCGTCACTATAAGGTCACCCTGATGATACTGTTCGTAAATGTCCTGATCATTACAGCCACCGTGCTCTTATGTACGAGAGTGAGCGTCTTCTACTACCTTTTCTTAATCGTTGTTTTGATGGGGATTGCAGCTTCCTTTCTGCCGGGCATTGTGCTGGCCTACCGCAGGAAGAAACATGGCATCCTGTGGTTTAGATCGAAACTGAATCAAGCAGTATGAATATAGAATAAAGAACAAGGAATAAGAATAAGAATGAGAATAAGAATGAGAATAATGAACATTGAAAATATGTAGTGGCTTTGTAAATATATGCAACAATAATAATGTATCAGGTACGTCATATTTCGTTATATTCATAAGTTAATTTAACTTTTTTTGACTTTTGTAAATTTATTCACTATATTTGCTTTTGATTAAAATTTACGATACATTAAATATCAATATTTAGGTCACTTATCGAATAATATTAATTATTAATATTCTTTAAGAAATATTGATATCTTACATTTTTCTTAGCATTCCAACCAAATTCTTATAAGTCTTATATGTTGATACTATTAAAGTATTATTTACTTAATTCTTATATATTAAATCTAAATCTAAAAATTATGAAAACGATGAAAATTACGAAATTGCTTGGCTTTATTGTGTTTCTGTCATTCCTTGGATTGTCATGCGAGAAAGACAAAGAAAACAATGAACAATCTGCCCTGGCAAATGCCATGAAAGAGTACTGCACTGAAATTACGGTTGATTTAATAGCCGGACAATGGACGGATGTGGGTAGCGTCACAGCAGTTGTTGATGAAGCGGCAGGAACACTTACCGTTACCTATAACGTTGATGGACCTTGGTGCATGAGCTTAACACATCTCGATGTACAATTGGATCCTGTTAACTTCCCCGTGGGCAAAAATGGGAATCCAAAGATCGGCCATTTTGCCTATTCTGCAACACTTAATTGTGCGACTTCCTGGACACAGGTGGTTAATCTTATACCGCTGGGATATACTGCAGGACAAATGGTGTATATTGCTGCTCATGCAGATGTTGAAGGTTTTGTTGGTGGAGACTGTGATCTTGAAGATTTTGCAAGTACACTTCCTGATTGTGCCAACCTGGTTATTACAGGCGCATATGTGGGAGCACCTGCGTATTGTCCAACTGAAACTATCACCATGGGAGGTGATTTAGATGGCGTATACGAAGGATGGTGTGTTGATTTAGACCATGGCATAGCTGCGTATACAGATTATACAGTTGCTGTTTATTCAAGTTACGAGGAATTACCAGATTGCGCTGTTGATAAACCTGAGAATTTCCCGTATGTAAATTGGATTCTTAACCAGTTTTTTGTAGGTACCCCAAGTAGTTCATTTTGTGGTGGGGCCAATTATACATATGGAGATGTGCAATGGGCTATATGGCAATTTGTAGATGACGGATACTATGCTCCTCCTGGCCCAAATGCGTCAGAATGTAAAGCATTGGAAATTTATAACCTTGCAGTAGCTAGTGGTGCAGGATACGTGCCTGGCTGTGGAGATCGTATTGCGGTTGTTTTAGTTCCTGTTGAAACTTGTGGTGATGAGTGTCCAATAAACCAAGTGACCATCATTGATGTTCCATTCGAATCTTACGGCAGTGAAACAGCCTGGGGTGAAGGACCATATCAATTTAACCCAGATGCAGGATGGGCTATGTACTTTAGTCTTGACTGCCCTAATTAATAATCTGATCCGGATATTTTAAAAATTTCTTCTTATATAATCAAGCTGCCTGATACAAAATCAGGCAGCTTTTTTTATATTACTTCTTCTCTCATCTATCCCCTTCCCCTTCTTTAATCTCCTATCCCCTCGAAACTCAACTTAGCAACCCCCGGAATCCGTTTGAATAGAGAACAGAGGAACAAGTTGAATAGAGAACAGAGGAACAAGTTGAATAGAGAACAGAGGAACAAGGAATAAGAATAAGAACACTGAAGTGGATTTTCGAAGGCGAAGGGGATAGATGAT
>JAIOSQ010000242.1 GCA_021107535.1 Bacteroidales bacterium | reverse complement strand
TAATCATTAATCATTAATCATTAATCATTAATCACTCTTTAACGCGTGTCCAGTATGTTGTCCTCCCGATCAAAGAGATCCCGATATATCCCCTGATCCTCAGAAGATCCATTTCTTTCATGATGATATAGCAACTATATGTTTTGCCGTTTTTAGGATCATAAATATCGCCTTCATCCCATTCATTATCTTCATCCCATTCAAAATCGGTCAGGAGCATAATGCCAAGAGAGGGGCGTTTTTGCAATTCGGGGTCCGGATTGTGTTTATCCAGTTTTGGTTTGCCTGTCTCATCATCAATGGGGTTTTTTAACCAGATGATCTTACCGAAATACAAGTCTCCTTCCTTATAGATCTCAACATGGGCATCCTTATCTTCATTCAACCATATACCAAGGATGTCATCTGTTTTGTATTCCTGGGCTGAAACGTTGGTAGCAGTATATAATCCTGCTGCAATGATCATCAATAAGATTCTGAACTTCTTCATAATAATAGTTTAGGTTAATAATTTATTTTGGGTCTAAAGTACGTTTAAATTTAACTTCACCTGGCATCCCGATCTTTATTGTGCCATCATTTTCCACCAAGACCTTAACAGCATAAACGAGGTTTACACGTTCATCTTTGGTTTGAATGGTTTTCGGGGTGAACTCTGCCGTGGAAGAGATCCAGCTGATGATACCTGGCATGCTGCTGTTCTCTGTCACAGATCTGTCGATCTGAACCTCAACTTCTTGTCCAAGTTTGATATGAGGCAACTGTACACCGCTTACATAAATTTTTAACTTCATTTTACTGAGGTCGGCAATTTTATATAATGGTTTTCCCATCACCGTTACTTCTCCGGGTTCCGCATACTTTGTTAATACAGTTCCGTCAACGGGGTTGATGACCCTGCATTTGGCAAGGGACTCCTTCACCTGATTGATCTGGATATCGATGGTTTCGATTTCTGCAAGGATGCGCTGCTTCTGTGATCTGGTGGAGGCGATTTGTGCATTCAACAGGTCGATTGCCCCATTGATATCGTCAATTTGTTTTTGTGTCGCTGCACCCTGTTTGAATAATTTGTCAAGCCGCTCTTTGTCTACCATCATATTCTTTTTTTGTTGCAGTTGGACATTCATCTGGGCATCAATGGTTATGATCCCTGTTCTCACAGCCGCCTTGCTTTTGATCAGCTGCTGCTCCTTCAATGCCAGATCTGTAGTGTCAATCAGTCCGATGTACTGTCCGTTTGTCAAAACCTGTCCTTCATCAACATTCAGGGAAAGTATCTCTCCCTGGGCCATAGCCGAAACCATGACTTCCGTGGCTTCAAAATTTCCATATGCATCAGCTTTGTTGTTGTCGTTACTGCATGCAATTAAACCGAAGGATATTAAAATGATCCAGGATAATTTCTTCATCTTATGTTGATTTATAATTTACCCAATGTTGTTAAGTAATCCACCTGAGCCTTTGCCAGCTGAATTTTATGCATTTCCAGATTTAACTTCGCCTGTGCTTCTTCATTCACCCTGCTCACAAAATCAGATGAGGTGATCACTCCATTGTCAAAGCGGGAGGATGCTGTTTTTGCAATGCTGACCCTTAATACTATGATCTCCCTGTCTCTTTGGATAAGTTTCTCATACTTGCTTATATCGGCAATGTTTTGTTCCAGGGCAATTGCAAGGTTTTTGTCAAATGTTTCTCTTTGTGTATCGATGATATTCTGGTGCAGGCCAAGGATTTGTTTA
This sequence comes from Bacteroidales bacterium, assembly GCA_021107535.1. Taxonomy (GTDB): domain Bacteria; phylum Bacteroidota; class Bacteroidia; order Bacteroidales; family B18-G4; genus B18-G4. The sequence continues at coordinate 17,656 of JAIOSQ010000242.1, read as the reverse complement.
TCTTTCTTTTTCTGGTTCCAGTTCCATATCTGCCAGTTCAGGCGTGCCCCGACAATATAAAAAGGTGTCCATTTATCTTCCAGGAAATTCAAACCGGGGTTGCCATATCCCAATTGTCCGAAACCCGAGAGTTTTGGCATCCATGTACTGGTGATCAATTCTTTACTTTCTTCCAATCTGATCTTTTGCATATCGTACAATTTCAATTCGGGGCGGACGGGATCAAAGGCTATCGATCCTATCTGCATACCGGGAAGTTCAAGCACAATATTTCCGGGCAGCTCTTCTGAGATCAATTCTGCAAGAACTTTGATGAAAGCATTTCTTTGGATCTTTGTTTCATCTATTTGTTGCTCCACCCTGATGAGTTCTGCTTTCAGCACATCACGATCGGATGCCAGGGCAGTCCCGAATTTTACCGCAGTAATGACATCCGCTAATTTATTGTTGATCTCATTATGCAGTACCGCAAGAAGTTTTTCATTCTCCTGTAGGAGGATAATATTGAAAAAGACACTATTGATATTCTCTTTCAGCCGGAAAAGCTCTATCTCCACTTTCTGTTTTTCGATCTCATACCCGGACATATCTATTCTTTTTTGCTTGTTGGTAATTCCACCGTCGTAGATCACCTGATAGACATCCATGGTTATTTTGTACTGATCTTTTGGCGGGACCGGTGTATAAAGGGGTGAAGGAGAAACAGATACATCAACGGGAGGAGGAATATAAAAGGGTGGAATTACTACATCCACTTTTGTCACATCCGACTGGTAGCTGGCCTGACCATTGATCTGTACCTGCGGAAGATAGTTGGCATTAAGCTTTTTTTGCTGTATTTCGCTTGCTGAATTTAAAAGGGGCACCTGGGCAGCAGCTGGATATCTGCTGACAGCCTGTGCATAACACATTTTGAGCGTGAGGGTATCAGGCACCTGGCTGTATACGGTATGCGCAGCAAGTAAACCGATGATCATTATTATTCGTTTCATCCTTTTCTGATTGCATTTAACAAGAATTCGGAGACTTCATGTTTCCTTTCAAGAAGGAATTTGCTGTATGCTTTTTCATCATTATTAAAGATCAGCCGTTGGATCAAGGGTTGTGCAGCAAAAGGGAAAACACATAATCCGATCATGTTTACCATAAACTGCCTTGGATCTTGAATATTCAGGTCTTCTTTTTTCAATGATTCACTAATCATTTTGATGACCATTTCGGGATCAATTCCGGATTTTCTGATCAGATCTGCCAGGTGCTGTGGGTTTGTGCTCAGTTCCTGCATCACAAAAATTGGGATCAGCGGATTCCTGATGAATCCTTCAATATAACTGTCGACAAATGCCCTTATTTTTTCTTCGAGGGACTTGTCCGTCATAAAAATCTTTCCAAGCTCAGGTATAAACTGGCTGAAAACTTCAGCGAATATCTGCCCGAACAGCTTTTCCTTGCTCCTGTAATAATAATGCAATAGGGACTTGTTGATGCCAGCCTCATCAGCAATCTGCTGCATAGTAGTTCCGCTATACCCGTTCCGCATAAACACTTCCCTGGCTACGTTCAGTATGTTCTCCTCCGTACTTATACCCTTAGCTGTCATAGAATTGACCAATTAGTTTAACTAATTAGATTAACCTTTTGGTTTAACCAATTGGACAAAAATATAATATAAAAGCTCGTTTGTCAAGTTTTTTTACAAAAAAATTCATGAGCCAGAAGGGATGTTGGATTTTGAATTATGGGTTTGGGATTATTGATCCCGCTTTGTTCTTGAAAATTTCGTCTCATTGACGTATTTTTGTACTATGCGGATGCTTCTTTTTATAATACTGATCATATACCTGTTTATACCGGGCTATACCACGGCTCAGGTCAGCCTGGATTGCGATAAGCTATTCATGGACGCCGGAACAGATATTATAATGAAGGACAGCATCTCTGTAATCTCTGCCCGAAGCTGGTATTCTACATTGTCCGACGATACCCACATTGTGTTCTGCCCTGCAGGCATTGAGCGTTCTTCTCCAAATGATGTAAAAAAAAGGTGTCCTTTCGAATGGACAGTTAAATACGACAATATATATGTGGAGGTCTTTGATGGTATCGTCATTGAAGGGATGAATGAGCATGGCTTGTCTGCATCCCTGATGTTTCATGAAAAAAGCCGGCTTCCAAAAAAAGAAAAGACACTCATACCTATTGCTGCTTCTCTTTGGATACGTTTTTTTCTCGATCACTTTAAATGTATTGACACCGCCATGCTAGCCGTTTGGGATATCAGGCTGTTCAGCGATCTGGATAGCAACTGCGACTGGCCCTTCAGGCTGGTATTGCATGATTCTACAGCTGCCACGGCCTATATTGAATATGTTGATGGAAATCTAAGGGTTTATGACCCGGATCCTCCTGCTGTCATTATAGATGGATCGGATTATGCCAGCCTTTTGATCGAAAAATACATCCCGACAGGTGTTTCGCATGAAAGCCCTGCGGGCAGGTTTATTATGGCTGAAGATACACTCATGAAATACAGACATTCCATAAATATCGTTTCGGTAATGGAAATCCTTGAATATCTGGGAAAGAATACGCAAAAAGCATCCTGGCTTCTTGCCCGCGATCACAGGGAAGCAGCTTTACAATTTCTATCTGAAGACAGGGAGAGTATAATATATAAGCTTGATGAAGTGAACTTTACTCCCGGCAAAGAAATCCGTCAAAAACTCCTCCCCTAGTTTCGAGCCTGCCCGTCTCAGTCAGGAGGGTAAAGCATAAGTCTTCCCATCCTAAGTCTCACTCACACAAGTAGTATCAGAGTTCATTCAGATTTGTTTTGATCTTCGACGCCAATATATCAATTGCGATATGGTTTTCGCCTCCCTGCGGGACAATAATATCCGCATATCTTTTGGAAGGTTCAATAAACTGAAGGTGCATGGGTTTCACGAAAGTGTGATAATGCCTGAGTACATCTTCAACGTTTCTTCCCCTTTTAATAATATCCCGTTTCATAATGCGCGACAGGCGGTCGTCGTCATCAGCATCCACGAAGGTCTTTATATTAAACCTGGCCCTGAGATCCGGGTTGGCAAAGATCAGGATGCCTTCAACAATAGTTACAGCCCTCGGCAACACCCTGATGGTTTTATCGAGGCGGGCACATTCAACATAAGAATAGGTAGGCATATCCACGGCATGGCCTTCCCTGAGAAGGTCGATGTGCCGGGCGAGCAACTCCCACTCAATGGAATCGGGATGATCGAAGTTGATCTTTTTTTTCTCTTCCGGGGGAAGATGACCATTGTCCCAGTAATATGAATCCTGAGAGATCACCGATACAGTATCTTCAGGAAGGAGTTCGATCATCCTGTTTACTACTGTTGTTTTTCCTGATCCCGATCCACCGGCAATTCCAATAATCAGCATATAAACTTATTTTATTCTGCTAAAATAAGAAAATCATTGTTGTTAGGAGCATGCACCCCAATTCCATATTCCTTGTTCCTTGTTCCTTGTTCCTTGTTCTATATTCAAAAAATGGTTATCCCCAGCGTCCCAATACCCACAAGCAACACAGTCCACAATACATTCCCTATCAAAGACCATATCAACAATCGCCTGGTATTCCTGACGATGGCAATACCAATAGCCATGCCCAGCATCGGGCCAAACACACCCGGCAGAAGCAGGCCGAGACCGATTACACCATATTTATTCAGATAAGAATACATTTTTGCTTTTGATCTACCCAGGTAACGTTCACCACGTTTGCTCATCACGTATTTCTTCACACGCTTGCCAAAAATATATACCAGAATGGTGCTGCTGGCAGAGCCAAGAATAATTGTTACAGCTATTACCCATGGACTGAATCCGTATGTCAGGCCAACAGGAACTGCCATCCATAGTCCAAATGAACCGACACAGAATAATATGAGAAGATGCAGGAATATCAAGCCTTATGCAATTTAAATATTTTTTAATTTCATGAAGATAATAAAAACTCAGGAGCCAAATTCCAAAAATCTAAAATTCAAAATTCATAATCCTTTTGCACACACAACCAGTATCCAGTATCCAGCATCCAGCATCCAGTATCCAGTATCCAGCATCCAGCATCCAGTATCCAGTATCCAGTATCCAGCATCCAGTATCCAGTATCTGAAAGAGATCCTTTCTTAAGTCGGGATCAGTTTTTGTCTTCACAGAATTCTGTAAGAACACCGTAAGTGGATTTGGGATGAAGGAAAGCAATGTCAAGGCCTTCAGCTCCTCGCCGTGGTTTTTGATCGATCAGGCGTATTCCTTTTCCTTCCACTTCCTGCAAACAACCTTCAATATCCTCCACGGCAAATGCAATATGATGGATCCCCTCTCCGCGCTTTTCAATAAACTTTCCAATTGGACCTTCAGGGTCGGTGGATTCAAGTAATTCAATCTTCGTTTGTCCGAGTTGAAAGAATGCTGTTTTTACTTTTTGATCTTTCACTTCTTCTACTGCGTAACATTTTAGCCCAAGAACATTCTCATAATAAAGAATGCTTTCATCAAGATTTTTTACTGCTATGCCAATATGCTCAATATGAGATGTTTTCATGATTAATACAATGATTGTTACCTTTTTTACGAAGATATATTAAAATACATATGGAAATTAAAGATCCGGCTTAAATTTTTTATAAACCAAAGCCGGATTTGATCACAGGTGTTGAACCCGTATATTCATCACCTCAGTTTGAACTCCACGGCAAGCACCATTCTGGATTTCACTTTCTTGCCAGAATTTTCGGCTGGTTTCCAGTGCTTATTCGTCAGATTGACAAGCCTGATGGCTTCCTGCTCAAATATTTTATCCGTGCTGCTCAGGATTTGCACCTCAGTTACACTTCCATCGGTATCTATAGCAAACTCCACGTAAACAACGCCTTCGGTATTGTTCAGCATAGCTTGTGGAGGATAATTAAGCTTGTTTTTGATAAATGCTTCAAGCCCTTCCTTATCTCCCGTAAATTCTGCCATTTTTTCAACAATGGTGAAAACAAGGCTTTCATCAAAGTCTTCAACGACAGATATTTCGGCAAGATGGACTTCTTCACAGCTTATACCTTTCGCACCGCCCTTGTACGAATGTTTATAAGCAGGTGCAGACTGGTTCAACCCACTTCTGGTGATGCCACCAACGGCATAATTACTCACTCCCTGGGGCAATGGTAAAGGCTGATTAACTGTGGTATAAGTACCATCCGCATTCCTGACCAGATTGTCAATGGCAACGAAAGAGGTATATTGAGTGAGCAGGTTATATTTCATCCCGAGGGCTGTAACTTCCTCTTCTATAGATGCAGTATATGTATTTAAAGAGGCATAATCATCCAGAATCCTGATCTTCTCCCTGGCCCACAGATAGCTAAGTGCAGCATTTCTCTCATCAGCTGCGTATTCATCCACCTGCAATGTTTTGATATATTGTCCACTCCCAGATGTTCCTGTGATCCGGATGCTGCCCTCAGATTTACCTTTCCATTTACCAAAAATAATCAGGGGCCGCTCGGCAAACACATCGGCCATAGCAAGAGGTTCTACATCATATACTTCAAAACCCTTATATTTTATCTTTATATTGGTAAGAACGGGGGATTCAATATAATGCCTGAATTTATCGGCGGTGCCGGAAGCATATTCTTCAGAAGTAATCACAAATGGAGTTCCCATTCCAGCATGGGCCATGCCTTCGATAAGGTATCTGTTTACCGAGGAGCCAATCCCAAAGGGGAAGAAATTCGCTCTGCCAAGGTTGGCTCTGATCAAGTCAAAAGCCTCTTTTTCCACGGATACATATCCATCAGTTACAATCACAAAACTCCTGGCATAGTCTTCCGTACCCTCCAGTGCCAGTGCTCTTTTTAATGCAGGAAGTAATTCCGTTCCACCTCCACCCTGCCGGCGGTCGATAAAATCAATCCCTTTCCGGATATTGGCATCGCTGGCATCAAGTGATTGCTTAGCAAATAAGCTGGAACCACCTGCAAAGAGCAGGATGTTAAACCGATCGGTAGGCTTCAACTTGCCAAGGAGGTTTCGCATCAAGGTTTTTGATATGTCGAGCGGGTATCCGTACATAGATCCTGATACATCAATGATAAACACATATTCCCTGGGAGGGATCTGTTCCGGTTTTGGTTTTGCCGGGGGCTGGATCATGGCCAGGAAGAAGTTTTCATCTTTGCCTTCAAACAAAAGCAATCCCGATTGGATCTTTCCGCCTGCAAGACGATAGCGTATGATCACATCCCGGTTACCAGATGCTGATTCTCCATCTTTTAGTTTCAGCGTAGCTAAAGCAGGATCTTCATATTTAATATCCATATTATGCGTATTGCAGCTGATTTCCTGTATAGGAAGCCCGGCAGAAATGCTGGCCTTGATGTCAAATATATACAGGGGTGCCACACCTTCTTTGGTATAGGGGTTTCTGACCCAGTTATCATTATTTGATGCCAGGTCTTCGGTATTATTTGAATACCTGGGCCCCACAACGCCTGGATAGATAAACTCATAAATGCCTCCTTCAGGGATAAGCAATTCGGTATAGTTCATTTCCACCCTGATCTCGTCGCCGGGCATGATATTGGCAACATTCATGGTAAAGACATTCGGGCGTTGCTGTTCGAGCAGGGAAGCCGTTTGTCCGTTGTGGCGGGCCTCCTCATACGCTTCCCGGGCTTTCTTTCTTTCTTCGATCTTTGCCTCGATCACACGTTTACCAATGGTCATTCTCATGCGGTATACTGCCGCCCTGGTAGATGCCGGGAACACATAGATGGCTTCAATGGGAGTTTCACCTTCGTTTTTGTATACCTGTGTTATTGTCACATTGGCGATCACACCAACAATGTTTACATCGGCTGAAGTTGATTCCAGTACTACCATGCCCATGGATGGTGAATCCGGTTTCATTAAGGGAATAAAAAAATAAGGAGACTGTGTAATGTCATTATCTTCCACCACCTGGGTACTGGCAGTTTTACTGTTCAATACCGATAGGGCAAGCACCAGGCATGCAATGGCATGGGTACCCATTTTTATTAATGTTTTTGTCTTCATAACATGTGTATTTTGATTAAACAATTACTGTGTTTACATCAGGATGATGCGGAGGGTGGGGAGATTCCATATTTTTTCTGGAAAAGTTCGAGATTGTGGTTTAATCTATATCAAGATTGCAGATGGCAGATTGCAGATGGCAGAAGTAAAAGGCATAGGGCAGAAGGCAAAGGGGGAAAAGGAAAGGGAGAAAAGGAAAGGGAGCTAATTTACTAAAAGTAGAAGGTGCAGATATCAAGGAGATTCCGGGAAATCACTATCTTTGATATCAATGAATAAGAACCTGCCTTTAGTATTTGTCTTCTTATTGGTGATGCTAAGTTCGGAAATCCTGCTTACACAGGAACATGAAGAGAAAACATTCAAAAATGCGATCACCTTTAATGTGTTTGAGTTGGTGAAGCTGGAGGCACGATTGGGTTATGAACGGCTTCTGGCTGAAAAACATGCTTTGAGAGCTTCCGTTGGAATACAGTTCCCTGTCTCCTCAGGACCGTTGGAAGAAAATGGTGCCACCATTATTTCTATTTCAATAAATAAAATAGAGCGTGTATCGAAAGGCATATACCTGGCATTGGGTTACAATTACCTGATCATTCCAGATGCCTACTTTTATGTTTCACCAGAAGTGTATTATAATTATAGTTTCTATAATGATATCTACTACGAATATTGCACCGGCATGCAACATGACTCTTATGTGACATTACAATCCATGCGATCAAACAAATCGGGCATCAAGTTTTTAGTGGGTAAAAAGGTCTCTTTTTCCACAAAGAAGAAAACCCGACTGCAATTTGATTTTTTTGCCGGAATCGGGATTCAACACAGGCAGGAGGAGATCACGGTTTTTAAAAAGAAATACAGTACATGTAACAGTAACGGCGGCAATTATTATGAATACGATCCACCTCAAATAACAAATACAGATAATTGGGGACCTGCTATGGATATAGGGATTTCATTGTGTTATTTATTCTGATCGTCGTGCAATTATGACGTATTTTATGCATGCAAATAATTATACAACAAAGGTTATGTTTACATTTTCAAAAGTTATAATAGTAATATTTTCAAGTATTTTATATCTGAATATATATAGCCAGAATATCCAATATGAGATTAATATTGTTGATGATAGTGTAGATATCTTTCCTGATCATTTTACAAGGGGCCTTGATGACTGTATTATTGGGATTGTGAACAAGGCAGCAATTTATGACACAATTAATCCTTACTATTATTCTACTATTTACAAACTGGATCAGAATGGGGATACTCTTAGTAAATGTTTCGAAAAAGAAGATACAGTATTTGCGTGCAACCGTATAATAACTATACATCAAGGGAATCCCGGATATTTGCTAACAGGAAATGGTTATCACAAAGATAGCAGCTATTTAAATAAATTTGTCATCTTTATCCGTCTTGATCAGGATCTTAATGTGGTTTGGCAAAAGATTTATTCTTTTGGCCTGATTTATTGGGGAGGTTATTATTCAAGGACCATGGTCTTAATGGATGGCTCATTCTTGTACTGTTTTTGTCCCGGATATTCTCTTTACACAGGATTGTTCAAATTATCTGCCTCAGGCGACAGCTTAGCCTATAATTATTATGAAAGCGATAGTGCAGGTAATGTGTGGGGGTTAACATACAGCTCTGATTCACTTCATTATTGGGTACATACTGAGTTTGCACATTACTATAGCGGCCCACAGATTTGCAGTCGATTGATTATTGATACAAACTTAGTACAGATTGGCCATGATTTCTTTCCAGCCTGGCTTAGAACACCATTTGGTGTTAAAATGTACTATGATGGTAGTTTGCTGGTTGGTGGGAGCACCATTATAAGTCATCCTACAGCAGATCAAGAGTTTTATATTTCCGCACATAGACTGGATACTTCATTTAACATAATGTATGGTCGAAACTTTACTGATCCTGATACCAATTCGCGCGGTGCTGAAATTGAATCTGTTGATTATTATTACCCGGGAGCTATATATGTAGGTGGTCCTCATTACTTGCAGGGGATTACTGGACAAGACCCTAATTGGTTCTATTTAACCAGGCTAAATGATACTTTAGGTGTGGAATATGAGAAATATATAGGAGGGGATGATTATTACTGGCTAACTTCTGTGGTAGCAACAACAGATGGGGGCGTGCTTCTCGCTGGAACAAGGGAAACTGTTGGAGGAATACAGCTACATCGAAATGGATATATCATTAAGTTCGATTCAACTGGTTGCCCAACAAAGATTCCGGAGGGGAGCATGGTTCAAGTTAAAGAAGTACTTGTTTATCCTAATCCTGGCACTAACTTTCTTTCAGTGCGCACGGCTTTACTAAATACCATTTTTAGCATGTATGCCACAAACGGAAAATTACTTGCAAGCCAAAGTATAAAACAAAATATTACCAAGATTAATACCACTTCGCTTCCACCAGGCACATATATTTGGCAGCTTTCTGATCCAACAAAAGTTTATGAATCAGGAAAATGGGTAAAAATGAATTAAATTCAGGTTATGACCTTAAATTAAATTTGCTTTATTTAGGTTATAGCCTTATATTTGTCGCATAATTTTAAGGATATAGCCTTATGAAAGAACGTAGACTTATATTAGATCAGCTTGACAGAAAGATTATAAAGTACAAAAATCTTGATGAGGTAATAAGTCCTCCTAAGGGTTGGATATACTCAATCAGGAAGGCATTGAATATGTCCCTGAGACAGCTTGGGAACAGAATGGACATTACTCCACAAAGTGTGCGGGAGATTGAAGAACGTGAAAGAAATGGGACTGTCTCAATAAATGTACTGAAACAAGTCGGAAGAGCCTTAAATATGAAACTGGTTTATGGGTTTATTCCAGGAAGCGATACATTAGAGAAGATGATTGAAGAAAGAGCTTATCAATTAGCAAAAGAAATCGTCCAAAGAACTTCTGTTACCATGAGCCTGGAGGATCAGAAAACATCTGATGAAAGAATAGAGAAAGCAATAAAGGAAAAGGCTGAGGAAATTAAAACCATATTACCAAAGTATTTATGGGACTAGAATTAAATTATATAAATGGACAAACACCTATCTCCGAAGAAGAGAAAGAAGGCTTGCTTATTAAAACCATTTCAACAAGAGAAGAACTTGATGAATTCGAACAACAAAATATTGAATCTGCTGTTGAGTGGACACTTAAACATAATTTTAGTGTTGACAGGATTCTTACTATTAATTTTATATTAGAAGTCCATAAGCGAATGTTTAACAAAATTTGGGAATGGGCCGGCACTTTTAGAAAGACGAATAAAAACATTGGTGTTGATAAATTTCAAATATCCCAGGATTTAAAAATTTTACTGGATGATTGTAAATATTGGATTGAGAATGATACATTTTCAAATGATGAAATTGCCATTAGGTTCAAACATAGACTGGTAAAAATACATCCTTTCCCAAATGGGAATGGAAGGCACTCGAGGCTATGTGCTGATATTTTTATATCTCATGTATTCAAGAAAAAAGTATTTTCCTGGAGTGGATCCAATCTGATAAAGCCTGGTGATTCAAGAAAAAAATATATTGAATCAATTTACAAAGCTGATGAGGGAGATATCAAACCTCTAATAGATTTTGCAAGATCTTAAATCAACTCTTGTTGGCATTATCCCTTAACAGCTGCAACCCCCGGCAGTTTTTTCCCCTCAATATACTCCAGCATGGCACCGCCGCCGGTGGAAATATAACTGACTTTATCACCCAGGCCATATTTGTTGATGGCAGCAACTGAATCGCCTCCGCCAATAAGAGAGAACGCTCCGTTCTGTGTGGCTCTGGCAATGGCTTCAGCAATGGCTTTTGTGCCCCCTTCAAAATTGCTCATCTCAAAAACACCCATGGGGCCGTTCCAAAGTATGGTGGAGGAATTTTCTATGACCTTAGCAAAAGTCCTCATGCTCTTGGGGCCAATATCCAGCCCCATGTAATGGTCAGGAACTTCATCAGATGCAACGATTTGGGATGCAACATCATTTGAGAATGCCTCAGCAGCAATGGTATCTACAGGCAAATAAAAGTTCACTCTGTTCTTTTTTGCGTTATACAGTGTCCTTTTTGCGGTATCTATCAAATCTTCTTCAACAAGTGAATCACCGACTTTCCCGCCCAGGGCCTTTATGAAGGTGAACATCATCCCACCCCCAATGATAAGGTTGTCGACTTTATCAAGTAAGTTATTGACGATCTCAATCTTTCCTGAAACTTTTGCCCCACCCAGGATGACTGTAAAAGGTTTTACTGCATCAAGCAGGACCCTATCTATATTCTGCAATTCATTGCCCATGATATATCCGAATATCTTATCATTGGGGAAGAATTGTGCCATAACAGTTGTAGAGGCATGTGCCCTGTGCGCTGTCCCAAAGGCATCATTCACATAAACATCACCAAAAGCAGCAAGTTTTGAAGCAAAGGATTTATCCCCTTTGGTTTCTTCCTTATAGAAACGGAGATTTTCAAGCAATAAAACTTCCCCGGGCTGCAGCGTGGTAGACTTTTCCTTTGCCTCCCGGCCAATGCAGTCATTTGCAAACAGCACCTCTACCCCAAGTTTACCAGAGAGGTAAGGCAGGATATGCTTTAAGGAAAATTTCTCCTCGGGTCCTTCCTTGGGCCTTCCCAGGTGCGACATCAGGATTACAGAACCTCCACCGTTCAGGATCTTTTTAATGGTAGATATGGCTGCATCGATCCTTGTGGTATCTGTGATCTCATAATTCTCATTCAAAGGAACATTGAAATCGACCCTGATCAGGGCTTTTTTGCTGTTGAAATTATAATTCTCAATGGTTTTCATCCGGAATAGCTTAAGTTCTTGTTTACCCAATAATGATTACAAAATTATAAAAAGGAAATCAATTATCATTACATTTGCTAGTGTTAAATCAAATGTATTGTGTCGCATAAGTCGTAGAAATAAAAAGAGTCCGCCTTAGGCGGAGTGTGACTAAAATATGCTTGACTTGACATCAGGAAGCTTAAGCACATTATACAATGACAAATTTTCCCGGCATCATAAAATCAAAATTACCACGCACAGGAACATCTATTTTTGCGGTAATGTCGCAACTGGCTGTTGATCACAAAGCCATCAATCTTTCACAGGGATTTCCGGATTTTGAGGTTTCCCCCGAACTGATCGACCTGATCAGCCATTATATGAATAAAGGCTTCAATCAGTATGCACCCATGGCCGGCGTGCCTTTGTTAAGGGAGCGTATTTCAGAAAAGATTGAAAAAGCTTATGGGTTTAAATATGACCCGGATAAGGAGATCAACATCACCGCCGGTGCAACACAGGGATTATATTCAGCCATTGCCTGCATGGTGAGGGATGAAGATGAGGTTATCATTTTTGAACCGGCATATGACAGTTATGCGCCGGCAGTGCAGTTGTGCGGGGGAACCGTAAAGTATGCTAAATTAGAAGCACCGGAATATACCATTAACTGGCAGAAGGTTTCCCGTATGCTAACCAATCGTACACGGATGATCATTATTAACAGCCCTCACAATCCAAGCGGCAGTATTCTTCGCAAAAGTGACCTGATGGCACTTGAACACCTGATAAAAAACATGGATATTGTAGTGCTGAGTGATGAGGTTTATGAGCATCTGATTTACAACGGTGAACAACATGAAAGTGTGTGTAAATACCCCGGTCTGGCTGAAAGAAGTTTTATTACCGGATCTTTCGGAAAGACCTTTCATGCTACTGGATGGAAAATGGGATACGTATTGGCTCCTGCCAACCTTATGAAGGAATTCAGGAAATCTCATCAGTTTATCGTTTTCACCTGTAACACACCCGTTCAGCATGCCATTGCTGATTTTCTCGGAAATGAAAAGAATTATACCAGCCTCAGTAAATTCTACCAAAAAAAGCGCGATTTATTTACAGAAATGATCCGTCCTTCACGCTTCAGGATCATCCCGTCGCACGGAACATATTTTCAACTTGTGGATTACAGTGATATATCTGATGAGAAGGATATGGATTTTGCTGTAAGGCTGATCAAAGAACATGGCATTGCTACCATCCCTGTGTCACCTTTCTACCATAAGGGGGATGATCATAAAATTCTTCGGCTTTGTTTTGCAAAGAAGGAAGAAACCTTGGAAAAAGCCGCTAAAATATTATGCAAGATCTGACGATTACACTGATTCAGGCTGAACTTGCATGGGAAGATGCAGGAACAAACCTCTTTCATTTTGAAAGGATGCTTGAAAAGCTAAATGAACCCACTGATTTAATCATCCTGCCGGAGATGTTCAATACAGGCTTTACGATGGATCCCGCCAGAAATGGAGAGGCCATGAATGGTATGACCGTGAATTGGTTGGCGGAAACTGCCCTGAAAAAAGAATGCGTTATATGCGGGAGCCTGATCATTCATGAAAACGGGAATTATTACAATCGCCTGATCTGGATGCACCCTGACGGAAATTTTACCTATTATGATAAAAAGCATTTGTTCAGGATGGGAGAAGAACATCAGCATTATTCAGCAGGAAGCAAAAAAATGATTGCAGAGCTGAAAGGCTGGAAGGTATTACCACTGGTATGCTATGACCTCCGCTTTCCTGTCTGGAGCAAGAATGAATTTAAAGGGGGCAAATATACTTATGACCTGCTGATCTATATTGCCAACTGGCCTTCCGTACGCTCTGCTGCCTGGAAATCGCTTCTTAGCGGCAGGGCCATTGAGAACATGGCTTATGTTGCTGGAGTGAACAGGCTTGGCCACGATGGCAGGGGGTTTGAATATTCCGGAGAATCCATGGTGGCAGGACCTGAGGGAGAAATTAACACCAGGATCCGGGCTGGAATAGAATCAATCAAAACAGCCACACTGAAAGCATCCGAACTTATGCTTATACGTAATAAACTTGGTGTTGGAAAAGACTGGGATAGATTCAGGCTGGAATAATTACCCGCAGGCATAAGGAATGCATGGAGCATTTTTCTCCACAAATTCTAAGCACTCACAGAATAGCCATAAAAACATGACCATGCCCATGAAATGTGATTTTTCACACTGAAATAAAGAATAATTGCATCATACAATTTGCTTTTTAAGTTTTGTTTGTATTATTTTGGCACGCTATTTTATTTATAGAACATGAATATTGTAATTGCAGGCGACGGAGAAGTAGGTTTGTACCTGGCCCAGGAACTGGCACTTGAGAGTCATAATATTACCATTGTTGATCCTCATGAAGACCTGATCAAGATGGTAGGATCACATACCGACCTGATGGCTATAACAGGGAATTCCACTTCCGTGGAAGTTTTACAGAACGCCAATGTAAAAAAAGCCGACCTCCTGATTTCAGTTTTACATGACGAACGTACCAATATTGTAACTGCGGCCCTGGGCAAGCAACTGGGCGCAAAAAAGACCATTGCCAGGATAAACAACCTGGAATACCTCAAACCTGAAAATGAAAAAATATTCAAAAATATGGGGGTTGATGCCCTGATATGCCCGGAAGATATTGCGGCCAATGAAATTGCCAACCTGCTCCGTCAGACTGCTGCCACGGAGATTGTTGATTTTTCCGACGGAAAGTTATCTCTTTTCTTAATCAAACTTGAAGACAATGCCCCGGTTGTCAACAAAACACTGAATGACGTGGTCGCTGAATTCCCTCATCTCAACTTCAGGGCAGTGGCTATTCATAGAAATTCCAATACCATCATTCCAAAAGGTGATGACATGTTCATGACCAATGACCTCTCTTATGTGATCACCAAGCCGGGAGGGATTGGTGACCTTATGAAACTTGCCGGTAAACAAAAAATTGACATTAAAAACGTAATGATCGTTGGCGGTGGACGTGTGGGCCGGAGTACAGCCAGGAAGCTGGAAAACTCATTGCATATAAAGCTTTTTGAAATTGATAAGGAAAAGAGTATGCAACTGGCCAATCATCTTGAACATACCCTGGTGATCAATGGAGATGCTCGTGACATGCAGTTGATGGAAGATGAAGACATCCGTGGTATGGATGCATTCATTGCAGTAACCGACAGCTCTGAGACCAACATTCTTTCCTGTCTGTATGCACGGAAATTTGGGGTTAAGCGTACCATAGCCCTGGTTGAGAACATCGATTACATTGACATCTCCCAGGATATAGGCATCGATACCATTATCAATAAGAAGCTGAGTACAGCCAGTTATATTGTCCGCTTTACAATGGATGCCGTAGTAACCTCCATCAAGTGCCTCAGTGGTATCAATGCGGAGGTGATGGAGTTGATCGCTAATCCACGCAGTATTGTGACAAAGAAACCGATCAGGGAATTGCATCTGCCCAAAGGTTTGATCATAGGAGGAATCATCAGGGGAGAGAATAGTTTTATTGCAGTTGGTGATTTCCAGATCGAAGAAGGAGATAAGGTTGTTGTATTCTGCCTGCCTGAAGCCATACATAAGGTGGATAAACTATTCCATTAAACATGAAGGACTGGAAAGGCATCAATTATAAGGTGATCATCAGGGTGATCGGGTTTCTGCTGGTCATTGAAGGGATATTTATGCTGACCGGCCTTCCATTCTCTTTGTACTATTGTGAGGGCGAGTGCTTCTCATTGCTCTATTCAGGGCTTATTACCATGTTCGCCGGTGGTTTACTCTGGTTTTCCACGCGGAAACATCCAAAAAATATTGGGAAAAAAGAAGGTTATGTTATTGTGTCTGTAAGCTGGATCGTTATTTCTCTTTTCGGCACCCTGCCCTTTCTTTTCAGTGGCGCAATCCCAAATTTTACCAATGCATTTTTCGAAACAATGTCAGGTTTTACTACGACAGGGGCCACCATCCTTACCGACATCGAATCCTTGCCCAAAGGAATCCTTTTCTGGAGGAGTATGACGCAATGGATTGGTGGAATGGGAATCATCGTATTTACCGTTGCATTACTTCCAATCCTTGGTATTGGCGGGATGCAGTTGTATACAGCTGAAATGCCCGGTGTTACCAAAGACAAATTACACCCCCGGATCACAGCAACAGCAAAGAGGCTCTGGGGCATTTACGTCCTCTTTACGGTGTTGGAAACTGTATTGCTGATGTTTGGGGGCATGAACTTGTTCAATGCACTATGCCATACATTCGGAACTGTGGCAACCGGCGGTTTTTCGCCAAACAACCTGAGCATTGCCACCTTTTCACCATACATTCAGTATGTTATTATTGTGTTTATGATCCTTGCCGGGACGAACTTCACACTGCATTATTTTGCTTTACATGGTCGATTTCGTAAGGTTTGGCAGAGCGAAGAATTTCGGTATTTCATATATCTCATTCTCGCCGGCACCCTGATCATCACACTGGCGCTGACATTCAGCAAGGACGGCATGACATTCGAACAAGCCTTTCGGTCTTCCTTCTTTCAGGTAGTTTCTATCATAACCACCACCGGGTTCATTACTGATAACTATCTGAACTGGCCGGGCATAGTCTGGTTTCTTCTTTTCCTGATGATGTTTGTCGGTGGGATGGCAGGATCAACAGGTGGAGGGATTAAGGTTTTAAGGCAACTACTTTTACTAAAAAACAGCCTGCTCGAATTGAAAAGGTTGATTCACCCGCAGGCCATCATACCTGTAAGGATGAACGGAAAGGTGGTATCGCAGGATATCATTTTTAAGGTCATGGCCTTTTTCCTGATCTATATCAGCTTCTTTATTTTTGGGTCAATAGTAATGTCATTGATCGGACTGGATGTATCTTCAGCTGTTGGTGCTTCTGCAGCAACGCTGGGAAACATTGGTCCCGGTATCGGCATGGTTGGGCCGGAAGACAACTATAATTTTATCCCATATTCAGGGAAATGGGTCCTTTCTTTCCTTATGCTGGTAGGGCGCCTCGAGCTCTTTACCGTACTTATTCTTTTCTCCCCTGCTTTTTGGAAAAAATAGGCCATACAGGCCTTTCAAACGGAAATATATTATCTTTGAATCTGATCAATTTTGAAAAACCTTCACATGCCTAAGCTTTCAGCAGTTATTATCACACTGAATGAAGAAAGAAACATCGGTCGATGTATTGATTCAGTTAAGGATATAGCGGACGATATTGTAGTGGTAGATTCCGGATCAACAGACCAAACCGAAGCCATTTGCATAGAAAAGGGAGCACGCTTTCTTGTTCATAAATGGGAAGGGTATATTGAACAAAAGAACTATGCAAACACACTTGCCGAATATCCGTTAATCCTATCAATAGATGCTGATGAAGCACTTTCAGAAGTTTTAAAGGAATCCATTCTTAAAGTGAAGGGAGACTGTCAGGCCGACGGATATGAAATGAACCGTATGACCAATTACTGCGGGAAATGGATCAGGCATAGCGGATGGTATCCCGACAGGAAGTTACGGCTGTTTGATCGTGATAAAATTGAATGGGGAGGGGAAAGGATCCATGAAAGCATGGTTTTCAAACTGCCGGGAGTAAAAATAATGAAGATCCGTGG
>JAIOSQ010000172.1 GCA_021107535.1 Bacteroidales bacterium | reverse complement strand
TTGATTTTTTTAAGTTAATAATTAAGTGGGGAAATGTTTTTCAAATTGTCTTTCTGTGTTTCATAGGCGTTTGTGTAAATTAAAATTTATGTATCTGTCACCATAAATACTATTTATACTCTGTATACGTCTTGTCAAAACCATCGTGTAACCAGTGATTCAATCATTAAAATTTTGATCATGCAAAACACACATCAAACAATGGGTTGGTTTGTTTCCAAGAGATTGCAGACTTAAATAGAACCTTATAAAACCTTGATTAAAGCTTTGGGTTATGTTTATAAATCAGAAGTCTATGCTAATTTAATACACAAAGGCATTTTTTGCAAGAATTTGCTGCTATTTATACTTGTTCTGAAATAGAATAATAAACTATCATTTTAATATTACCTCCTACAATCCCATCCCCCCTCCATAACCATCAACTTAGTTGATACAGGTGCCCTGTTGACACATTTGACAGCCTGCGTGGAGAATATCGCATAAACCAGCATTTTTCAGCCCTTATTAATCTGAATAATCTCCTTAATAACAGCTATTTTAAATGGTATAATTATCCGGTACAAAAAATCAAGGTTC
Organism: Bacteroidales bacterium; assembly: GCA_021107535.1. Classification (GTDB taxonomy): domain Bacteria; phylum Bacteroidota; class Bacteroidia; order Bacteroidales; family B18-G4; genus B18-G4. The sequence continues at coordinate 11,521 of JAIOSQ010000172.1, read as the reverse complement.
TGGCAAGCGCGGGATTCTCCTTCTAACTGATTGACTTACCGGATATTACAATGCTTTTTCCTTAATATTTTTCTTAGCTGTATATCAAGCGGTTTTTCTTAAGGAATTTTAACATTTAAATGTTAATAAAATGCTTGTTTTTCAGGCCTTTTTGTGCCTTTTGTGTTGTAATTTTCAGTACTTTCGCATGGAAAAATTTCAATACCTAAATATAGACTATGACGAACGAAGAAAAGATGCTTGAAGGAAAGCAAAATTACACTGCTGATAATATTCAGGTACTGGAAGGTTTGGAAGCAGTGCGCAAGCGTCCTGCCATGTATATCGGCGATGTGAGCACCAGGGGTTTGCACCACCTGGTATATGAAGTAATAGACAATTCTATTGACGAAGCCCTGGCGGGATATTGCGACGAGATCGAAGTGATCATTCATGAAAACAATTCTATCACCGTTTCTGATAACGGCCGCGGCATCCCCACGGGTTTGCACGAAAAAGAAAACCGTTCGGCACTGGAAGTGGTCATGACGGTGCTGCACGCCGGCGGTAAATTTGACAAAGGATCCTATAAAGTCTCCGGCGGCTTACATGGTGTCGGGGTGTCCTGCGTAAACGCCCTGTCGTCACACCTGAAAGTCACAGTGCACCGTGAAGGGAAAATCTTTGAGCAGGAATATGAATTCGGCAAACCACTGAAAGCTGTCAGGGAAACAGGAACATCTGATAAAACAGGAACCATCGTCACATTTATACCCGATGATTCCATCTTTATCGTATCCGTCTACGAGTATAGCATACTGGCCACGCGCATGCGGGAACTGTCCTTCCTTAACAAAGGTGTCCGGCTGATCCTCAAAGACGAACGGCCGGTAAACGGAAACGGAGAACGGCAATCAGATTCCTTTTATTCGGAACATGGACTGAACGACTTTCTAAAATACCTCGATGCCACACGGGAAGCTCTGATGCCAGATCCCATTAACATGGAAGGCGAGAAAAATAGTATTCCTATCGAGATATCCATGCAATATAATACTTCATTCTCGGAGAATATTCACTCTTATGTGAATAATATAAATACCCATGAGGGAGGAACACACCTTTCAGGCTTCCGCCGCGGTTTGACACGTACCCTGAAAACCTATGCCGAGAAATCAGGTATGCTGTCCAAGCTGAAATTCGATATTAACGGCGACGACTTCCGTGAAGGGCTTACCGCCATCATCAGCTTAAAAATGGCAGAGCCGCAATTTGAAGGCCAGACCAAGACCAAACTCGGTAACTCCGAAGCCATGGGAGCCGTTGACCAGATGGTTAGCGAATACCTTGCCCATTACCTGGAAGAGCATCCCAAGGAAGCAAGGATCATTGTCAATAAAGTAATCCTGGCTGCAACAGCAAGACATGCCGCGCGTAAGGCCCGAGAGTTGGTTCAACGCAAGAATGTACTGTCAGGAACAGGTTTGCCCGGAAAGCTGGCCGACTGTGAAGAAAAAGACCCAAGCTTGTCGGAGATCTACCTCGTGGAGGGTGATTCTGCCGGTGGCACAGCAAAGCAGGGCCGCGACAGGAAATTCCAGGCCATCCTTCCGCTTCGCGGTAAGATCCTTAATGTTGAGAAAGCCATGCAGCATAAGATCTTCGAAAACGAAGAGATCAAGAACATGTTTACGGCACTGGGGGTTTCAATTGGAACGGAAGAAGACAGTAAAGCACTGAATCTTGATAGACTGCGCTACCATAAGATCATCATCATGACCGATGCCGACGTGGATGGCAGTCATATCGCTACCCTGATCCTGACCTTCTTCTTCAGGTATATGCGTGACCTCATCGAAAGAGGATATGTATATGTGGCCACACCCCCGCTTTACCTCATTAAAAAAGGAAAAGATGAGCAGTATTGCTGGTCGGAAGAAGAACGTGAAATAGTGGTAAAAGGATATTCTCCCGACGGAACTGATAAAGGCGTTCACATCCAGCGCTATAAAGGGCTTGGTGAGATGAATGCCGAGCAGCTATGGAAAACCACTATGGATCCCGAATTCAGAACACTACGGCAGATAAGCATTGAAAATGCCACGGAAGCCGACCGCGTGTTCTCCATGCTCATGGGCGACGAGGTTCCCCCCAGAAGGGAATTCATTGAGAAGAATGCGAAGTATGCGAATATTGATGCGTAGCCAATACTAAATTTTTAAGGCATTGACGCTGGTTACTGGCTGCTGGTGAAAGCTATGGCGGGCAGGCAATCAAAAAAGCCTCCTTCCGGAGGCTCTTTTAAACGAACAACTTATTAACCCAAAATTTACGGGAACATCCCTGAAGGTTTTGTATGAAAAAAGCAAAACAGTTTGATTATGAAAAAACTAAATAATGAAATCAAAACCACCTTCAGGAACATTTCCCTCTTGAGAAATTAATTAACCAAATTAATTCATTTACAAAAATATGGGTATACCCTGTTTATGTAAAGCCGGAATCAGTTTACGGTTACCGAAAATCAGTTAACGGCTGGCTGAACCAGAAAGCGGAAAAGGAACGACCATTCCGCCAATGGTGATCATTATTTTTTTATTAATTCTTTCAGAAAAGGCAGGACATTTTTCATTTTCAGGTATTAATCATTAGGGGCTTAAACAAAATTACTCCTACTAATAAATATGATGAAAAAGAATTTGTTCATGCTCAGCCTCATCATGCTCCTTTCGGGCACAAACGTAAAAGCACAGGCATTCACATACCCCCTCGGAGCCCGGGCCATCGGCATGGGACACAACAGCCTGGTGATTAAAGATTACTGGGCAATATTCAATAATCAGGCTGCTGCTGCATTTCTTCCAGGGATTCATGCAGGAGTATTTATGGAAAATCGTTTCCTGCTGGATGAGATGAACAGGATCGCACTGGGTGTATCCGTTCCGGTAAAAAAGGGGAGCCTTTTTGTAAATGCCGATCATTTCGGTGGGAAGTTATACTCAGAGTTAAAAGCAGGAGCTGGCTATGCTATGCATTTCGGGGAGCATTTCTCTGCCGGCCTGCAGTTGGATTATCTGCGTATAGCCATAAGTGAAGGCTATGGCAGCCATCATGCTTTTACGTTCGAAGGTGGGATCCATGTGAGCATTACAGAAAAGCTATCGCTGGGTTTTCATATATTCAACCCACTGCATGTAAAATGGAGCGGGACTTCCAATGAACACATTCCGGTAACGATGAGGGCAGGACTTGGCTTTAAACCTGAAGCATCTTTGACTATCTGCGCAGAAATTATGAAATCAACAGCCGATGCCGCCGTTATTTCTGCTGGTGTTGAATACCGTTACAAGAGCAGGTTTTTCATCAGGGCCGGCATCACCAGCGGACCGGCCAGGTATACTTTCGGAGCAGGATTCAGACTAAAAAAGCTTGTGATCGACATTGCCTCTTCCGTGCATTCCTACCTCGGATACTCACCCCAGCTTTCATTCACTTATTCCTTTGAAAAATGAAGTGGAAGATCATTTACGGGATCATCTTCTTACTTGGCATGCCGGAACTTTTTGCACAGCAGCCAGACAGTGTACTGCTGACAGGCCGTGAGATCATCAGCAAACAGTTGGAACACCTGGAAGAAGAATCTGAAGCCGGCATTGACTTCAGTGAATTGACGGCAGGCCTTGATTATTTCCTGGAGAACCCGCTGAACCTGAATGAAGCTGATAAAAGTGAGCTGAAGAAACTGGTTTTCCTTACCGATATCCAGATAAAAAACCTTATCGATTACAGGAAAAAATATGGCATATTCTATTCCATCTATGAGCTGAAGGCCATTGACGGCCTGGGGCGGAATACCCTGGAAAAGATCATGCCTTTCGTAGTGGTAAAGCCTGTAGTAAAAAGATCATTTAACCACCGCCGACTGCTCCGGGGCAAACATGAACTCATCCTTCGCTATCAGCGGAAGCTGGGAACGCCGGCAGGATACCGGATTCCCACCGATTCATTGCAGGCAGATAAAAGTGGGTCCTTTTACCTGGGTGACCCGAATCGTTATTACCTGCGCTATCGATATAAGCTGTACAATAAAATGAGCATCGGCTTTCTTGCCGAGAAAGATCCCGGCGAACTTTTTTTCAATGTGCCCTCATACCTGGCACAGCCAATAAAAGAACAACTGGATAGACCAGCCGGTTTTGATTTCTATTCTTTTCATCTCGGGTTTGAAGATCTTGGATTGATCAGGAAGATCATTTTAGGAGATTATCATGTCCGCTTCGGCCAGGGGCTGGTGCTTTGGTCCGGCCTTTCGTTCAGTGGGGGAAGCGATCCATCCACCCTGAAGCGTTATGCACCGGGTATCAGCCCTAACACCTCTGTCAATGAAGGCCTGTTTATGCGTGGAGGGGCCCTTAGCATGGCATGGAAAAGACTGGAATTCAGCATCTTCTATTCCAGAAAAAAAACAGATGCAAATATTGTAATCCGTAACAGCAAGGAAGAAGCTTCTTCTTTGCCTTCCGGAGGTTATCACAGAACCCTGAATGAACTCCATGACAAAAACGCCTTGATGCAGCAACATTATGGCGGTCATATTACATATTCTCATGAGCATTTTCGCATCGGCATAACAGCATTTGAAACAGTTTTCGATATTGATCTTGTCAGAGATGATATACCTTCAAACATGTTCCGTTTCCGTGGCCGGGAAAACCTGAATACCGGAATTGATTTCGACATCCTCCTAAAAAAGACCAACCTGTTCGGTGAGCTTGCCTACAGCATCAATGGCGGATGGGCAATACTGGCAGGACTCACACATAATACTGATAATGGTAGCATCATAACGATCCTTTACAGGGAATACAGGCATCAATACCAGAATCTCATGGCACAGGCATATGGTAAGCGCGATGGCAACGCCAACGAAAGAGGCATCAGGATCGCGATGGAAATGCCGCTGTTCAGGACTTTTGTTATACAGGTCTCTGCGGACCATTACAGCTATCCGTGGCTCACTTCGCGGAGCATCAATACATTCCGTGGACAGGATCATTATGTTTTACTTGGCTACAGGCCTGCACGAAATACAGAACTTAACTTAAGGTATCGTTACAAAAACGGAGATATTAAAAGCAATGACAATCTGAGCTGGTTCGATGAGCTACGCAACGAAAAGAAACACAATTTCCGTTTCATGATAAGATATGCCGGTTCTCCTTACTTTTCTTTTAAAAGCCAGGCAGAATATACGCTTATAAATTCAGGAAATTCAGTGGAGAGAAGCAGTGGGGGCATGATTCTTCAAGATGTGTACTTCCATCCACCGGCCATACCAGTAAAATTAACTTTCAGGTATGCACTTTTCAACACGGATGGCTATGGTAGCAGGATTTATGCTTACGAAAACGATGTATTATATGCATCTTCTATGCCGGCATATTACGGGAAAGGGTTCAGGTATTATATTCTTATCAGGTACAGCCCCCGGAAATGGCTCGATGCCTGGCTGCGGTTTTCCATGACAAACTATACTGACAGAAAAACTGTTGGAAGCGGACTGGAAGAGATGGAAGGAAATAAGCTGCCGGAAATAAAAGTTCAACTGAGGATTAAATTATAAGATGAGGGGAGGCAAAATGAATAATTAATTACAAATAAAGGCATTATTAAATAAACAGGCCGCACCTACGGCGCTAAGTGCCTTGATAAATCCATATTGCTATAAACAGTTTATCCCTACGGGATATTTCTAAAAATTAGCAGGGAAAAAATGCTTCGTCAGGAGCAGACTGTTTAAAGGATGAATGATTAAATTACAAATTAAGCTCCGTAGGAGCGACCTGTTTATAGAATGAATAATCAAATTACATATTAAGCTCCGTAGGAGCGACCTAAAAATAAACGTTATGGCGAACACATATACACAAATTTACATCCAAATTGTTTTTGCAGTCAAAGGACGCTTAAATCTTATCCCGAAAAAAAACAAAGAAGAATTGCACAAATATATTACCGGAATAATTACGAGAAGAGGACAAAAACTCCTTGCAATAAATTGCATGCCTGACCACACTCATATTCTCGTTGGTATGAAAGCAAATATTTGCATCTCAGATTTAACACGAGACATAAAAGCGGGTTCTTCCAAATTTATTAAAGAGAAAGCCTGGATAAAAAGCAGGTTTGAATGGCAGGAGGGATTTGGCGCATTTTCTTATGGATATTCTCAACTTACAAGTGTAATAAATTACATAGAGAATCAAGAAAAGCACCACGAAAAAAGAATTTTCAGAGAAGAATATATAGGATTTCTTAATATATTTAAAATAGATTTTAACGATAAATATTTGTTTGATTTTATTGAATAAACAGGCCGCACCTACGGCGCTTAATACCTTGATAAATCCACATTGCTATAGACAGCTTATCCCTACGGGATATTTTTAAAAAATTAGCAGGAGGGAAAATACTCCGTTAGAAGCAAACTGTTTATGGTATGAATAATCAAATTACAAATAAGCTCCGTAGGAGCGACCTGAAAATAAATATTATGCTTTAATAAAGCTTTTCCCTTTTCAGGAGATAAGGGTGCAGGATCTGTCTGAAGCCCGCATTGATATCGGCAGCGACAAAATCGATCATGTACTTTCCACAGCGAAGCTTAAGTTCCTTCACGAACTCACCCACACTTTCCACATATTCTTTCCTGAGCTCCAGGGGGGTCAGCCTTAACTCTTCACCGCTTTCCATATCAACAAATTTATATGGCCTGTTCTCGAAATCAAAATCAAGTTCCTTTGCTTTATCAACTACATGAAACAGTATCACTTCATGCTTGTTATACCTTAAATGCTGCAAAGCTGAGAACATTTCATCCAGGTCTCCGTGACGCTCCAGCATATCACTGAAGATCACCACCAGGGAACGTTTATGGATCATATCGGCGATCTGATGAATGGATGCTGAGGCCATGGTAGGTTTCTTTACATTGGCTGCAATGGGCTTCAGCAATTTTTCCATTTCCGTATACAGGTATTTTACGTGTACCGAAGTAGAGCGTGCCCTTGTACTTAACTCTATCTTATCGGAAAACAGACTCAGTCCCACTGCATCACGTTGCCGCTGCAATAAATTGATCAGTGCTGCTGCTGCATACACAGAAAAGGTAATTTTATTTGGATTATCAATGTTAATATCCGGTTTTACCGGAAAATACATAGAGCTGGAATTATCGATAATAATATGGCAGCGCAGATTGGTTTCTTCCTCATATCTTTTCACGAAGAGTTTTTCTGTACGTCCGAACAATTTCCAGTCGATGTGTTTGATGGACTCCCCCTGGTTATATTGTCTGTGCTCGGCAAACTCAACCGAAAAACCATGGAACGGACTTTTATGCAGACCCGTAATGAAACCCTCCACGACCTGGCGAGCAATAAATTCGAGAGAGCCGAACTGCTGTAGCCTGTTTTGATCTATTGAATACTGCATGATGAGGAAAGTTCTATGTATGAAAAGAGACGCGTAAAGCTACGCGCCTCTCCTTTTTTCATTTAACACTTAATTATTCTAAAGGAGTTTTTGGAGTTTAGCTTCCAGTACCTGCTTGGGTACGGCTCCAACCTGTTTATCCATTTGTTCTCCGGCTTTAAAGAAAAGGATTGTAGGAATATTCCTGATCCCGTATTTCGAGGTAATGCCGGGATTGCTGTCAACATTCAGTTTTCCTGCTACAGCTTTGCCATTGTATTCATCTCCAAGCTGGCTGACGATCGGACCAACCATGCGGCAAGGTCCACACCATTCTGCCCAAAAGTCAACAATTACTGGTTTATCTGATTTGAGCACCAGCTCCTCAAAATTTGCATCGGTAAATTCTAAAGCCATTTTTTCTAATTTATTATTATTATTATTATTATTATGATGATGATTGAACAATATTGAAACTGTAAAATTAAAATTTTATTTTGGTTCAGAGCTATTAATTAATTAAACAACTGTTAGCTAATTTAGTTTATATTCAATTTGTGGCATACTTTTAAGTTCTCTTATAAAAGCGGCAGGATCCACTGCACTATTCCTTGGCTGCATTTGCAATACGGTTTTGTTTTCCGTATCCGTGATCTTGAATTTAACCAGGCAATTGCCTTTGCTGGCCCTGATCATTTCCTGAAGGGTTTTGATCAACTCTTTTCCAATCTCGTCAGCATTCAGGTTGAGTGTAATGCTCCTGGTAAATTTTCCCAAAGCTTCAGGTAGCAGCGTGATGCCTATAGCTTTTATTTCAAGCTGTTCCTCTCCTCCCCTCCTGAACTGTACCCTGACCTGGAGCAATACATTGAAACCCTCCACCAGGAAATGTTTCAATTTAAGGTAGTCTTCCGAAAAAAGGAAGAATTGCTTACTGTCGTAAAAATCCTCAAGTGTAAAAACCCCGTAAGGATTTCCTGTTTTACTTATGCGTTGTTGCGCAGTGGTGATCATTCCTGCAATGGTGATAGCCTTATTGAAATACTTTTTAGGTTCATTGCGGAGTTCCGCAATCGTTGCATCACAAAAATTATCTATCTCAAGAGAAAAATCATCAAGCGGGTGGCCGGAAATATAGAATCCCGTTACCTCCTTTTCCTTCTGCAGTTGTTCAATTTTAGTATATGGATTGCAATCAGGCATTTCCGGGTCGGGAACATCAACTGAACTATCTTCTCCAAACAAGGATTGCTGCGCAGAATTCTGTCTTTCCTGAAAATTACCCCCGTGCCTGATCACTTTTTCCAGAAAGATGGTGTCATCGGTATTCTGGCGGTGAAAGAACTGGGCACGATGAGTTCCTTCAAAGCGGTCGAATGCCCCTGCCTTGGCCAGTGCTTCAAAACAGCTTTTATTTACGGCCTGGAGGTTTACCCTTTTGGCCATATCGAAAATATTCCGGAAAGGACCATGGGCTTCCCGCTCTGCAACAATGGCCTTTACGGCAGCTTCACCCACTCCTTTGATAGCCCCCATACCGAAGCGAATAGTCCCTTCTTTGGTTACGGTAAAGGTGTATGCACTTTCATTCACATCAGGACCCAGCACGTCAATATTCTGGCGCTTGGTTTCATCGGTAAACTGGGTTATCTTTTTAATATCATTCAGGTTGTGGGTCAATACTGCAGCCATGTATTCAGCCGGATAATGGGCCTTCAGATATGCAGTTTGATATGCGATCATAGAATATGCAGCTGAATGCGAACGGTTGAATCCATACTCAGCAAAACGTTCCATGATCCCAAAGATCTCTTCTGCCTTTTCCTTTTCAATATTCTTTTTGAGAGCACCTTCGATGAACTCGATCTTCTGAGTCTGCATAATCTCAATCTTTTTCTTACCCATGGCACGACGGAGAATGTCTGCTTTTCCAAGTGAGAATCCTGCCATGATCCGGGCGGTCTGCATAATCTGTTCCTGGTACACCATGATACCGAAGGTAGGCTCCAGGATATCCTCGATCATAGGATGAGGATACTCGACCTTTTCCCTGCCGTGCTTACGATTGATATAAATAGGGATGAAGCTCATAGGGCCGGGCCTGTACAGGGCATTCATGGCAATCAGGTCTTCAATATTCGTCGGCTTGAGATCTTTCAGATGCATGCGCATTCCTTCTGACTCAAACTGAAAGGTTCCGATGGTCTCGCCACGCTGGTACAATTGAAAGGTCAGTTCATCATCAAGCGGGATCTCATCAATATCGATCTCAATATCGTAACTCTTCTTAATGTTCCGGATAGCATCTTTGAGGATCGAAAGCGTTTTAAGCCCGAGAAAGTCCATCTTAAGCATTCCCACCGACTCCACCTGTTTGCCTTCGTATTGGGTCACCATCAAGCTTGAATCCTTGGCTGTACTAAGGGGGATATGTTCGATCAGGTTCTCGGGGCCAATGATCACACCACAGGCATGTGTACCGGTATGACGGGAAGAACCTTCAAGGGTTTCTGCAAAAACCAGTGTTTTCTTCTCCAGTTCCTTTCCTTTCTTTTTTATGTCGGCCAGTTCCGGAACTTCCTTATATGCCTGGCTAAGGGTAATTCCGGGCCTCTCAGGCACCAGCTTTGCCAACCTGTCGGCATCCGGTAGCGGAAGCTTGAGCACGCGGGCTACATCCCTGATAGCACTTCTCGCCGCCATAGTCCCAAAAGTCACGATCTGTGCCACCCTATCCTTACCGTATTTCTTAACCACATATTGCAGTACTTTATCTCTTCCTTCATCATCAAAGTCGACATCAATATCAGGCATGGTTACCCTTTCCGGGTTCAGAAACCGCTCAAATAGCAGCTTGTACCTGATAGGATCGATATTTGTGATCCCTGTGCAGTATGCAACTGCAGATCCTGCTGCTGAACCCCTGCCCGGCCCAACAATAACATTCATCCTGCGGGCTTCGGCAATGAAATCCTGCACAATGAGGAAATATCCGGGAAAACCCATCTCTTTGATCACGGATAATTCAAAATCAAGCCTTTCACTGATCTCTTCCGTAAGTTCAGGATATAATTTCTTTGCCCCTTCATAAGTCAGGTGATGCAGATACTTATCTTCTGAATCAAATCCATCCGGTAAGGGGAAATGGGGTAGATTGATCTTATTGGTGGTGATGTCGTATTCTTCTATCTTGCCTACAATTTCCTGAGTATTTGCCAAGGCTTCGGGATGATCTTCAAAGAGCGCTGCCATCTCCTGTGGCGTTTTCAGAAACTCCTGCCCGGAATAATGCATTCCGGATGCATCATCAAGGTCCTTCCCCGTATTGAGACAGATCAGGATGCGATGGGCATTAAAATCATTCTCATAAACAAAATGCACATCATTGGTGGCGATTACCTTCACATCATGTTTCCTGGCGAGCTCAAGCAGTACCTTGTTTACGCTCTTTTGTTCCGGCCAGCCATGATCCTGCAACTCAAGATAGAAGTCATCTCCGAAAATTCCCAGGAACTCAAGCAACACTTCTTCTGCCCTTTCGACCCCATGCCTCATCACGGTAGTCGGTATTTCACCACCAAGGCATGCTGAAGATGCGATCAGTCCTTCCCTGTGCTCTCGCAACAGTTCTTTATCAATTCTCGGAGTATAATAAAAGCCCTCGAGATACCCCAGCGAGGTTAATTTCGAAAGGTTTTTATAGCCCTGCTTGTTTTTGGCAAGAAGAACAAGGTGATGGCCGCTGCGGTCAATTTTCTCGATCTTCTTATGACGGCTTTCAGCTGCAACATAAACTTCGCAGCCAATGATGGGTTTTACTCCCTGCTTTTTTGCTTCCTGAACAAATTTCAGCACCCCGTACATATTTCCGTGGTCGGTGATGGCCAGAGCGTGCATCCCTCCTTCCTTCACTCTTTCCATCAATGCGGAGATCTTACTCGCGCCATCGAGGATAGAGAATTGTGTATGTACATGCAGATGTGTAAACTCGGGCATTTTTCGGGAAAGAATTATGATAAATCCAGAAAACTAAAATGCAAAATTAGACAAAAAAGAGGGTGCATTCAGG
>JAIOSQ010000293.1 GCA_021107535.1 Bacteroidales bacterium | reverse complement strand
ATGAGGAGTACAGACAAGCAGAAGATTATAGCCAGCACCAGCATTAGATGTGTTCCTTATAAAAACCTGTGAGGGCTTTAGAGATTGATAAATTATCGTACTTTGCTTCAATAAATTTCCTGGCATTTCTGCCAATCGCTTCAAAATTATCAAAATTATTCAACAGGCTCTCAATTCCGGAGGTAAAATTTTGCGGATCATCGCCAATAATTATATTCTCACCATGACTGGTTTCTATGCCCTCACTCCCGATGGAAGTGGAAACAATGGATTTCCCCAGTGCCATCCCTTCAATGATCTTGATGCGCATGCCACTACCCGATAGCAAAGGTACTACCATGATGGCTTTCTCTTCCATAAAAGCATAAGCATTATCCACCTCGCCAAGAAAAACAACATTAGGCTCATTGATATTCCTGATATGGTCAGGGGCATTCCGCCCGGCAATATAGAATTTCAGTTCAGGATATTCCCTATATAGCTTTTTCCAGCAATTTTTAAGGAACCACTCAATACCTTCCTGGTTGGGCGACCAGTCGAGGGCCCCGATATGGAAGATGGACGGAAAATCAGGTTTGGAATTGTATTTATTAAAATCAGCGGAATTAATCCCAGTGGGGGAAACATGAACCGGCAGGGTGCAACCCAGCGACTTTAATATATCTCCGTCGCGACTTGTGATGGGTACCATGGCATCATATCTATTTAGGTACTTTAGTTCCATCTTTCGCACTCTTTGGGCAATGATGCTTGTATATAGCTTCGTGAGCCCTGACCTCTGTTTCACCGTCCGCTCCCAGATCTCATGTTCAATGTTATGGGCCCGCATGGCAACATGGGCCTTGCTGTGCTTCCTGATCAACGGCATGTACGGCGCCAGGTACAGGCCTTCCAGTTGGATCACATCAAATTCCTCATCGCTAAGCAGTTTCATTAAACGATCCGTGAAATCCTTTGTTATAAAACGCTCGGCGTTATATGGTAAGCTGGAAAAAAGAAGGTTCTTTAATGCTTTGAACGGATACAAGGCTGTATCGACATCAACCAGGATAAAGCGGATGTCTCTGCTAAGATCTTCCGGAATATCATCCACATGAACCGGATGCTTTGAAGTATTCATAGCCAGGACAGTCACCTCGTGACCCAAGTCCCTGAAGCCCCTGCTCATGGTGAGCGTTGCAATGGATCCGCCATCTTTGGGAGGATAAGGGGCTTTATTGGCTATTTGTAAGATTTTCATGTGGGCATAAGCTTGAGGAGCAAAGATATTACTTTTCCACTTTTAATTATGGATTATGAATTATGGATGGGAAGGTGCAAGGTGCATAAGGGGCTTGCACGCTCAGGATATTCTTCATTCAAAGAACTTTTACTAAATTTACCACTCAAGAAACACACGCAGTTTATAATATGAAAAGAAAACATATTCTAATATTAATATTATTTTCAATCGGCATCAAATTTTCTTACTTACTAATTCCAGTCATTGTAAATCAAAGTGGAAGCGATAAGCCTTTCTACGATCAATATATCAGTAGTGTAAAAAAAAATGACTCTCATTGGTATGAAAAAATTGCAGAGAATGGATACTCTGAAATTAGTAACATAAAAGACCTGGGTTATTCAGAAGGAGCAGACTTTAAACAAAGCGAGTGGGCTTTCTTTCCCTTTTATCCAGCCTTAAATGCACTCACCTCAAAGGTTTTTGGTCTTAGTTTTAACAATAGTGCTTTTATTTGGAGCTTGATCTTTTCTGCTTTTTCTATTATTGGATTATATTGGTTTGGTCTTATTTTTTTCAAAGATCGTTCACTCGCATTTTTCAATGCATTGATTTTATTTAGCTTTCCTTTCTCTTTTTACTATTCAATGTTTTATACGGAAGCACTATTTTTTACATTTATTATTTATGGCTTCATATGTATTCATTATAAACGATATGTTCTCTTAGCATTGCTATTGATTCCGTTAACACTGTTAAGACCAAATGGCATTTTTATTTTGATCCCAATGTATTTGTTTTTCCTGGAGAGAAATGGAATACTGCAAAATCTTAGAATTGATTGGAGGAAACTATTTGACTCGAATAACCTAATTCACTCAATAGCATTTATTTCAGCACCAATAGTATTCCTGGCTTATGGCTACTATCAATACAAAATGACCGGGTATTTTTTCGCATTTAGCATAGCACAAGATGGTTGGTATAGAGAACTTACTTTTCCATTGCTTTCTTTTTTTCGCAAAGGGGACCTGGCAACCCAATACAATTCAATATTTGCAATTTTAGTCATAATCTATGCAGTTGGAGTATGGAAAAAGCTCCCTTTAAGTTTGAATGTGTTAGTTTTAATTGGTTTGTTATTGCCACTATGCTCAGGATCTGTAACTTCGATGACAAGATTTGTCTCAGTGCTATTTCCATTGTTTTTGATTTTATCCTCGTCAATTCATAGATTAAAATACAAATATGTCTTTTTGCTAATAATTTTAGCACTTCATTTTTTAAGCTACTATAGCTGGACAATTGATCATCCGATTAGCTTTTAATTAACGATTAACGGATTAACAGATTAACGGATAAGGGGCTTTATTGTCTATTTGCAGGATTTTCATTTGCAGCTTCCTGTTGTGCTGGCAAAGATATTAATATTCCCGTTTACTGAGTTTGGAATTAGTAAGACTCAGTTTTTATGAGCGCTGAGAATAAAAACTGTGAAGCTACTTGACTAAGCTTTTGAAATTCACTATATTTATACGTTAAATCATTTGAGGATCCCGGTATGATAAGCATCATTATCATTGATGATGATCCATTTGCTGTGGAAATCATTTCACAGGCAATAAGCTCTTATTGCCCTAATGTAGAGATTGTTGAAACGGCAAATGGTGTTCAAAGCGGTGTTGCAGCCATCAATAAACATGAGCCCGATCTTGTGTTGCTCGATATAAAGATGCCCGATGGCAGCGGCTTTGACCTGATCAAGCATTTCGATAAACCTGATTTTAAAGTCATCTTTATCTCTGGTTATATTGAATATGCAATCAAAGGATATAAATTTGATGCTGTAGATTACATTCTTAAACCAATTGATAAAGAAGAACTGGCATGTGCCATCAACAAAGCTGATGATCTTATCCGGTACGAGGAGAAGATGCAGGTAAAAGCATTGGAAGAAAATATTAAGATCCTTAACAAAACTAATAAGATCATACTCAAAACCAATGAACATGTTCATCTGATAAATACGGATGATATTATCCGTGTAGAAGCCGATGGCAATTATTCAACTTTCTTTATCCAGGACGGCAGACAGGTCCTTGTTTCCAAAGCGATCAAGGGGTGGGAAGAAACACTTATTGATAAAGGCTTTCACCGGATCCATAAATCCCACATCATCAACATCGATAAACTTAGCTATTTCGACAAAACCGACAGTGGTGATGTGATCATGTCTGACGGTTCTATTGTCCCCGTGGCTTCGCGTAAACGGGAAATGTTGCTGAACCTGTTCGAAAGCCTGGCCTGAATACAGGGAGGATCACTTTTAAATAGGTTCATTAAAATAAAAATATCACACGTTCATACATTTCATACAGGCGTTTATTAATTTGACCTCTAATCTCACTACTCATCCACTATCTTTACATATAAATAGTATGATGAGTATTATTTCTCAAGCCAATACATATGACCGTACATCAAACTACATCTGAACAACAACAAGCCACCATACTGCATGCTGCTATTTCAGGCTTCGATAAATTATCGGAGACAATGGATTCCGGAGAGATAAGCAAATTGATGAACCAATGCTTTGAAGTTGTTGAATCTGTTATCACATTATGGGATGGAAAGATCAATAAATTCATGGGTGATGCTTATATGGCCACTTTTGGTATCGCAGATGACCCTGAAGGAGCACCAGCTAAGGCTACAGGTGCTGCTTTGGAACTACTTAATAAAATCACTGAACTTAACAGTAACATTGAATTATCTATACCAATTGAAATCAAGGTAGGTATTAAAACAGGTTCCGTTTTGCTCGGCAATGTCGGTAAGGATGATAAAACATCCATGACGGTAATAGGTAATACGGTAAGCATTGCCGGGCGGCTCTCGGACATCGCTGAGAAAGGCCAGGTATTAACAGGTTTAAAAACCTATGAAAACATCAAAGACAAATACCAGTGTCAGGCAATGGAGCCAGTGCCTGTTAAAGGTTTAAAAAAACCATTGTCTGTTTTCCAGGTAATGGGAAGGAAAAAATCGCCTGTCTCCATCAGTACACAAACAGGCCGTATGATTAGTTCTGCAATGGTCGGGAGGGAGAAAGAATCCCGGCAGCTGGAAAAACAATTCATACAATTGATCAATGGCCGTGGCTCAATAGTTAATATTATTGGAAAAGCTGGTATAGGCAAATCAAGATTGATGGCAGAGATCAGGCAGAAAGAGCTGGTGAAAAAAGTGACATTTTTCGAAGGCAGGGCTGTATCAAACGGAAAGAACCTTAGTTTCCATCCTATCACCCAGATCATCAGATCCTGGGCAGGGATAAAAGAAGAAGATTCTCCGGATGACTCACTTAATAAATTGCAAAGGGGTATCCAACGTGTTTATGCCGAAGCTTTTGATGAAATATTCCCTTTTATTGCCACCATGATGGGCTACCGGATTGAAGGAAAAGCCAAAGAACGCACCAAAGATATCGAGGGGGAAGCATTGGAAAACCTGATCCTGAAAAACCTTCGTGATTTGATCTCCCGAGCTGCATCAATACGTCCCGTTGTGATCGTGATAGAAGATGCACACTGGTGCGATATTTCATCTGTTATCGTTTTGGAATCGCTGTTTAAGCTTGCACGCAATAACCGTATTATGTTCGTAAATGTATTCAGGCCGGGGCACAAGGAAACAGGACAGCGTATCAGAAAATTCCTTGACGAAAACCTTAAAGCATATTCTCTGGAAATAAAAATAGAGCCTTTAGCTCATAAAGAATCGGAAGAACTGATCCAAAACCTGTTGCATCAAACAAATCTTCCTGTAGAGATTAATAATCTTATCATTGAAAGAGCTGCAGGCAATCCGTTTTTTATCGAAGAAGTGATACGGTCACTAATCGATGAAGGCTTGATTGAAATAAAAGATAATAACTTTTTTCTCACTAAAAATATCAAATACGCTAATATTCCGGAATCCATTGATAATGTCATATTATCGAGAATTGACCGCCTGGATGAAAAAACTAAAAGCCTGCTGAAGACTGCTTCGGTAATAGGAAGGAATTTTTATTTTAAAGTATTGGAAGAAGCTGCAGAAACGATCGAGGAGATGGACAGTAAACTGGAATACCTGAAAGACGTCCAGTTAATAAATGAGCGAAAGAAGAAAGACGAAGTAGAATTCCTGTTCAAACATGCATTAGCGCAACAGGCCACCTACGAATCGATAGTTGAAAAAACAAGGAAAGAATTGCACTTTAAAATAGCGGGATCTATCGAAAAAGTTTTTGCCGGACGTATTCATGAGTTTTACGGAATGCTGGCACTTCATTACAGCAAAGCCGGGCACCAAGGGAAAACAGAAGAGTATTTAATCAAAGCTGGCGAAGAATCCATGAAATCAGGTGCTTTCTCCGAGGCTGTTAATTACTTGAAAAAAGCCCTGGAAACTCATATTCAGATTAACAGAAATATACCTGACCGGCAAAAGGTTGTTGACCTGGAGGAAAAACTTGCCTTTTCTTTATTTGCCACAGGACAATATAAGGAAGCATGTGAATATTTTGATAAGGTTTATGCTTTTTACAGGAAACCAATTCCTCAGGCAGGTTTGCGTAAAATACTTGATACTACCTATAATTTTTTACTACTGTTGAAGATCCTATATTTCTATAAAGGCAGGTCCAAACGTGAAGCCGGCGAGATTGAAATCAAACTTATGAAAGTCATATACAATAAAGGACGAGCCATGACTTCATTTGATCCGGTGAGGATTTTTGAATCTTTTTATGCTACAAGGCTTATCAGCAGATATAGGTTTCCGGGCAATGAAGTTCAAATGTTTGCAACCGTTAGTGCCATTTTTTTCTGGTCAGGCAAATTAATAAAGCTTGGTTACAAGATCCTGAATTTTGGAGAGAAGCATATAAAAGATCAGGATAAGACCGGATGGCTCTACATCAATTACCTTTATCCTCACTATGCCCATGTTGCAGGTCACATAACTGAGTACCAGGATGAAGAGAAGATATATAAGCTAGCTATTCAGATAGGGGAATACTGGCCTGCAACAATGTACAATCTATTTGCCGGTTTGAATACCATTGAGGCAGGTAATGAAAAGCTTGTTTTACATTATCTGAATCGCTTGAGAAGTTTAAGTCAAGTGTTTGATGACGATTTTCCGGAAGTGCAATATCACCGGGTGAAGTCAGCTTTATACATTAAATTCCGCAAGATGGAAGAGGTCCTAAAGGTTACAGATGATGCTATCGAATTAGCAAAAAAATCTGATCATATAATGCAGCTGCTTATGATTTATAGTTTCCGCTCAATGGCTTTTTCCATCCGCCAGGAATATACTGAGGCCAAAAACAACCTTAATGAAGCGGAAAAACTTTTAAAAGGATTCAGGATTCGATCCGGTGTTGTCAAATGCCTCATTGCAAAAAGTTATATTGAAATTGCCGAACTAAAAAAACAACCGCCTGAGAAAAGAGATGGGAAAATATTATTGGAAGCAACACAAGAACTGGTAAAAAATTCAAAAAAGTACATCTGTAATCTTACCGAATCATATCGTTTACGTGCAATCGTATTCTGGGACCTGAACAAACAAGGAAAAGCCCTTCGGAATTTTGACAAATCTATAAAAGCTGCATTAAGTTATGGTGGAAACCTCGAATTGTCACGTACTTATTTTGAAGTCGGCAAATTTCTGCGTGATCCGAAAAATAAAAAAGATAGGCTTAATGGCATGAACGGAACCGAATACCTGATGAAGGCAAAGTCGATGTTTGAGGAGATGGGATTGGAGTGGGATCTGGAGGAGTATGAGAGGTTTGTGGGGGGGTGATTAACGATTAACAGATTAACGATTAACTGATTTTCAGATTAACGATATTTGATTTGTTTCTGATGGGGGACTTGGGATGTTTGATTTTGAGGGAGGTTTGGATAGTTTTTACAAAAATTGATATCAATTCATTGTTTTCTTTTATTGCTTTATCTATTTCATTCCCGGCTTTGATGAGTTGTATGCGATCTATAATCCTCAGGGCTACAAATGTTTCTCTAAGTTCTTTTAGCACTATTCTGACTTTATGCAAAAAATCTTTGCCAGATTCAGCACTCATAGCTTCACCATAGTTTAATGCTGAAGATGCAGAGGATCGAATAATCTGATCTTTATAATATATTCCTTCCTTTGATCCTGGAAATTGCTCTGTAATCCTATAAATTAGTACAGCAAAATCAATAAGTCTTTCTTCAAGTTCATACCTGTTCATAACCACTCTTTATTATTAATACCAAAATCATCCTTTTGTACCCAAAAAAAATAAACTTTCTACAATAAAAAATCACAAATTCAAAAATCCAATATAAATCAGATATCGCAAATCCGTAAATCTATAAATCTATAAATCTGAAATCTATAAATCTGTTAATCTGTTAATCAGTTAATCGTTAATCCAAAAACCCCCCACGCTTATACATTTCCTCCCTGCATAATTACATCCTTCCCCCATTCCCCTCCTGTATAATATAACTTTGACTAAAACCTTAAAAATCAACTTATCCGGCCAGGGATGATCCTGAAAGGAATTTGTTGGGAAAGGTAAAAGTTGTTCATTAACATTAGGCAGTAGGCAATACGCAGTAGGCTAATAATTAATTTTAACTGCCAACTGTGTACTGCTCACCGCCTACCGAAAAAAAGGAGGTCATCATGAAAAAATTATTATTCTTATTCATCGCGATACTATTCAGTATTGCAAGTTATTCACAGACACATGTTCCACCAGGACCGATCAGCGGCACATGGGATACGGTCGGGTCTCCCTACCTTATTGAGGGTGAAACAACCGTCGAGGATGGTACCACATTAACGATCGAAGCCGGGGTGCTGGTTGAGTGGCAGGGAAGTTACACTATGTTTATCCAGGGACAGATCCTTGCTATTGGAACAGAAACGGATTCCATCATTTTTACTGCAGCCGATCCATTAAGCGGCTGGAAAAGTATTCGATTTATTGATACGCCACCTGGAAATGACACTTCGAGGTTTGAGTATTGTGTATTTGAATATGGTAAGGCTTACGGACCTCACCCGGATAACTCAGGCGGTGCCTTAGCTGCTGTCAATTATAGCAAGTTCATTATTGATCATTGCCTGTTTGATCATAATGAAGCAATGGAGGTCAATATAGACATTCCCTGCGGGGGAGCGATTTGCCTGATTGCAAGCAGTCCGTTAATCAAAAACAGCACCTTCACCAATAATCTGGCTATTTCTGCAGCGGCGATAATTTGCTATGATGGGTCCCTTCCTTTGATCTATAATAATGTGTTTACTGACAATTTTGCAGATGGAAATGGTTTATGGGGACACGGCTATGGCGGTGCAATAGGCTGCTACATTGATTCGAATCCACAAATCATAAATAATACCTTCAGTAATAACCTGGCTGATCATGGTGGTGGTGCCATTTCATTGGTTGAAAATTGTAACGCCACGATCAGCTATAATCTTATTTATAACAATACTGCCGGGTGGGGAGGTGGCATTGAGATACAGGATTACAGCTCGCCCGAGATAACCAACAATACCATCGTTAATAATACCGCTGATAAAGGTGGTGGGATTAATATATGGACCGGGGGCAACCCACAGTTCCGCAATACCATCCTCTGGGGTAATACAGCTAATGTAGGAGCCCAGGTCAATTTTATGGATAACAACAGTAGTGCAGATTTTTATTATTGCAATATCCAGGACGGACAAGCTGGTTTTGGTGGATTTCCAAACGTAGGAGCATATATCGGATGTATTGACAGCATTCCAATGTTCGAAAATCCTCTTGTCGGCAATTACCATCTTTTGGGAAACTCTCCCTGCATAGATGCCGGCGACTCCACAATGTTTGATCCTGATGGAACCAGGTGTGATATAGGCAGCTATTATTTGGATCAGAGGGATATCGTTGCATTACCCGCTGACGATATAGACTATTATAGTTTTACTGCCAATTGGCAAGCTGCCACCGATGCTCTTGGTTATCTTTTAGATGTAGCTCTTGATGAAGACTTTACCATTTTCGTTGAGGGGTATGAGAACCTTGATGTTGGTAATTTAACATCCTATACTGTTGAAGGCCTTGAAGCGAACTCAAATTACTATTATAGGCTAAGAGCATATTATTTCTTGGGCAGAAGCGATTATTCAAATACAGTTGGAACATTTACGGGTTTTCAAAATATTGATGAAAATGATGCCCGGGAATTAAACAAAATATCTGTTTTTCCAAATCCCGCAAATGGGATATCAGAAATCAGATACCAGATATCAGAATTCAGAAGTGTTTCATTAAAAGTCTATGATATCACTGGGAAGCAAGCTATGGTATTGGTTAACCAGGTACAAACTGCCGGCAAATACAAAGTTAAGCTTGATGTAGCTGACCTACCGGATGGACTCTATATGCTCCGCCTGCAGGCAGGAAACGAAAGTGCGGTGGGTAAGTTGTTGGTTGTTCATTAACGATTAACAGATTAACGGATTAACGATATCTGT